>NZ_JBNHFL010000017.1:0-115033 GCF_059090205.1 Arthrobacter sp. CMU6
CTCGCACGCTCGCCCGGGGACCCCTGCGGCCGTGGGCCCACCCAGCCGCACCCCAGGCTCGCACGCTCGCCCGGGGACCCCTGCGGCCGTGGGCCCAGCCAGCCGCACCCCAGGCTCGCACGCTCGGCCGGGGACCCCTGCGGCCGTGGGCCCAGCCAGCCGCACACGCGACGCGGGGTCACTTATCGCCCTTCCCGGAGGTCCGGACAGGCGGTAACTGACCCCGCGTTTGCTTTTTTACGCGCCGATGAGCGGCGACATCGCGAGCTCGAGGACGAAGGCTCCAGAGGCCGTGGCTACCGGCGTCAGGACCCACAGGGACAGGATCCGGGTCACCAGTTTGCGGTGGGTGGTGGCGAATTGCTGGTTTTCGCCCGCGCCGAGCACGGAGGACGTCACCGTGTGCGTGGTGGAAACGGGCCAGTGCAGCCCGATCGCGCCAATAAACAGCAGCAGGGCGCTGAAGCCCTGGGCCACCACACCGCGCAGCGGATCGATCCGGGTGAGCCGGTAGCCGATGGTGTGGGAGATGCGCCAGCCGCCAAACAGGGTGCCCACCGTAATCATGGCCGCGGACAGCAGCGCCACCCACAGGGGAAGCGAACCGCCGTCGGAATAGCCGGCGGCCAGCAGCGCCAGGATGAGTACAGCGCTGATCCGCTGGCCGTCCTGCAGCCCGTGGCCAAAGGCTACGGCGCCGGCAGCAATGGACTGTGCGGCCCGGAACCTCTTGTTGACCACGCTCGGCTGGGTATAGCGCGCAGCCCAGGTCACAGGAAACACCAGCAGGTAGGCGGCGACGAAGGCAATAACAGGCGAGAGGGCCAGGGGGAGGACCACCTGGAACAGGAGCGACTGGTCCACGCCGCCCACCGAGTTGCCGCCCACTACGACGCTGGCGGTACCAGCACCCGCCAGTCCACCTACCAGGGCATGCGTGGAGGAGGAAGGAATTCCGCGCCACCACAGGAAAATGCCCCAGGCGCACGCGCTGGCCAGGCCCGCGAGGATAATGGTCAGGCCGCTGTCCCCCGCCGGGAGAACAACCCAGTTCTGGCTGATGGCCACCGCCAGTCCGGCGCTTAGAAGGGAACCTATGAGGTTGAACAGGGCGGCCAGAAGGACGGCGATGGTGGGGGTCAGGGCGCGCGTGCGCACTGCCAGGGCCACGGAGGTGGACACGTCCCGGAAGCCGTTGATGAAGGCAAATGCCGCGCTAAGGAGCACCACCAGGGCGAAGATGAACAGCGTCACCTCATGATTCCTTGACGATGATGCTGCCCACCTGGGTGGCGATGCGGCGCATGTTCTTGGTGACGTCGACCAGCTGGTTGGCGATGTCGCGGTGGCGGGCGTACTGGGTGGGCTTCATGTCCTTGAGCATGTCCGCGACCCATATGCGGTGGGTCCGTTCGGCCCGTTTGGCCAGGCGCAGGACCTCAATCCAGTAATCCTCAAGGTCGTCCAGGTTGTTCAGCCTGCGCATGGCGTCCGCTGTCAGTTCGGCCTGCCTGCTGATGATCTCCAGCTGGTCGGCGGCGCGCTTGGGCAGGCGGTCCAGCTTGTAGAGCGCCACCAGTTCGGCCGCGGCGTCCAGCTTCTCAATAGCTTCGTTCAGGCTCTGCGACAGGGCGTACATGTCCTCGCGGGGGAGCGGATTCACAAAGCTGGTGCGCATGTGCGTCAGCAAGGCGAAGTGCAGCTCGGCCGACTTCGCCTCGTGGTTGTGCATGTCCTCCACCAGCCGGTGGTGTTCTGTGGCCGGCGCACCCAGGATTTCAGCCATGGTGGCACTGGCAAACACGATCTGCCGGGCCAGCTGCGAAAGAAGGTTCAGGCCTGCGGGCTCCTGGGGAAAAAGGCGCAGCTTCATGAGTACCGGTCTCCGGAGGATCGTCAGGGCGGGACACCGCGGGAGTTTTTGACTTGACGTCCGAGCCGCAGCTAGTCAGTACTTTACCGGCACCTGCGTTGGGGCATAAAAATGGTGCCGAACCGGATACGCCTCTCGGCGGTAGGCCGCTCTAGGCGGCTAAATGTTGAAGCCCGGGGGTTTCGCGGTTCGGCACCTATTTCAGTCTTCTACTTTGGCTGGAGCAAGTCAACATTGACAGATCGGGCCTGATGGGTCAGTCCAGCTCACCCAGCCGCCACGCGTTGGCGGCGTGTTCGAGGTCCTCAGCGGTCTTGACGAGCAGGTGGGAGTTCCGTGTCAGCTTGCGCGCGTGGCTCTCGTTGGAATGCTCCGCGCCGTCCGCCAGCGTGGCCTGGCCCAGCGCCACCACGCGGCAGAACGCGGCGGACCGCTCCAGCGCCACGTCGAAGTCGCCGTCGAAGGCCCCGGACAGGATGGCGTCGGCCATGGTCTTCATTTCATCGGCGCCCGGCGGCTCGGCAGCACCGGCCACCACGTTGGAGACCTGGGCGGTGTCCTTGCCCGCCTTGAAATAAACGGAGATGCGCTCGGGATCCTGCACCGTTGCCGCGCGGAGGGCATACAGCCGCCACAGCGCACCGGGCAGCGAGCGGGCCGGGCTTTCCGCCCACATTTCCGCTATCGCTTCAAGGCCCTGCTCGTCGGCCAGTTTGACCAGCCGTTTGGTGATGACGGGATCATCGCTGTCCCGCCCGTGGCGCACCAAGGCCTGGGCGGCCAGGTGCGCAGCTTCCGAGACACGCGCCGGATCGGCGCCGCCTGCGAAAGGCTCGAAATCAATGGGCGCAAAAGGCTTCGGTTTGTGGTGCCGCTCCGCCCCGCCCGGGCCGCTGGTTCCTGCTCTCTGGCTCATGGTCCCACGCTACTCCTGCAAGGAACCGGAATCGAGCGTCCCTTCCGGCGTCCGTCCGTCCTGGACCGGCCGCCGGAAACCCTGCTGTCTCCCGGCAAAGACACGTTCGACGACGGCGGCGCGGCGCCGTGCTGAAGTCGCCACCGTCTGGGGTACAGTATTAAACGTCCAGAAATGGACTGGAACTGTTTCGCGTGTGCAGGCTCTTGAAGTCCGCATTTCGGCAGGCAGTTTGGGCCTTTAGCTCAGTTGGTAGAGCATCGGACTTTTAATCCGTGGGTCGTGGGTTCGATCCCCACAGGGCCCACTCTTTTAGCGAAGAGTGGAAAGTCCCCGGCTTCCTGGCAACAGGAATCCGGGGACTTTTTATTTCCGGCTAGCTCGCTGCCGGCAGGGCGTCCTCCCGGGCAAGAAGGCCTTGACACTCCCGTGCCGGGCAGCCCGGGGGGACCTTTTCCGCTTCGACGGCCAGGCTGGTTTTCCTCCCGCTGGCCTGAGCTTCCATGCCCGCGGTCACGTCCAGCCCGAACAGCGTTTCAAGGGCAGCGGTGTATTCGTCCTGCCGGCCGGCCGCCGCCAGCTCGCGCGCCCTCGACGTGGGAACATGCAGGAGTTGCCGTACCACCCGGCGCAGGGCAAATTCCACCGCTTCGGCCGTGGCCGTGCAGCCGTGCTGGTTCTTCACCCGGGCCACTTCACCCGCCAGTACCGACTGCATGTGTTCGCGCAGCGCCACGACCGCCGGATCAAGGAGCCGCACCTGCCGGTCCTCCTCGAAGCGCAGGGCGGCCTGCCGGACGAGCTCACGGGCACGCCGGACGGCATCGGTTTGTTCACGCGGCGAGGCCAGCCGCACATGCTCCAGCGTGATGAGGTCAAGCCCTGGCAGTTCGCCTGCTTCCGGTTCGAAGTCCCGGCTGAGGGCGAGGTCGACGACGACGAGTGGTGCGGCGGCGCCCCGCCGGAAGTTGCGGAAGTCCTCGGAGCTGAGCCTGGGTCCGCGCCCGCTGCAGCCGATCACCACGTCCGCTCCGCGGACGGCAGCGGGCAGATCCTCGGTGGTCAGGCCGGTGGCGCCCCGGGCTGATGCAAAGGCTTCGGCCCGTCCGGACCAGGAAAACACGGATACTGCCGGGCATGCCCGTGCCGCCAGGAGGGCAAGGGTGGATCCGGCGTAGGCGCCGGTGCCGATGACCACCACTGACAGGCCGGATAGGTCCCGGCATCCCAGCGTTGAGAGGACCAAGTCCAGCGCAACGGACACCATGGACCGGCCGGCCTCACCCAGGGCCGTCAGCGATCCAACGTCGCGGGCGGCGCGGGAGGCTGCCTGGAAAAGCCGGACCAGTGGTCCGCTGGCAGCTCCGGTCTCCTGGGCCGAGGCAAGCGAACGGCGCAGCTGCCCGGCGATTTCCCGTTCGCCCACCACTGCCGAGTCAAGGCCGGCACCCACCGAGAAGAGGTGCTCGGTCATGGCTGCGCCGGTCAGGCAGTCCAGGGCACTGCCGAGTTCCTCGGGGGAAACACCCGAGCACGCGCTGATGAGGCCCAGCACGCGCCTCCTGGTGATGTCCGGATCCGCAGCCGGTTCGACGTCGCAATAGACCTCGAACCTGTTGCACGTGGCAAGCACAACTGCTCCCGCGACACCGTCCACGTCCGCGATAACGTCCGAAGTGATGCGGACGGGTCCCGAACCGAGCCGGGCCAGGAACTCCAGGCCGGACCCCCGGCCTTCGGCGCCTCCAACCGGTTCGGGACCCCCGCCTCCGCGCCGGGGAACGGAACCCCGGTACAGTGTGCGGGCACGATGGGAAACCACAAGAGCAAACTGCCGTTCTGACGGGGGTAATCCCTCGATGGACCCCCCTGCACCCTGCAACAATTCGGCCCCCTTCTGCCGCAACGATCCCCACCCTGTCCTGCCGCGGCCCTTGGAGGCCGCCCCGGGTGGTGACCGCCGCCGCTTAAGAGGCCACCGCTTCCGGACCGGTCCCGCCGGTGGCCGCCGCTTATGAGGACACCGCCGGTTGTCGCTGGGACCAGGCGCCGTTGCCTGGCCCCAGAGCCAAGAGACCTTGCAGACAGGGTGGGGGACCCACCTTGGGAAATTCTTGACGGGCGGGGCGGCCTGCAGTCTGCAACGATGTACCGAAAGAGAAATATCCGAGTGGACGTTTGCCGCGAAAGGGGCCCTGCATGGCCGTGACAATGAACGATGTTGCCCGCGCGGCCGGAGTTTCCCTGAAAACCGTGTCGAATGTGCTCAACAACTATGAGTTCATCAGACCGGCCACCCGGCAGAAGGTGCTGGACGCCATCGCCGAGCTTGGCTATGAGGCCAACCTGACGGCGAGGAGCCTGCGTTCCGGTAAGTCCCGCATGCTGGGCCTGGTGGTGTCCGACCTCTCCGTGCCGTACTACGCGGAGCTTGCTTCGAAGCTCATGACTGTGTCAGCCGCCAGGGACTACCGCGTCCTGGTCGAGCAGTCTGCGGGAACCAGGGCCAACGAGCTCACCGCGCTGCAAGGATCCCTGAGCCAGCTGACGGATGGCCTCTTGTTCACGCCGCTGGTGCTCGACGCGGACGCCGTGGCCGCCGCCCGCCGCGGCACCAAACCCCTGGTGATGCTCGGCGAGCACATCGACGACCCCCGGTTCGACCTCGTCACCATGAAGAATGTGGGAGCTGCCAAGGCCATGACAGCCCACCTGCTGGCGGGAGGGCGGCGTCGTATTGCGGTGATCGGTGCCTCTCCCGGGGACCGTGCCGGTTCGCCCGGGCTTCGGCTGGCCGGGTACCGCGAGGCGCTGGCTGACGCAGGGGTGGACTTTGCTCCGGCTCTGATTGTTCCCTCGGAGTGGCGCCGGGATGGTGGTGCGTCGGGGGTGGGCAGGCTCCTCGACAGCGGCCAGCCGTTCGACGCCGTCTTTGGACTGAACGACGCCCTGGCTCTGGGCGCAATGCACGAACTGCTGCTCCGCGGGGTCAGGGTGCCCGAGGACGCAGCCGTGGCCGGGTTCGACGACATCGACGAGGCGCGGTTCTCGTCTCCGTCGCTGACCACTGTTGCACCCGGCATGGACGAGATCGCCGAGCGGTCCGTGCAGCTGCTGATCAACCGGATCGAGGGGGCCGAAAAGGCCGCCGCAGGCGTGCATATGGAAGCGGATTTTCGCTTGAGGGTCCGGGCCTCTGCACCATAGATTTCTTAGTACAGGAAAGGCGGATCCCATGATTGCCCTGCTCATCATCGACATGCAGAACGCTTACTTCGAAGCGCCGCAACTGGCAGCCCAGCGGGAGCGGTTGGTCACCGCCTGCAACAGGCTGCTGGACGGGTTCACGTCCAGCGGACACAAGGCGCTGCTGGTTGGCACCGAGCACGAGCGGGACAAATCCACATGGACGCTGAGCATGCTCGACGACGACCAGGGCTTTATTTTCCGCGGCAGCAAGCAGGCCGAGGCTGTGCCCGGCCTCGCCACCGACGGCCTGCCGCAGCTGAGCAAGACGCGGGACAGCGCATTCATTGGCACCAACCTGCTGTCCCGGCTGCGGAACTGGGGTGCCGACGAAGTGGTGCTGTCCGGTGTCTCCACGCACAACTGCATCGCCCAAACCGGCGCCGACGCGTTCGCCCACAACATCCGGGTCACGTACGCGGAGGACGCCATGGCCTCAGAGGACAGCCAGGACGCAGCGGACATGCTGCGGATCCTGTCCACCACGTACCGCCAGCCGGTCCAGTCGAGCGATGAGATCCTCGCCAGGCTCAGCGGAGGCCGCTGAGGCGGCCGCTAAGGGGCCGCCTGACACTTCTGAAACGTGGCGGAAACGAATGCCGTTTAGTCTGGGTCCCACGCCGACCCCCCAGGCCATTGAAGGGATCCTCATGCATCTGCTGCCCCGTGAGCAGGAAAAGCTCATGATCGTGGTCGCCGCCGACCTCGCCCGCAGGCGGCAGGAGCGCGGGCTCAAACTCAACTACCCCGAAGCCGTGGCGATCATCAGCTATGAACTGATCGAGGGTGCCCGGGACGGCCGCACCGTGGCCGAACTCATGAGCTACGGCACCACGCTGCTCAGCCGCGACGACGTCATGGAGGGCGTGCCGGAGATGATCCACGATGTCCAGATCGAGGCCACCTTCCCTGACGGCACCAAGCTCGTCACCGTCCACAACCCCATCCGATAGGGCGCCATGATTCCCGGAGAGTACGTCCTGCGTCCTGAACCGCTGGCCATCAACGCGGGCCGGGAGGCGATCGACGCCGTCGTCCTCAACACCGGTGACCGGCCCGTGCAGGTGGGCTCGCACTACCACTTCGCGGAGGCGAACCCGGCGCTGGAATTCGACCGGGGCGCCGCCTACGGCCGGCGCCTGGACATCCCCGCCGGCACCGCGGCGCGGTTCGAACCGGGCGACCGGAAGACTGTCCGGCTGATTCGGCTGGCCGGCAGCCGTGAGGTTTTCGGCCTGAGCAACGCGGTGAACGGCAGCCTCGATGCTGACCGGGCCGCCACTGACGGGGCCGCCACTGACGGGGAGGCCACTGACCAGGACGGCGTTGACCGGGAGGGCGGACAGCAATGAGTTTCGAATTGTCCCGCAGGCAATATGCGGACCTTTACGGCCCGACGACGGGCGACGCCATCCGCTTGGCGGACACCGAGCTGTTCCTCGAGATCGAGAAGGACCTCACGAACTACGGCGAGGAAGTGGTGTTCGGCGGCGGCAAGGTCATCCGGGACGGCATGGGCCAGAACGGCCAGGCCACCCGGGACGGGGACGTCCACGGGGGAGCCGTGCCGGACACCGTCATCACCAATGTGGTGGTGCTGGACTACACCGGGATCTACAAGGCCGACGTCGCGCTGAAGGACGGCCACATTTTTCGGATCGGCAAGGCCGGAAACCCGCAGATCGCAGATGGCGTGGACATCGTCATCGGCGCCAGCACCGAAATCATTGCGGGGGAACGCAAAATCCTCACCGCCGGGGGAGTGGATACCCACATCCACTTCATCTCCGCAGACCAGGTGGCCGCTGCCCTCTGCAGCGGTGTGACCACCATGGTAGGCGGGGGGACCGGACCCGCCGAAGGCACCAAGGCCACCACCGTCACTCCCGGAAAATGGCACATCCAGCGCATGCTACAGGCCGCAGAGGGGCTTCCCGTCAACATCGGGCTGCTCGGCAAGGGGCACGCCTCCAGCGTCGAGCCGCTGGCCGAGCAGATCCGTGCCGGCGCCGTGGGCCTCAAGGTCCACGAGGACTGGGGCTCCACCACGTCCTCAATCGACACCTCACTGAAGGTGGCGGACGAGTACGACGTACAGGTGGCCATCCACACGGACACGCTGAACGAATGCGGCTTCGTGGAGGACACCATCCGCGCCATCGGCGGGCGCGTCATCCACACGTTCCACACCGAAGGCGCCGGGGGCGGCCACGCGCCGGATATCATCAAAATCGCCGGCCTGCCGAACGTGCTTCCCGCCTCCACGAACCCCACGCTGCCCTACACCCGCAACACCATCGAAGAGCACCTCGACATGCTCATGGTGTGCCACCACCTCAACCCGGACATCCCCGAGGACGTGGCCTTCGCAGACTCCCGCATCCGTGCCGAGACCATCGCGGCCGAGGACGTCCTGCAGGACCTCGGCATCTTCGCCATCACGTCGTCGGACTCGCAGGCCATGGGGCGCGTGGGGGAGGTGATCACCCGCACCTGGCAGGTTGCGGACAAGATGAAGAAGCAGCGCGGCGTCCTGAAGGACCCCACCGGTGCTGCCCATGGCACCGCGGAGAGCGACAACTTCCGCCTCAAGCGGTACGTGGCGAAGTACACCATCAACCCGGCCATCGCGCAGGGCATGGCTGATTCCGTCGGCTCCGTGGAAGAAGGCAAGTTCGCGGACCTGGTGCTGTGGGACCCCGCGTTCTTCGGCGTGAAGCCCGAGCTGGTGCTGAAGGGCGGCCAGATCGCCTACGCCCTGATGGGCGATGCCAACGCGTCCATCCCCACACCGCAGCCGCGCACCATGCGCCCCATGTTCGCCACGTTCGGCAAGGCTCTGCAGCAGTCCTCCATCACCTTCCTGTCCCAGGCCGCGATCGACGCCGGCCTGCCGGAGGAGCTGGGCCTGGCGAAGGTCATCCGGCCAGTGTCCGGGATCCGTTCGCTGTCCAAGGCCGACCTGAAGTACAACGACGCCACGCCTGAGATCCAGGTGGACCCGGAAACGTACGCGGTGACGGTGGACGGGGAGGACGTCACCTGCGAGCCATCGGACGTTCTGCCCATGGCGCAGCGGTACTTCCTCTTCTAGGAGACTCAGATGATCATCGAGAAAGTCCTCGGCAATGTGCACGAGCAACCCGCCGGGTCTTACGCGGGCCTGCACCGGGAGCAGGTGGTGCTGCCCAGCGCCCAGCTGGTCAAGCGCATCCAGCGCGTCACCACCGACCACGGCAACGAGATCGGCATCAGGCTTCCGGCAGGATCGGCCGACCTCCGGGACGGCGACGTGCTGCACCTGGCCGAAACCAACATGATCGTGGTCTCCGTGCTGCCCACCGACGTCCTGGTGATCGCCCCACGGAGCATCCACGAGATGGGCATGGTGGCGCATTCCCTCGGCAACCGGCACCTACAGGCGCAGTTCTTCGACGCGGCCTCTGAATACGGTGCCGAAGTCATGGTGTGCCAGTACGACCACACCGTCGAGGACTACCTCAAACACGTCGGAGTGCCCTACGCCCGCCAGGAACGCGTCATGCCAGTGCCTTTCCGCCATGCCGAACACACCCACTAGTTCGGATTCCGCCGGTCGAGCTTGTCGAGACCAGATTTCGACGGGCTCAATCAGCGGGGGCTACCAGCTCGCGCTTCGGCAGCTGACCGATTCCGCGCTTCCCACCGGGGCGTTCGCGCACTCGCTGGGGTTCGAGACTTACATCGACCGGGGGTTGGTCCATGACGAGGAGTCCTTCGGGGTGTGGCTGGGGGCGTTCCTTTCGCAACAGCTGACCTATTCGGATGCCCTGGCCATGCGGTTCCTGTACGACGGCGTTCCTGTGGCTGAGCTGGATGACCTGCTGACCGCGCAGCTTTTGCCGCGCCAGGTGCGGGAGGCCAGCATCAAGATGGGCACCCGGCTGCTGGAAATCGGCACCGAGGTGTTCCCGTCTCCCGAGCTCGCAGAGTACCGGGCGCTGGTGAGCGGGGGCGGGGCCGCCGGCCATCAGCCGCTGGCGTTCGCCGTCGTCGCCCGTTCCCTTGGGGTTCCGCCGGCGGAAGCGATCGCTGCCTACCTTTTCGCCACCGTTACGTCCCTGACGCAGAACGCCGTTCGCGCCATCCCGCTCGGGCAGACCGCCGGACAGCGCGTGCTCCGGAACGCGCACGACGCCGTTGCTGCCGCCGTCGGGCGGGCCGCCCGCCTGACGCCGGACGACTTTGGGGCGGTCAGCCCAGGGCTGGAGATTTCGCAGATGAGGCATGAGCGCCAGCGGGCCCGCATGTTCATGAGCTAACTGTGCTTTTGAGTTCAAAGGAGGACATCATGACTGAACCCATCAAGATCGGCATCGGCGGCCCTGTCGGCGCCGGGAAGACCCAGCTCGTGGAGCGGCTCACCCGCCACATGAGCGCGGAAATCTCCATGGCCGCCATCACCAACGACATCTACACGATCGAGGACGCCAAGATCCTCGCCGCCAACGGCATCCTGCCCGAGGACCGCATCATCGGCGTCGAAACCGGCGGCTGCCCGCACACCGCCATCCGCGAAGACACGTCGATGAACACGGCCGCCATCGAGGAGCTCAAACAGCGGCATCGGGACCTGCAGGTGATATTCGTGGAGTCCGGCGGCGACAATCTCTCCGCCACTTTCAGCCCCGAGCTCGTGGATTTCTCGGTGTACATCATCGACGTCGCGCAGGGTGAGAAAATCCCGCGGAAGGCCGGCCAGGGCATGATCAAGTCCGACCTCTTCATCATCAACAAGACAGACCTCGCCCCGCACGTCGGCGCGGACCTGTCAGTCATGGAGCGGGACTCGCGGGAGTTCAGGGGCGCCAAGCCGTTCTGCTTCACGAACCTCAAGACGGACGAAGGCCTCGAACACGTCATTGAATGGATCCGGCGCGATGTCCTGATGCTCGACCTGGCCCAATGAGCACGACGGCGGATCCGCTGGTTGAGTCTGTCGAGACCCAGGGATTTCGACAGGTTCAATCACCGGCGACGGCTCAATCACCCTCGACGGCTCAATCACCGGCGACGGCTCAATCACCGGAACCCATGGGTGAGCTTGCGTTGCGGGTCGAGCATCGTGCCGGACGGTCCGTGGCCGCGCATCAGTACCATCGGGGCGCCCTGCGGGTTTTGCGGCCGCATTATCTGGATGACAGCGGGCAGGTTTGCTACGTCGTCGTGAATCCTGGCGGGGCTTATCTGGGGGCAGACCTTTACGTTCTGGACGTGGGGGTGGATGACGGGGCTGACCTGCTCCTCACGACGCAGTCGGCGACGAAGATCTACCGGACCCCGGGATCCTTTGCCGAGCAGCGCATGAGCGTCCGGCTGGGGGAGGGTTCGCGGCTGGAGCTGGTGCCGGACCAGGTCATCGCCTACCGGGAGGCCAGTTACCGGCAGAACACCTACATCACGGTACGGCCGACGTCGAGCCTGGTGATGGCGGAGGTGATCACGCCGGGATGGTCCCCGGACGGGGCCTCCTTCCGGTACGAGGAGCTGCGGCTCCGCAACGAGATCCGCGTGGAAACGGAAGCGGGCACCCGCCTGCTCGCCTTGGACAACCTGCTGGTCCGGCCGCCGCTCGACGACGTCACCGGCACAGGCTACATGGAGGGCTACAGCCACCTGGGTTCTCTGGTGGTGGTGGACGCCCGCGTGGACCAGGCGCTCGCCGACGAACTGCACCAGCTGGCGGAGAAGTTCGACGCCTACACAGGGGTCTCGCTCAGTGCCACAATGGACGGCATCACGGCCCTGGTGCTCCGGTCCCTGTCCCACAGCACCGAAAAACTCAATACGCTACTGGGTGGCTGCAGCGGCCTTCTCCGTCAACGCTGGTACGGCCAGGCGCCCCTGAACCTCAGGAAGTACTGATGACTACCTTGACCCAGTTCGCAGCCATGTACCGCGAGCGTGAGCAGTTGCCGCTCCGGACGCGCCTGCTGGCCACCTTTGGTGCGGTGGGCGTCCTGCATCTTGCCGCCGTCGTGCTTCTGCTTGCCGGCACGGCAACGTCGGGGCAGCCGTTGGCGTTCGGACTGGTGCTCACGGCCTACCTGGCCGGCATCAAGCACAGCTACGACTGGGACCACCTCGCCGCGATCGACAATTCCACGCGGAAGTTCGTGGCCCAGCGGCAGGATCCCACCAGCGTGGGATTCGCCTTCAGCCTGGGGCACAGTTCGGTGGTGATCCTGGCCGGCGCCCTGGTGGTTTCCGGGGTGTCGCTGGTGGGCAGGTTCATGACCGAGGGCAGCACCGGAAACCTGGTGCTGGGGCTGATCGGCAGCGGGGTCTCCGGCCTTTTCCTGCTGGCCATGGGGGTCTTCAACGGATCGGCGTTTCTCGGTGCCGCCCGGTCCTACCGCAGGGTCCGCGGCGGCGGAACGGTGCTGCCAGGGGAACTGGAAGCCAAGGGCTTTGTGGCCCGCCTGATGGCCCGGCCTCTGTCCAGAGTGCGGCGGCCCCGGAACGTGTACGTGGTCGGGTTCCTGTTCGGGCTCGGTTTTGATACCGCCACCACCATCGGACTCCTGGTGATGACGACGGCGGCATCCCTGGCGGGTGTTTCGCCCGTCGCGCTGCTGGCTCTGCCGCTCGCCTTCACCGCCGCCATGACGCTGTGCGACACGACGAACGGCGTTGCCATGATGCGGATGTACAAGTCAGCGGTCCATGATCCCGTGCGCAAACTTGGCTTCAACGCCGTGGTCACGGGGCTCTCGGCACTGTCCGCGCTTTTCGTCGCCGTGATAACCCTCGGCGGCTTCTTCAACGCGGCGTTCGGGCTGAAGGACCCGCTGACCGCCTGGCTGGCCGGCGTCGATCTGGGCGATGCCGGGCTGCTGCTGGTGGGGGCCTTCCTGGCGCTGTGGGGCGTCGCCGCACTGCTCGGGCGCCCAAGGGCTATGTCCTAGCCGCCGAGTTTTGCCCGCAGGCCGCCGATCACCACGTCCAGGCCGAAATCGAAGGCATGCCCGCCACGCTCCTCTGATGGTCCGGCGTTGCCCAGAGCCCGCTTGAGCGTGGGGTAGCCCTCGGCGGGCGGGTCCCAGACAACTTCCGGCGCCGCCAGGTCCAGGGCAGCTCCGAGGGCGAAGCTGTCGATGGTGGAGATGGCCGCCACGACGTCACGCCCGCGGAACCCCGCGCTCTCCAGGGCCAGGGCCAGATCCTCGTAGAGTCCGATGACCGCCGGATCGGTGATGGACTGCAGCACCAACAGCGGGGCCAGCCGCGGATGGCGGGCAAAGGCGTTCCGGTACGCGCGGATCAGGACCCGCAGCGCGCCCTCCCACTCGCTGTGGTCCACTGGGGGATAAGGCTCCTCGGTGATGATCCGGTGGCGCAGCAGTTCCAGGATCTCGTCCCGGCCGCTCACATGGTTGTAAATGGAGGACTGGCTGACGCCGATTTTTTTCGCGAGCTTCGGGAAACTGAAGTCGCCACTCTCGTCGACCAGCTCCAGCGCGGCCGTCGTCAGGGCCTCCACGGATATCAGCGGGAGGAGCGGGCGCCCCATGGAATCTCCTGTCTGCAGCTCTGGAACATCGGAACCCAGCCTAGTCTCCGGCTCCCGTCGTGGCCGCTTTTGCGAAAGCTATTGTGCTTCGCGCCACACGCCCTCATACTAAAACGAAAGCCTTTCGTTTAGTCGGGCTTCCCAGAAAGGACGGACCAGTGCCGGATATCCAAACCAGACCTCCGGCGTCGTCTGCGGACGGCGCCCTTAAGCGCAATGCCCTGGGCACGGGCGGCATTGCCTTCCTCGTCATTTCGGCGGCAGCGCCGCTGACCGTCATGGCGGGCGTTGCCCCGGTGGCCATCAACGTCGGCGGCATCGGCGCCCCGGCCGGCTACCTCCTGGCAGGCATCGTGCTCACCCTCTTCGCCGTCGGCTTCATGGCCATGACCCGGCATGTGAAGGCTGCCGGCGGCTTCTACACGTACATTTCACTGGCCATGGGTAAGACGGCGGGACTCGCCTCGGCCATCCTGGCGATCGTCTCCTACAACTGCCTGCAGATCGGCGTCTACGGCCTTTTTGCCGTGCAGACCCACGACATGCTCAAGGTGGTCTTCGGGCTCGAGGTGCCCTGGCCGGCGATCGCCCTTGCTGCCGTTGCCGCCGTCTGGTTCCTCGGCTACCGGGGCATCGACGTCGGCGCCAAAGTGCTCGGCGTGCTCCTCGTGGCCGAGACCGGCATCCTGGCCCTGATGGGGGCGGGTATCCTCGGCAGCGGCGGAGCGCACGGAATCAGCGTGGGTTCATTCAGCCCGGAGAACGCATTCGGGCCGGGCGTCCTGGCCATCCTCGGCATCTGCTTCGCCGCCTTCATGGGCTTCGAGTCCACAGTGCTGTACCGCTCGGAGGCCCGCGACCCGGACAGGTCGGTGCCCCGCGCCACCTACGTCGCCGTCGGCTTCATGTCCGTGTTCTATGCCTTCATTGTGTGGGCCGTGGTGCAGGCCTACGGCGAAGATCGTGCCGTGGAAGCCGCGGGGGAGCTGGCGGGCGGCATGTTCTTCCAGACCATCAACCACTATGTGGGTCCCTGGGCCGAGGTGGCAATGTACATGCTGATTGTCACCAGCGTCTACGCGTCCCAGCTGGCCTTCCATAATGCGATCAACCGCTACGTCTACATGCTGGCCCGCGACGGCGTGCTGCCGGCCTTCCTGGGGCGGACCCACCCCAAGTTCCAATCGCCGCACCGGGCTGGCCAGCTGCAGACGGTCCTGGCCGCCGCCGTCATCACCATCTGTGCCGTCCTGAACGCCGATCCCTACCAGCAGCTGCTGATCTGGGTGAACACCCCGGGGATTTTCGGCATCGTCGGGCTGCAGGGCTTGGTGTCGGTGGCCGCCTTCCTCTACCTGCGCCGGAATCCCGACGCCGTTACGAACCGGTTGATGGTCCCGCTCAGTCTCGCGTCGGCCATCCTGCTCTTCGGCGTGGTGCTGCTGATCGGGATCAATATCGAACTGCTCACCTTCGCCGACGCCCTGACCAACACCATCCTCATCCTGGTGACCCCGCTTGTCTTCATCGCCGGACTCCTGGCCGCCCGCTGGGTGCGCCGCCACCGGCCGGAAACCTTCGCCCAGATTGGAAGCTTCGAAACCCATGAATCCTGATGTGACCATCCTCGCCGGCACCGTCCACACGATGGACGGCATGCCGCCAGGGAGCCCGGCGCCGCAGGCCGTTGCCGTCCGGGACGGCGTGATCGCAGCCGTCGGAAGCCGTGCCGATGCGGCCGGGTGGCCATCCGCGGACGTCATCGACTTCGGTGACGCCGTGGTGACCCCCGGCCTGGTGGACTGCCACATGCATCCTGTTTTTGGACTGGAACTGACCCGCGGCTGCGACCTGTCCGGCGCCGCGGACCTGGCTGCGGTGCGCGCACTTTTGCGTGTCGAGGCTGCCGCAACTGCGCCAGGCGAGTGGATCCGCGGTTGGGGCCTGGACCCCAATGTGTTCGGATCGGCTGCCGCCCACCGCGGGCTGATTGACGACGCGGTCTCCGGACGGCCCTGCCTCATCCGGCTGTTCGACGGGCATTCTGCACTGGCCAGTTCCAGGGCCCTCGACATCGCCGGGGTAACCGGTCCGCGCTCCTTCGACCAGGCCGCCGAGGTGGTGTGCGACGGAAGCGGCAGGCCGACGGGGCTCCTGCTGGAAGCGGCCGCCGTCGAACTCGTTGCGCGGGTGATGCCTGCCGAATCCTTCGAGGCACGGAAGGCACGGCTCGCGGAACTGCTCACGCAGTTCTCACGCTCCGGGCTGACCGGGGCACACGTGATGGACTGCAACGACGATTCGCTGGAGCTTTACCGGGCGCTCGAAGAAGAGAACGACGGCGGCCTGCCGCTGCGCCTGCGGATCTCGCCGTGGTGCATGCCCGGCTCCGGTGAGCCGGACTGGCGCCGGCTGGCCGAGCTGGTCGGCGCCGGCGGGCGGCGCTGGCAGGTGGCCGGCATCAAGCTGTTTGTCGATGGGACCGTGGACAACGGCACGGCCTGGCTGTTTGAGCCCGACGCCTATGGCGAGTCGGTGGCGCCGTTCTGGCCCCGGCCCGAGGAATATGCCGAAGCCGTCCGGTACTTCGCCGGGCGCGGCATTCCCACGGCCACGCACGCCATCGGCGACGCCGGGGTGGCCGCGGTCCTGGACGCCTTCGAGTCCCTGACTCCGGGCACAGGGACTACTCCGGCGGTGCACCGGATCGAACACCTCGAGACCGTTCCGGATGAGCTGATCGGGAGGTTCTCCCGGTCAGGCCTCATCGCCAGCATGCAGCCGACCCACTGCACGCATTATTCCCGCGCCGACCATTCGGATAACTGGTCCACCCGCCTGGGCACGGAACGGGCCAACAACGCTTGGCGGTGTGCGGATCTCCGTGCTGCCGGAACCGTCCTGGGGCTCGGCTCCGACTGGCCGATCGCGCCCTTCGAGCCGCTGCCCATCCTGGCGGACGCCCAGTTGCGACGGCGCTCGGGCCGCCCCGGTGAACAGCCGATTGTTCCCGGCCAGGCCCTCACGGCCGGCCAGGCGCTTGAAGGCTACACCTCGCACGCCGCACGGGCTGCGGGGGAATGGGCGGTTTCCGGCTCCATCACCGTGGGCAAACGCGCCGACTTCACGGTGTTTGACGTGGATCCGCTGACTGCTGCTCCGGATGACCTTGCGGCAGCCGAGATCTTGGCGACATTCGTGGACGGGCAGGCGCAGCACTCGGCGGTTGGGACCGGCAGGCAGCAGTCCTAGGAGGTGATGGGCTCGAGCCGCCTGCGCAGCAGGCAGAACTCGTTGCCTTCGGGGTCGGCCAGGACGTGCCATTGCTCGTCGCCGGTCTGCCCGACGTCAGCCGGCCGGGCGCCGAGGGCCAGCAGCCGCTCCAGCTCGGCGTCCTGGTCCCGGTCGACAGGATTGACGTCGATGTGCAGCGGGAGTTTCCCGGTCCGCGGGTCGCTGCTGGGGCTCAGGATGATGGTGGGCTGCAGGCCGCCGAACCCGGCGTCGGGCGGGCCGATCTCGATCGCACCATCCTCCCGGTCGAGCTCGACGTAGCCGAGCACCTCGCTCCAGAACCGCGCGAGCAGTTCGGGGTCGGCGCAGTTGAGGACAAGTTCGCTGATACGGCATGCCATGAGCCTCAGTGTACGGAGACCCCAGGCACGGATGCGGTAATTTCCGGACCGGCGTGTGGCGGCGCGGGACCGGGCCGGCCCGGTGCCCCGGGCTTCCGCAGGACTGGCACTGACCTGCCCCGCGGTCCCTTAGGCGACGGCGTGATTCCCCTAGGCGAGGACGGCGGACGCCGCGCTCGCGGGGACCGTGTCCTCGGGCAGGTCCGCCAAAAGTTCGGCCGCCGTCGGCGGGTTGGCTCCGGGACGGCGCACGGTTATCGCGGCAGCTTTGGAGGCGGTGCGTCCCAGCGTTTCTAGCACGGCCGGCGCCAGGCCATCGGTTCCCCGCGCCAGCAGTCCGTAGATCAGTGCCGCCATGTAGGAATCGCCGGCTCCGATGGTGTCGGCCACGGCGGACCGGACTGCCGGCACCACCAGCTGCAGGTCGGCAGTGGCCAGCAGCGAGCCCTCGGACCCGCGCGTGACCACCGCCAGCCCCGCGCCGAGCTGGAGGATCCGTGCCGCGGTCTCCTCCAGCTGCAGGTCCGGGTACAGCCATCGGGCGTCCTCGTCGCTCAGTTTGACCACGTCGGTGAGCGGGACCAGCTCCTCGAAGATGGTCCGGGCCTCAGCCTGGCTGCCGAGGAGTGCCGGGCGGATGTTGGGATCGTAGGTGACCACGCATTCGCGGTGCGACTGCTCCAGGAGGGTCCTGACTGCTGCCGCGCCCGGAGCCAGGAAGGTCGCGATCGAGCCGGTGTGGAGCACTTTGGGGAGGGACGGCGGGGCCACGGGCGGCAAGTCCCAGCGGATGTCGAAGTCGTAGCTGGCGGAGCCGTCTGCGGCCAGCGTCGCGGTGGCGCTGGCCGTCCTGCCCGCCGTCCTGGAGCCGGGCAGGAGCACGACGCCGGCGCGGTGCAGGTGCGCCTCGATCGCCCGGCCGCGGTCGTCGTCGCCGATTGAGGTGAGGAGCGCGGTCCGGATGCCGAGCAGGCCCAGCCCGTAGGCAACGTTCGACGGCGATCCGCCCGGATGCTCGACGGTACCTTCCGCGGAGGCGACGACGTCCACCAGCGCTTCACCGATGACGATGACTTCCGGCGTTGCTGCGCGGGTTGCTGAGTCAGCAGTTCCTGCGTTGGCGGTTCCGGGGTTGGAGGTTGGGATCACGGTGGGCCTTTCAGAGAGCCGTCCGCGGGCCGAAGCCGGCCCGCGGACGGAGGTGGTGACGTGCTGGTTCTGGGTGGCGCTGGTTGGTGAGGCTGGGTTTGGGGTGGCGCTGCCGGGTCAGGCTGTGGCGGCACCCGTCATGATGGCCACGGCGTCGGTCATGCTGTGCGACTGCGGCGTGATGGTGGCCGCGCACTTTCCGAGCCGCTGGATGTGGATCCGGTCGGCGACGTCGAAGACGTGCGGCATGTTGTGGCTGATCAGGATCACGGGCAGTCCGCGGTCGCGAAGGTCCCGGACCAGCTGCAGGACCTGGTTCGACTCCCGCACGCCAAGTGCCGCCGTCGGCTCGTCCAGGACAACCACCTTGGAGCCGAACGCCGCGGCGCGGGCCACGGCCACCGCCTGGCGCTGGCCCCCGGACAGGTTCTCCACCGGGACTGTCACGTCCTGGAGCGTCGAGATGCCCAGCCGGGTCAGTTCCTCCTTGGCCTTGCGGCGCATCCCCTTGGTGTCAAGGACGCGGAAGAGCTTGCCCAGCGGGCCGGGAAGCCGTTCCTCACGTCCCAGGAACAGGTTGGAGGCGACGTCCAGCGCCGGTGACACCGCGAGGTTCTGGTAGACGGTTTCGATCCCGTGGGTGCGTGCGTCCTGCGGCCGCTTGAAGTGCACGGTCTGGCCCGAGACCTTCAGTTCGCCGGAGTCCGGTACCTCGGCGCCGGTGAGGCACTTGATGAGCGTGGATTTTCCTGCGCCGTTGTCGCCGATGATCGCCAGGACTTCGCCCGGGTACAGGTCCAGGCTTACGCCGTCCAGGCCCACGACTCGTCCGAATGTCTTGACGAGGTTCCTGGCCTGCAGGATCGGCTGGCGGACTTCGGTCTTGGCCGGCTGGAATTCTGTGGCGGTCATGATTTCACCTTTCGAATCCACTGGTCGATCGACACAGCGAGGATGATGAGGACGCCGACGGCGAGGGTCTGGTAGAGCACGTCGAGGCCGGCCAGGGACAGGCCGTTGCGGAACACGCCGACGATCAGTGCGCCGAGAAGGGAGCCCCAGATGGAGCCGCGGCCGCCGAAGAGGCTGGTTCCGCCGATGACGACGGCGGTGATGGAGTCGAGGTTCAGGTCCACGCCGGCGTTGGGGCTGGCTGCGTTCGTGCGCCCGATCTGGATCCACGCGCCGATGGCCAGCACGGCCCCGGCTGCGAGGTAAACGCTCATCAGAACCCGGTTCACCGGGATGCCGGCCAGGCGGGCGGCTTCCTTGTCATCGCCCACCGCGTAGACGTGCCGGCCCCAGGCGGTCTTTCCGAGGATGAACGCGACCGCAATGTAGAGCAGGAGCATCATGACCACGCCAGTGGAGATCCGCACGGGTCCGACCGGGAATGTGCTGCCCATCCATGTCAGCAGGCCGGGCATGGCCGAGCCGCGAACTGTGGAGCCGCCGGAGTAGAGAAGCGTTACGGCAATGAAGATGTTCAGCGTTCCCAGCGTGACGATGAACGGGGGGAGCCGGAACCTGGTGACCAGGAAACCGTTCAGCGCACCGGCTGCCAGGCCCACGATGAGGCCGAGGAGGAGAGCGAGCGGAGCGGGTGTGCCGCTGCCGACGGCCAGCTGTGCCACCACCATGGATGCGAGGATCATGACGGCGCCCACCGAGAGATCGATTCCGGCGGTGAGGATGATCAGGGTCTGGGCGATCGCGAGGGTTCCCACCACCGAGACCTGCTGGGTGATCAGGGACAGGTTCTCGACGCGCAGGAACCTCTCATTGAGGAGCCCGAAGACCACCACCGCAACAAGCAGGACAATGGCCGGGCTGAGCGCGGGATAGCGGTGGAGGATGTTGCGGATTCGGCTGAGCGGGGTCTGACGGTCGAGGAATTCCTCGGCCGGGTCTGCATGCCCTGCGGCGGGCGGTCCGGCGGTCTGTTGCTGGGTCACTGTTGCTCCTGAACTTCAAGGTCCTGGTGGGGCTGGTTCGAGTGGGCTGCTGCGGCGGCTGCTGCTTCTGCAGTTAATTCTCCTGCTGTGAACCGCGGGAGAGTACTGAATCTTCAGCGCTCTCCCGCGGTGCGGGGGGTTACTTGCCCCAGCAGATCTTGGAGGCCTCGGACGTGGTGATGCTCTTGACGCCGTCGACGGCCTTATCCGTGACGAGCTCGACGCCGGTGTTGTAGAAGTCCAGTCCTGGTGAGTTGGCCGGCTTCTTGCCGGTCTTGGCCAGCTCAACGATGGCCTTGACGCCCAGTTCCGCCATCTTCACCGGGTATTGCTGGGCAGTGGCGCCGATCACGCCGGCCTTCACGTTGTTGACGCCCGAGCAGCCGCCGTCCACCGAGACCACCAGCACGTCCTTTTCCTTGCCGGCAGACTTCAGTGCCTCGAAGGCGCCAGCCGCAGCTGGTTCGTTGATCGTGTAGACCACATTGACGTTCGGGTTCTTGGCGAGCAGGGTCTCCATCGCGGTCCGGCCGCCGTCTTCAGCGCCCTGGCTTGCCTGGCTGCCCACGATTTCGTAGTCGCCGCCCTTGCCTCCGGTGTATTTGCCGGTCTTGGCCTCGTCACCGTTCTTCTTCTTGTCCGCGGTGTCGATGCCGAGGCCGGTGAGGAAGCCCTGGTCCCGGTTGTAGTCCACCGAGACGACCTTGTCATCGAAAAGGTCCAGTAACGCGATGGTGGCCTTCTTCCCGCCAAGCTGCGCGGCGGTCCACTTGCCGATCAGTTCACCGGCGGCGAAGTTGTCGGTGGCGAAGGTGATGTCGGCCGCGTCAGCGGGGTCCGGCGGGGTGTCCAGGGCAATGACGAACAGTCCGGCGTCCTTGGCCTTTTTCAGCGCATCGACGACTGAAGGGCCGTTGGGCGTGATGAGGATGCCCTTGTCGCCTTTGGAGATTGCGTTTTCAATCGCCTGGATCTGCGTCTCTTCGTCGCCGTCAGCCTTGCCTGCTGCGAGCTTGAGGTCCACGCCGTCGGTTTCGGCGGCCTTCTTGGCGCCGTCCTGCATGGAAACGAAGAACGGGTTAGAGGTGGTCTTGACGATCAGGGACACACCGACCTTCTCGGCCGAAGAGCTTCCGGCTGACGAGGTGCTTGGCGAACTCCCGCCGCAAGCGGTGAGGCTGAGCGTGCCGAGGGTCAGGACTGCACCGATGGCAAGCAGGCGGTGGGTGACTGTCCGCGGGGCTTTGGAACTCAACATTGAATCTCCTGGTTTCATGGCACTTCTGGTGCCTGACAACGATGTCATGCATCATGTAATCAAGATCACAAGGTACAGTCAAGAGAAATCGGATGATGAAGGACCAATTTATGACAACGATGTCTAATCGTTACCAGCCTGATACGGCAAAGAACCGGCCTACGATGCGCCACGTAGCGGCACTGGCCGGCGTCGGCATCAAGACCGTCTCCCGGGTGATGAACGATGAACCGGGAGTGTCAGAGGCGACCCGCCAGCGCGTTCTCGGCGCTTCGCAGCAGCTCAATTACCAGTTGGATATGGCAGCGGGAAGCCTTCGCAGGGCCGGCCGCCGGACCCTTTCCATCGGTCTCCTGCTGCCAAGCGTGTCCAATCCCTTCAGCGGTGAGATTCATCGCGCCCTGGAGGACTCCCTGGCCGCCCGGGGCATTGCGGTCTTCGCCGCCAGCCTCGACGATGACCCCGAAAGGGAGAAAGCCCTGGTTGCCGCCTTCCTGGGCAGACGCGTGGACGGCCTGGTCCTCACGCCCATTGCAAAAAGCCAGTCCTACGTCATCCCGGAGCACTCACGCGACCTGCCCATGGTCTTCATCGACCGTGAACCCGTGGGCATCGAGGCAGACGCAGTGGTGACGGATAACGCGGTCGGATCAGCCATGGCCGCCAGCCACCTGATCGCACAGGGCCACACGAAGCTCGCCTATCTCGGTGACCGCACAGATATCCAGACCGCCCGCGAACGCCGTCGCGGCTTCATCGAAGAAGTCGGCAGGGCGGGCATCGCGACCTCCTCGGTTCCGGTGCTCGAAGGCCTCCACGACGAGGATTCGGCGAGGCGGGCCGCCCTTCGGTTGCTGACATCGGAGGACCCGCCCACGGCCATCTTCTCCAGCCAGAACCTCGTCACGTTCGGCGTTATGCGGGCGCTGAAAGAGCTTGGCGCCAGCAAGCGCGTTGCCCTCGTCGGCTTCGACGACTTCACCCTGGCCGACATGATGGAGCCAGGGGTTACCGTGATTGCCCAGCATCCCGACCGGATCGGAAAGCTGGCCGCCGAACGCCTGCTGGCCCGGATCGACGGCGACCAGAGCGCGGCGCAGACCTACGTCGTCCCCTCCGAGCTCATTACCCGCGGGTCCGGCGAGCTGCGTCCGCCTAAATGAACCGCCCACCGGAATGAACCGCCTACAGGAGTGAACCACCCGCGGGAATGACCGACCGTTCAGCCCAGTTCCGGACCCTCTCAACACCCACCCCGACAGGAGAATCATGACCAAGACGCTCTACGCCGAATTCACCGTCAAGCCCGGCAGCGAAGCACGGGTTGCCGAAATGATGCGCGAACTCACCGAGCAGGTGCGCAACGAGCCCGGCAATCAGCTGTTCCTGCCGTACACCCGGGAACGCAACCCCCGGGAGTACTTCGTTTTCGAGGTGTATCGCGACGATGCAGCATTCCAGGAGCACATCACGGCGGACTACGGCGCCCGGTTCAACGGGGAGCTCGCGGACCATATCGAGGAGGACGGGTCGGTGCTGACCTGGCTGCAGCCGGTCCATTAAACCCGGCCAGTTCGCCAGTTCGCCAGTCGCGCAACGCGAAGGTGACCGCGCGCAGGGACGGGGAGGGCCGGTGTCCGCACATTCTGCGGACACCGGCCTTCCGTGCGCCTGTCTTCGACGACGCCTGTGCTTACCTCCTGTTCTTGGTGGGCACTTGCGCCGTCTGGAACATGGACCGGCTGAGCGGCGTGACAGACAGCGACTTCAGCCGTGCGGTGCCGCCTTCGGCGAAGAGCGCCACCTGGTCGGCTCCCTGTTCAGGGAAGACCTGGTCCGTGATGGTCCGCAGGCCGTTCTGGGCGAACACCTCCACGGAGGACCGGTCCACATAGATGCGCAGCGTCACGTTGCCGCTGGCGTCCACGGTCACGGGGGCGGAATCCACCGAAACGAAGAGCGGGTGGAAGTCAGTGCTGCCGGAGTTGCTCCGGTCGACGTACAGCTCTCCGGCTGCCTTGTCGTACCCGATGACCGTCGACTTGTTGCCGTTTCCCAGCACGGTGATCCCGGCCTTGGACGCTGATCCGGGGGAGAACGTCATGTCGATCCGCTGCACGTCGCCCGAGCCCGCAGCCGGCAGTGCGTGGGTGCCGGCGGGAATGTTCCGGGCCCGCTTTTCGGTGTAGCTTTCCTTGGTACCCAGGCCATCAACCTGCTGGACTGCCTTTTGCGTCAGCCGCGGGCCGCCGGCCGTCTGCGTCAGGGCCACTTCGCGGGGGAGGGACATGGCGCTGCGCCACGGTGAGGTTGGAATGCTGTTGGCGTAGTCCCAATTGTTCATCCAGCCGAGCATGATGCGCTTGTCCTGGGGCATGTTGTTGAAGGACACGGACGCGTAGTAGTCCCGGCCGTAGTCCAGCCAGTCGTAGGTCTGGACGCGCGGCGTGGCCGGCCGCGGCGAGGCGATGAACTCATCTGCCAGGATGTGGCCCCAGCCGAACCGGTTGTTGTCCACCACCCGGATGCTCGCCTGCCGCCCCCTGAACTCGGAAACGTTCCACGACGCCCAGTCCAGGACCTCGCTGTTAGCCCCGGTGGCCGTCCTGACCACCTTGCCGTCCACCACGAGGTTGACGGTGGTTTCATCCGAACGGGGCACGGCGGCCTGGTCCGTCAGCATGATGTGGTCCAGGGTGAGGTGTCCCCAGCCCCCGGTGGCCTGGTCCACGATCCGGAGCTGTGCCTGCTGCCCGGCGAAGTCGGACACGTCCCAGCCCTTCCAGTTCAAGGCTCCGGCGTCATCGCCGGCGAGGCTGCGGACCACGTTGCCGTTCACCAGCAGCTGGGCTTCCAGCGTCTGCCCGGAGCCTGCCGTGCGGTGTCCGCCGCCCACCAGCATGCTCATGAAGTTCCGGTTTACCGTGAACGACGGCGATGTCAGGATTCCCTGCCTGTCATCGCCGGGCGCGCCTCCCGTGTCGAAGGTATTGATCCGTTTGGCGCCGATATAGAAGTCGCCGCCGGAGGTTGCCGGCTGGAACGCCGGTGCCAGATCCCCGGTGCCTGTCCACCCGGCGTCCGCCAGCGTGGAGCCGTCCGGTACCTCAAAGCCGTTGAACAACAGGTCCCCGGGCGGTGGGGTGTTGTCCAGCTTGTCAGAGACCCGCGGATGCTGTCCGCCGCCCACCAGGAAGTTGAGGTAATCGCTGTCCACGGTGAACTGCGGCGAGGTCATCGAGCCCAGCGGCCAGTCGCCGTCGGTGAATGAATTGATCAGGCCGGCGCCAGCAAATCCGGTGACGGCGTTCTGCCCCGTGAGGGTCCCGGCCGCGGGCGCCCCGGCGAACGGGCCGTCCTTCGGGTTGCCCGGTTCGTTGTTCACCGTCCAGCCGTTGTACGTGCCGTCGTTGAAGCCTGCCAGGGGAGTGCCCGCGGGCAGTGCGTCAACGGCCTTCGTCGTCTCCGAGGTGAACGTGGTGCCGTCAAAATGGCCCACGAAATATTGCCCTGCCGAGCCTCCGGCCACGCCCCCCGGGTTGATGTTGACCACCATCACCCACTTGACGTTCGCGGGGTCGCCGTCAACGGCGAGCGGGAACAGGTCCGGGCATTCCCAGAGCCCGCCCGTGGCGTTCGCCGGGCCGAACTCGCTGAGCTGCGTCCAGTCCTTGAGGTTGCCGGACTTGTACAGCACCACCTTGTGCTCGGTGGCCTCGACGGCGGCCATTACCCAGTAGCCGCCTCCGCCGGGGGAGTCGTACCAAAACACCTTTGGGTCGCGGAAGTTCGCCGAGTTGCGGTTGAGTACCGGGTTGCCGCTGTACTTGGTCCATGTCCGGCCCTCATCCAGGCTGTATGCCAGGGATTGGGCCTGCAGCCCCTTGTACGGCGAGGCATCCTTGTAGGCGCTGGTGAAGATTGCCACGAGCGGCGGATTCGTGGCCGTGCCCAGCCCGGAGCTGTTGTTCTTGTCCACCACCACGCTGCCGGAGAAGATGTCCTGCTGGTCGTCGGTAGCGATGGCCAGGGGCTGCTCCTGCCAGTGCACCAGGTCTGTTGACGTGGCGTGTCCCCACGACATGTTGCCCCACTGGTTCCCGGACGGATTGTGCTGGTAGTAGAGGTGGTAGACGCCCTTGTAGAACACCATCCCGTTGGGATCATTCATCCAGTTCTGCTGCGGCGTGTAGTGGTAGGCCGGCCGAAACTGCTCGTCGCCGGCAGTGCCCGCCGCCGTTGCCGTCCCTGCTCCGGCGAGTACCGTGGCCAGGCTGAAGCCGGCCACGGTCAGAGCGGTGCATAGCTGTAGTCTGCCGAATTTTCTCTGCTGCATAGTGCTGGTGTCGCCCTTCATCGCGCGTGCCTTTACCCACCTTAACGCGGGTAGACAACGTTGTCAGTGACTGGAACGCTAGGGGATGTCCGCAAGACAAGTCAACGGATCCGACGGCGGCAAATTGACATGCTGTTCGTGGAGCTGTTCTGCGGACACCGTTGTCAGGCGGGGTTCGCCGGAGGTGCCATTGTTAGGGTGGGATCATGAAACGCAGCCTCCTTGCCATGTCCATGCTCCCTGTCCTCGTCCTGCTCTCGGCCTGCGCCCAGGCCGAGGAAGCAGCCCAGAATGCAGCGAGCTCGGCGGTGTCCCAGGTTGCCAACACTGCGGCCGAACAGGTGAAAGGCCAGATCTGCACCCTGATCGAGGACGGCCTGGTGAGCGCCTCGGACAAGGCTGCGCTCGCAGGTCTTGTTGCCGGCGCCGAAACGGCCGGCGTGCCCGCGGAAATCACCGGTCCCCTGAAGGCGATCGCCGAGGCCGGCGACAAGGTTCCCAGCGATTCTGTCCGTGAGCTTCAGAAGGCCTGCGCTGCCGCCTGAGGCTCGGCCGCCGAAAGGCCATCAGCCAGTCGGACCGTCACCCGGCCGATCATAAGCGGGCACGACTTCCAGGGGCTTGGTCCCCGGCCGGCCCCGGTCGGTGAGCGCGGCCTGCAATAATCGGAACCAGCAGTTGCGGGGGCGCTGAACACGACCGGCCGCAACGGGCAGCAGTGTTAGTTCCGGGCCGATTACAGCAGACGAGGCGGACATATGAAGGCTCCCAGCCAGCAGCACGCGACTTCCCCTGAAACACCTTTCCCTGCAAACTCTTCTCCTGAACCTTCTTCTTCTGAAACGCCGCTGGGCAATGAGGCGCCAGCAGCCAACAGCGCAGTCAATCCCGAGCTGCTGCGGTGGCTGGCGGAGGCCTACGGCGTCGGAACGACCTACCAGGGGTGGGACGGGAAACCGCATGAGGTCGCTGCCGATACCCTGATCCGCGTCCTGGCCGCGTTGGGCGTTCACGCCCATACCGATCAGCTCATCGAACACGAACTGGCCGAGGCGGAACTGGCGCCGTGGCGCCGGATGCTGCCGCCCGCCGTCGTGATTCAGGAGGGGACACCGGGGCAGGTGTTCGTCCATGTCCCGCACGGTTCGGCCGTCCGCCTGTGGGCCACCACCGAGGACGGACGCGAGCTGGAGGCCGTCCAGGAAGACGTTTGGGTGGAGCCCCGGGAAGTGGACGGCATTCTGACCGGCCGGGCCACCTTCGCCGTGCCGCAGAATACCGGCCTGGGATGGCACACGCTGCGTGCCGAGGCGGCCGGGGTGGTTGCCCATGCCACTCTGGTGGTGACCCCCGACCGGCTGTCCACGGCAGCCGACCTTGAGCAGCGCCGGGGCTGGGGGCTCGCGACGCAGTTGTACTCCGTCCGTTCCAAGCGGTCCTGGGGTGTGGGCGACTTTGCCGACCTCGCCGAGCTTGCAGCGGTTGCCGGCGCACGCGGGGCCGACTACGTGCTCGTGAATCCCCTTCACGCCGCCGATCCGGTGCCGCCCCTGGAACCGTCGCCGTATTCACCGTCGACCCGCCGGTTCTTCAACCCGCTGTACCTGCGGATCGAGGCCATCCCGGAACTGGCCTACCTGAAGCCGAAGAAGCAGTCGCTCGTCCACGCCCTGATGAAGCAGGCGAGGAAGCTGAACAAGGACGCCACGCGGCTTGACCGGGACAAGGTCTACTCCGCCAAGCTGGCAGTGCTGGAGCTGATCTTTGGCATTCCCCGTTCGCCGTCGCGGCAGCTCGCGTTCGAGGACTACTGCCGCCGGGCCGGCACCGGCCTGGATGACTTTGCCCTCTGGTGCGCCATCCGTGAGGACCTCGACGCCGATGACCCGTTCTGGACCGACCCTGCGGCCGCGCTCGGCTCGCCTTTGGCGGAGGAGCTCAGGGGAGAACTGGCGGAACGGATCGAGTTCCACCGCTGGCTGCAGTGGCTCTGCGACGAGCAGCTTGAATCCGCCCAGCAGACCGCCCGCAACGCCGGCATGCGCCTGGGCGTGGTGAACGACCTCGCCGTCGGCGTGGACCTCCAGAGTTCCGACGCCTGGACGCTGCGCGGCGTCCTCGCACCCGGCGTCAGCGTCGGCGCGCCGCCGGACATGTACAACCAGCTGGGTCAGGACTGGCACCAGCCGCCGTGGCACCCCACCCGCCTCGCCGAGGCCGGCTACAAGCCGTTCCGGGAGATGCTCGCCACGGTGCTGCGGCATTCGGGAGGCATCCGGGTGGACCATATCCTCGGTTTCTTCCGGCTCTGGTGGGTGCCTGAGGGGAACTCGCCGGTGGACGGCGCCTACGTCCGGTTCGACCACGACGCCATGATCGGCATCCTCGCCCTGGAGGCTCACCGTGCCGGCGCCGTTGTGATCGGCGAGGACCTGGGCACGTTCGAGCCGTGGGTCCGGGACTACCTGGCCGCGCGGGGCATCCTGGGCACCTCGATCCTGTGGTTTGAGAACGACGGCGACGCCCCGCTGCCGCCCGAGCGGTACCGGCTGCAGGCGCTCTCCAGCGTGAACACGCACGACCTCCCGCCCACGGCCGGCTACCTCGCCGGCGACCACGTGACGCTGCGGAACGCGTTAGGGCTGCTTGAGCGTTCCGCCGAGGAGGAGCGCCTGGATCACAATGCCAAGCTGGAGAAAATGATGGATCTGCTCCGGCAGCGGGGCCTCCTTTCATCCAGCGACGCCGGCTCCGAACAGGAACGCATCGAGGCGTTGCACCGGCTGCTCGCGCAGACCCCGTCAGTCCTTCTCGGGGTGGCGCTCGTGGACGCTGTCGGCGAACGCAGGGTACAGAACCAGCCCGGCACCACGTCCGCGCAGTACCCAAACTGGCAGGTGCCGCTGGCCAACTCCGACGGAGACCCCGTGCTGATCGACGACCTCGAGGGCGACGACAGGTTCAACTCCCTGCTCGCCGCCGTCGAGGAGGCCATGCGGGCCTAGCCGGCTGTGATCACGTGCGTGGTGTGGTCATACCGGAAGGTGACCGGGCCGCCGTCGTGGTTCAGCACGATGTTGGAACCGTTCGGGGCGCCATCCTGGCCGTAGTTTTCATCCCAGGAGCCGTTGATGGCCGCCTTGAATTCGTACTGCCCGCCTGGAAGGTCAGCAGTTAACTTCCACAAGCGGTCGGCCGGATCAAAGGCCATGAAGGCCGCCCCGCACGCTGGCTGCCAATCGTCCGGGCAGCCCATCTCGCTGTTCAGGCTGCCCGCCACAGTGACGGAGTCGGGCTGCGGCGCGGCGCCCACCACCACCGTCCGGACGTTGCTCACCACACTCGATCCGTCGAGGCTTGCCCGGTAGCGCACCTCCGTGCCGTCGGCGAGGTCCAGTGCAGCCAGATCGTCCGCCACCGAGTAGGCCGGCGACGAGTCATCTTCCGAGCCGATGGCGGTCCACGGCCCGCCCGCGATGCTGCGCTCAAAGCGCACCACGTGGCTGGCCTTCTCCGGGTCCGCCGTGGCAACCAGATCCACGTTCCCCTGGACGGTGCTGCCCTCGGCCGGCTGCTGGATTGTCAGCATCGGGTCCGGCACCACAGCGGAGCGGGGAGCGCTGACCGACGTGCGGCCTGCGTTGTTCAGGACGGCCGCCCTGTACTCCACCGCAGTGCCGGGGTTCAGTCCCGAGACATCGTGGAAGACACGGTAGGGGGCGGTGTCATCTGTGCCAACGCGCTCCCAGTGGCCGCCCGGCGTCCTGGCCTCAAAGGTGACCTCGTAGAACGAATTGCCGCCGACGTCGGCCGTCACCTGGATGCGGCCATTGTCCCCGGCGGACGTGGCGGTAGCCGCAGCGGAAACGGGCGCCTGCAGTGCAACCGCGGGCGCCGCCTTCTCGCGGGGGATCCGGCCGGAGGACTGGTACACGACGGCGGACAGCGGCGGCACCGTGACGGCTAGTTTGCCGTCGGCTGAGGTCTTGGAGTTTTCGGTTGCGTCGCCGTAGATGAGGCTGTATTTGCGCTTGGGAATGTAGGTGGGAACAGTGGCGGTCTGAGGCTCCTCACTGTTGTTCAGCGCTACCACGTACTCGCGCTGGTCCCCGGCATCCGTGCGGGAAAAAGCGTAAATGCCGGGCCCGTCCGAGGCGTAGCGGTGCTGATGGGCGCCGTCGCGCAGGGCGGGGTGCTCCTTGGTCAGCTGCGCGAGTTCGCGGATCTTGGCGTAGAGGGGATGCCCGGTGTTGAAGTTGTTGGCGGCGTGGGTGCTGTCCGTACCGAGCAGGTCGTCGTCGAGGTAGTCGGGCACCTTGCTGGCGAATAGCGTCTGGCGGGCGTCCTGGTCCCCGCCGGGCCCGGTGAAGCCCTGCTCGTCGCCGTAATAGATCACGGGGTTTCCGCGCGAAAAGTACATCAGCTCGTGGGCGAGTTCATCGCGGGCCACGCGTTCGGCGTCGTCCGCGTCCGGGTTGTCCGTGCTGATGAAGCTGCCGATCCGGCCCATATCGTGGTTCCCGAGGAAGGTGGGCAGCTGGTAGACGTTGGAGTCCGTGTCGGTGTACCAGTCGTCGGCGGCGAAGAAGGCTTCAAGTTGCGTCGCGTCCTGGCTTTTCGAGGCGAAATTGCGCGCCGCATCCTGGAACGGGAAGTCGAGGACCGCCTGCATTTTGTTGCGCGTGGTGAACTGGGATGTGAAGCTCTTGGACGTGTCGAAGACCTCGCCGAACATGAAGAACTCGTCCTTGCCGTGCTCCTTGGCGTAGGCCAGGACTTCTGGCCCGAACTGCTGCCAGAATTCGTCGTTGACGTGCTTCATCGTGTCGATGCGGAACCCGTCCACGCCGAAGTCCCGGATCCACGTTTCGTAGATGTCCGTCATGCCCGCCACGACCGTCGGGTGTTCGGTGAACAGGTCGTCCAGGCCGAAGAAGTCTCCGTAGAACGAGTTTTCGCCGGCGAAGGTGGTGTCGCCGCGGTTGTGGTAGAGCGCCGGGTTGTTGAGCCAGGCCGGAACCTTGAGGTTCTGTTCCGACGGATCAAGCACCGGCGTGTACGGGAAGGAGGTCTCGGCGTCGAGCGCGGGAAAGTCCGTGCGGCCGGCGAAGTCCCGGTCATCGAAGACCTCACCTGAGGCGGTGCGGTAAGGCTCCTTGTCCTTGGAAACGTAGCCGGTGCGGGCGCCCTCTTTGTAGCCGATCACGTCCGCTGTGTGGTTGGTGATGATGTCGAAGTACACCTTCATCCCACGCGAGTGTGCCTCATCGATCAGCGCTTTCAGCTCGGCGTTGGTGCCCAGGTGCGGATCGATCTGGGTGAAGTCCGTGACCCAGTAGCCGTGGTAGCCGGCGGAATTGTCCTCGGGCTGGACCGCCTTGTTCTTGAAGCTCGGTGTCAGCCAGATCGCGGTGGTTCCGAGCCCCTGGATGTAGTCGATCTTGTCCAGCAGGCCGTTCAGGTCCCCGCCGTTGTAAAAGCCTTTGCGGGTGGGGTTGAAGCCGGAGACCATCGGATCCGGTCCCAGGCCGCCGTCGTCGTTGCCGGTGTCGCCGTTGCTGAACCTGTCGGCCATGACGAAGTAGAAGTTCTCGTCGGTGACGGGAGTGCGGAGGGAATGAGGCGCTTTATCCGAGTGCGACGGCGGGGCCGGGGTTTTGTTGGTGGCTGCCGCTTGGGTTGGTGCCGGGGCTGGCGGGGCTGTTGGGGTTGCTGCCTGCGCGGGCAGGGCCGATGCCGCCAGCAGGAGCGCGGCGGATGCTGCCAGCAGGAGCGCGGCGGATGCTGCCAGACTTGCGCTGGCGGGCTTGGTGGGCTTGATGGGCTTGCCGGTGCGGCGCGGGGCATGCAGGCGAGGGACGGTGAACATGTTGGACCTTCCGCGAAGCAACGTTGCTTGTCCGGGTGTGGAAGCCCGGAATCCGTTAGGGTGCCGACTCGTCCAAGGCAGAACAGATCACCGCAACAGCGCCTGTGACGGAGCCATAGTGGTAATGACTAATCCTGTATTGGCTTTGTCGATTGCGGTTTAGCTTGCCACAATCAGGGCCGTCGGGGAACCCGCGACGAGACGCTGAAGAGGGCCTGCCGGAAGCCCGGTTTGCGCGTTCAACTGGAAGGTCGTGATGTCATGGGACCGCTCGTGGGCCACGTGAAGCCATCCTCCACGGACCAGGTGGTGGCGGGGCCAATCGCCGCCGCTGGCAAAGTCGCCGACCGGGACCAGCAGACGGCCCTCTGCCGAAGGTGTCACCTCGAGCACGCTGATGCGGTTGGACCCCCGGACACCTACATAGGCGAAGCGCCCGTCCGCCGACAAGGCGATTTCGGCCGCAGAGTCACCGTCCTTGGCGCCGTCGGACGTGGCGGGACCCTGGCCGGCGAGCTCGAACTCCGCCGATTCCGTGGCCGCCCGGGCTGCGAAAACCTCGATCGAGTACTCGGAGACCACAAACACCGTTCCATCGGGGTGCTGCACCAGGTGGCGGGGACCGCTGTCCTTCGGAAGCACCACCTCATGGTCCAGCACCAGGCCTGTCCGGGGAACGTGGTTCCAGACGCGGAGGAGGTCGTGGCCGAGATCGGTGGTCATGATCCGGCCGTCAGCGAGTACCAGGCTGGCGTGGGCGCGGCTGGGGCGGTCGTCCCGGTGCGGGTCGCTGGATGGCGCCGCCGGAAAGCGGCTGGCGATGCCGCCGTCGTCCGTCAGTTCGTACAGCAACACCTGGCCGTCGCCCCAGCAGGCGACAACCAGGAATTTGCCCTGCGGATCGACGGTGACGTGGCAGGCAGCTTCGCCGGCCGCCCAGGGCTCGCCAAAGGCTTCGAGGCCGAACTCTCCCCGTCGCCGGTATGCCTGGACTGTTCTGGCGTTCTCACCGACGGCGTAAACCACCGGCAGTTGCCGGTGCACGGCAACGAACGACGGCGAGTCCGCCTTTGCCGCCGTACCGCGCCAGGTGAGCGTCCCATCAGCGTTGGCCGACACGGCCCCGATCCCGGCACCATGGCCGCCGCTGTCCGCGGTGTAGGAGCCGGTCCAGATGAGCGTGTGGTTTTCGCCGTGGGTCATCGCTCCATCCTGCCAATAATTGCCGGATTCGGCGTCCGATAGCATGGATTATTGCAGAGCCAATTTGACTGCTGGGCACGAAATAAAAGTGCCAGCGCAGGGTCAGATTCAAGTACTACCGGGAGGTGAGAACAATTCACGCAATGCCAGCCTGGGTTCTCCCTGCTCGCCGCGTTACGGACCGCCAAGGTTAGTAGGACGGATGCATGGAGCGCCCATCATTCAATCGAAGGACGCATCCATGCCTGTTCACTCACCCCTTACCCGCCCCACCGTCATCAGAAGGCTGCGCGCCGCCGGCTGCGTCTTTGCCGAGGACGAAGCGGACCTCCTCTTTTCCGCAGGCCTGGCCCCCAATGAGCTGCTCAACGCTGTGCAGCGGCGGACCGACGGGTTCCCGCTCGAGCACATCCTTGGCTGGGCCGAGTTTTGCGGCTCGCGGATCAAGGTCGAGGCCGGCGTTTTTGTTCCGCGCCGCCGGACGGAACTGCTGGTCCGCGAGGCTGCCGCTCTCCTTGCCGCCACGTCCGCGGAGCCATCGTCGACCCCTCCGGTTGTTGTAGACCTGTGCTGCGGCTCCGGGGCTGTGGGAGCCGCGTTGGCGGCACTGATGCCCGGCATTGAGGTGCACGCTTCCGACGTCGACCCCGCTGCGGTGCGGTGCGCCCGCCTCAACCTACTGTCGGTGGGCGGTGTGGTCCATGAAGGTGACCTTTACTCGGCGCTGCCTGCCCGGCTCAGGGGCAATGTTGAGATCTTGGTCGTGAATGCGCCGTATGTGCCCACGGCTTCAATTAGCAGCATGCCTCCTGAAGCCCGCGTGCACGAGCCACGGGTGTCGCTCGACGGAGGGCCAGACGGGCTCGACATCCAGCGCCGCGTCATCGCGGAAGCCGCGGCCTGGCTCAGGCCGGGTGGACACCTTCTCATCGAAACGAGCCGGCTGCAGGCTCCCGTTACTGCAGCGGCCATGGTCACTGGGGGACTGACCCCACGGCTCGCCACGTCAGCCGATCTCGACGCGACAGCCGTGGCCGGGAAGCTGCTGTAGGCCGCGCAGCGGACTAGTAGGTCGCAAAGCCGACGCGGGGAGCGGCTGCAACTCCCGAGCATTGCGGCGAAGCCACAACTGCTGGTTCATGTTTTGTGGTGGTGGTTTTGTCTGGGTTGTCGGCGGGGGTCGATGTGGGGTGGCGGAATGAACCAGGGGGTGCCGTTTTTGACGTGGATTTTCCACTGTTCTTTGTGGATCAGGTGGTGGTGGTGGGTGCAGAGGAGGGCGCCGTTGTCGGTGCTGGTTGTCCCGCCTTGTGACCAGTAGGTGATGTGGTGGGCTTCGCACCAGGAGGCGGGGATGGTGCAGTTGGGGAAGGCGCAGCCTTGGTCGCGGGCGGAGAGGGCTTTGCGGATGTGGGGCGGGAAGACCCGTGTGGTGCGGCCGATGTCGAGGATGCGTCCTTCGGTGCCGAGGAGGATGGGGATGATGTCGGCGTCGCAGGCGATTTTGCGGATGGTGGAGGCGGTGATGGGGCCGGTGTAGGTGAAGGTTCCGCTGCCGGTTTGTGTGCCGGGCAGCGCGGTGCCTGGGAAGTTGGTGCCCGGGAACGTGTTGCTGGGACCGGTGCCCGGAACGGTATCAGCTCCGGAGGGAGGCCAGGTGTCGCCGGTGCCTGTCCGGGGCCGGGGTTCGCTGGTTGGCCGGGTGTTGTTTGTTGGTCGGGTGGCGGGGTTGTTGGTGGTTCGGGTTTTGTTGTAGCGGGGGCCTTGGTTGGCGGTGGTTTGGATGCTGTTGAGGAGGTCCTGGTAGGAGATGGTGACCATGACTTGGGGGCGGAGTCCGCCGGTGGTGGGCAGGGTGCCGGCGGCGAGGGCCGCTTTGCAGCCGCCCACGAGGCCGTCGAGGCGTTGTTGGGCGAGGGTGCGGCGGTCCAGGTCAGGTTCCCGGGCGGAGGCGTTGAAGACCGCGTCGAGGTCCGCTGCGGCCGCGCTGCCATTTCCACTGTTGGGTGTGGTGGCGCGGGGGTTGGTGGCGGTGTTCATGATGGTGGTGAGGACTTCGAATTGGTCGGTGGTGGCGTGGACTTCGAGGTGGTGCAGGCCGCCGCGTTTGTGGTGGAGGAAGACGCCTTGGCGGTGGCGGAGGGTTTCTTCGCTGGGTTCGGTGCCGTCCTGGTCCAGGGCATCGATCCAGCGGTGGGCGATGCGGGTGAGGAAGTCGTGGTCGTTTTCGATCGCGGTGTGGGTGAGGTTGTGTTCCATTTGGGCGATCGCGGCGGGGTCGGGGATGTGGCGGACTTTGTCCAGGGCGGTGGTGATGATGGTTCCGGCGCGGGAGGAGATGATTCCGGCGGTGAGGGCGGCGGCGGTTTCTTCGTGGGCCGGTGGCATGGGCCGGCCGGCGAGTCCGGTGCGCGGCAGGGTGGCGTTGGCCAGGGCGAGGCGGCGGCGGGCTTCGGAGGTGCTGATCCGTAGCCGGGTGCGGAGGAACTCGGCGGTGTTCCGGGACCCGTCATCGGCCGGGGACCAGGCCACCGCACCCGCCGGCACACCAGCTGTGGAGGATTCAGCGTCGGCTGTGGCGGGTTCGGGTTCGGTGGTCCAGCCGGTGGTCCAGCCGGCCGCGCGGCTGGCCGTTTCGGCGGCGTTGATGGCCTCGGCCCGCGTCCGATCCACGGCCGCGGCGGCCAGCAGCTGGAGGTGCTCGATGCGGCGGGAGACTTTCTCGGCGAGATCAGCAAAGTCTGCCGCCTGGCCGAAGTTGGCTGCGGCCAGTTCCTCCTGCGCCGCGGTGGTTGCGGAGTCCAGCAACGCCAGGACCGTCTCTAAGTCAGGGGTTGCCAGCGCTGTGGAAGCCAGCCCAGTAGTGGCGAAGCCGGCGGCAGCACCGCCGTCCGATCCGTCCTTAACAACCGCGTCCTTAACAACCGCGTCCTGGACAACGGCGGCAGAACGGAAACCGGCACCGGGAACGCTGCGCAACCCGCGGCCCCGCAGCAAAGCAGCCGCACTCAGGCCGGAGACGTCCGTCCCGGCTGCGGTATTCGCTCGCTGTTCCCCAATGGCTTCCACAGGAAAACTATCTCAACGGGGTCTGACATTTTTTGAAGTGACCGGGGGCACATGCGCGAAAACGCCGGCGGCAGCACCGCCGTCGGACGAAGATGTCCGCAACGGCGGTGCCTGATCCGGCAGGAGCCGGACGCCCGGAAGCGGGGACACTACGAAGCCCGCGGCCGCGCAGCCGGGCAGCACGCAGGCCGGGCAGTTTTGCCCGGCCTGACATACCGTCTGCGTTTTCCCCGATGGCTTCCATGGGAAAACATTGTCAGAGGGATCTGACATTTTTAGTTCTTGCCCGCACCGCCCGGGATGCAGGCCCAAGCAGCCAACTCTGGAGCTACTGCTTGTCCGGATTGACGTTGGTGGCGGCCCCGGTGGGAGTGGCCCCGCCCTCATCCGACCAGTCCTGACCCGTGCTGTCGTTGCGCGCCGGATCGGACTCCACATCGGAGGTTCCGAGGTTGACCGTCTCCGGATGTGTGCTGTGGGCGGGCACGTGCCCGCTGTCTGTGGATGTACCGGCTGCGGATGCAGCGCCGGCTGAAGCGGTGCCGCCGTCACCCGACTTCGGAGCATCGCGGTGCATGGCCGAACCAAGTACTGTTCCTGCCCGGCGCGCGGCTTCGGCCAACTGGTCACCGACCTCAGGGGCCTTTTCCTTGACGGCTTCGGTTGCTGCCGTGACTTTGTCCTGGACCGGCTTGCTGTCCCAGATGCCGGCGGCCCTTGCTTTGAGTTTGTCGTACGCTGCCCGGCCGGACCTGGATCCGAGCACGTAGCCTGCAGCGATTCCGGCGCCGAAGAGAAGTTTGGATTTCATGATGATCTCCTACTCTTGAGGGGATTTGTACGATTTGATGGGCCCGATTGGGCCTGGTGTAGGGAACCGGCCCCGGGAGGTTTCCCGGAGCCGGTTCCGGCACTGCCCTGTCTAGCGGGCCGTACGCTTGGTGATCATGCCGTAGACCAGCAGCACGATAAGTGCGCCACCGATCGCCAGCAGCCAGGTGGACAGCGAGAAGAACTCGTTGAGCTGTACCCCAAAGAGTGCGCTGCCGATAAAGCCGCCAAGAAGTGCGCCAACCACGCCGAGGAGAAGCGTGATGAAAATGCCGCCGCCCTGCCGGCCGGGGAGGATGGCCTTAGCAATGGCTCCAGCAATGAGGCCAAGAATCAGAAATGCGAGAAAACCCATCTTTTATCGTTCCTTCTTCCGCTAAAGGAGTTACCCGGATTGCCGGATACGCTTCGTCCTTCTCCCTAATACTAAACATGCTTACTATTTTTTCTCCAGTCGCCTTCGGGTCAGGAGCGGCTGGCACCGCACCCTCGGGCCGGTGAGTCAGTGGCCTTGGACGTCGGAATTTACGCCCGCCTCGGGGCCTTCATCGAGGGTGCTGATGGCGGTCAGGTCCTCCTCGTCCAAGGCGAAATCGAAGACCTCGATGTTCTCCTTCATTCGCTGGGGATCTGCGGATTTGGGGATGGCCACCAGCCCCTGCTGGACGTGCCAGCGCAACACCACCTGGCTCACCGTCCGGCCGTGTTTGCCGGCGATCCGGGCCAGAACGGGCGCGGACAGCAGGCCTGACCCTGCGCCCAGCGGGCTGTACGATTCGGTGGCGATCCCGTGCCGCTCGTTGTAGGCGCAATCCGCTGAGCGGGTCACGGACGGGTTGAGCTGGATCTGGTTCACGGCCGGCACAACGTCGGTCTCCCACATGAGCTGTTCCAGATGGGCCGGCTTGAAGTTGGACACGCCGATCGACCGGGCCTTCCCTTCGCCCTGCAGCCGCTCAAAGGTCTTCCACGTGGAGATGAAATCTCCGCGGCGGGGGAGCGGCCAGTGGATCAGCAGCAAGTCCACATAGTCCAGATTCAGACGCTTCAGTGAGCCTTCAAGGCCAGCCACGGCCAGGTCCTCGCCCTGGAATTCGCCGTCCAGCTTGGTGGTGATGAAGAATTCCGCCCGGTCCAGGCCGCTGGCTCGGATGCCGGATCCGACGCCGGCCTCGTTCCCGTACCGCACGGCGGTATCGATATGCCGGTACCCGGCTTCCGCGGCCCGTACGACGGCGTCACTCACCTCCCGGTCGTTCAGAGGCCAGGTGCCAAGGCCGATCTGAGGTATCCGGTTGCCGTCGTTCAGCTCGATGACTGGTGCGAGTGCCATGCGGAAGAGTCTTTCCCATCGGGGCCGGTTTGCCCAGACCCCGTTTGCCGGCTTGAGTCACGTCTCGGCTATCTTCCGAGGTCAGCCGGGGAATGCTTAGGGGCCGCCTGTTGTTACGATGAGCGCAAGGGAGGCATATGCAGGTCTTGCTCGGTAGGCGTGCTCTGGTGGACGTAGCCGTCGCCATAGCTGGTTTTCTTGTGTCCGGGAGTTGGATCCTGACCGCTACCGGCGCCGAAGCAGCGTACTTCCTCGCCGCCATAGGTGCAGGACTGGCCGTGGTGGGAAATGCTGCGGCTTCAATCTTCAATCGCAAGCCTCGGGTGACCACCGCCGCGGACCGCGTTACCCTGGTTCGCGCAGCCTTGGTTGCATGCTGTGCGGCGGCGACGGTTCCGGCGTTGTTTGGCGGAACCGGGCCCGGCATGCCGGTGGTGGCACTGGGTGCGGCGGCTTTTATTCTTGACGCGGTGGACGGAGCCGTGGCGCGGAGATTCGTCTGCGTGAGCCCGGCGGGAGGCCGGCTGGACGTTCAGACCGACGCAGCACTGGTCCTCGTGCTGTCATGCGCAGCAGTTCCTGTCGTCGGTGCCTGGGTGCTGGCGATCGGGCTCATGTGGTACGCATTTGTTGCCGCCGGGTGGTTCAGGCCTGAGCTGAAACGAACGCTGCCCGTCAAGAAGTTGCGCAAGGTGATCGGCGCCTTCCAGCCCTTCGCCTTGCTGCTGGCGCTCACGCCGGGCATGCCCGGCGGCATCGGCATGGCTGCCGGTGTCGTGGCGCTCGTGGCGCTGGTGGCCTCGTTTGGCCGGGACGTCGTCGAACTGGAGCAAGGGCGCCGCAAGTGGACCGGCCGCCGCCCCAGCAGCGAACTGGTGAACTGACGGCCCTGCTCAACTGGCAACGCCGGCGCTGCACGCACGACCACGCAGACGCAGGAGGTGCTGCTCTGGACTAACCACGGCGGCGCTGGTAATCCTTGAAGTGGCCCGGCCGGACATAAATGCTGGCCCTCCAACAGCTAAGGATCCAGACCATGAGCGAAACGCCCGCCGATCCCGAGCAGAACCAGACGGACCAGCCTGAGGATGATGGTTCACGCGGGGGATTCCCCTTCGACCCCAACCAGGACCCGCCCCTGGAGGAACCCGCAGTTCCGCCCCAGGACAGTCCGGGGCCACCCACGGGCCCCGACGGCGAACCTGATGAGCCCGCTCTGGAGGATCCCCAGCGACCGCCTACCCGCTAGCCACTGGCTCGGCATTTCCGCCCGGCGGTAGCTCATTCCGAAACTCCGGCGTGGCCTGTGCTGATGCCCAGCCGGAGGGCGGGATTCTATCCATTCGTCCATTGGGCCGGTCTGGTGCGTTTCCTAGCCTTGGAGGAGAACTTCTCTCAGCCCTCCGACCCAAGGATGACCTTCAACGATGAAACGCATCGCACTGCTTCGGGAACGCCAGACACCGTCCGCTTCGACCGGAACCCACTGCCCGGCGTCGGGAATGTGGGCACCCGCCGACGCGCCGGACGAGGCGCACGCCTTCTTTGAAGGACAGGTATTTCCCGCGTTCCGCGGGCTGCCCACGGTGTGGCGCCGGAGTGCTGCCGGTCAGGATTAGCAAATGATGCGGCGCCGGCTGATTACAGCCGGCGCCGCATTACTTGGTCGTGACGATCAGTCCCGCTCCAGGCGGAATCCGAGCTTGAGGGTGACCTGCCAGTCCGCCACCTGGCCGTTTTCGAGATGGCCGCGGATTTCCTTGACCTCGAACCAGTCCAGGTTCCGCAGGGTCTTTGCGGCGTCGGAAATGCCGTTGCGGACAGCCGCGTCGACGCCTTCGGTCGAGGTCCCGACAATTTCAGAAATGCTGTAGGTGTTATTAGACATCTTCGCTCCTCGTGATCGCCATCGATACCCGGCTGCGGGCCGTTCCTGCAGAGTATCGGACGAGGCGCCCGGGGACTAGGCTTCGAGCACGTAGCTTCGAAGGTCCTCGAGGGTCTGCTGCATGTGGGCGTCCATGGCCTTGCGTGCCTGCTGCGGATCCCGGGCAGCCAGCGCCTCGAAAATGTTCTGGTGGTGCCCGATCGCATGCTCCTGGATGTCAGGCACCTTCGAGGTTTCGGTCCGCCCCTTTTCGAGAACGCGGTGCAGCGGTTCGAAGAGGACTGCCACGAAGACGTTCTCGGACGCGTGCAGGATTTGGTCGTGGAAAGCCAGGTCGGCCGCGACAAAGCTCGCCACGTCATTGTCCTGGTGCGCCTTCTGCATCTCCGCCACGCAGTCCCGAAGGCCTTCGAGTTCGGCGTCGGTGATGCGCTGGGCCGCCAGCTCGCAGGCGCCTGTTTCCAGCATCCGGCGCAACTCGATCAGCTGGACCGCGGCGGCCGACCCGTTCTGGCCCTCGGAGGCGGCGCGCAGCACTGCTTCGAGTGACGACCAGCGGTTCAGCGGGTTGACGAACGTGCCGCGGCCCCGTTCCACGCTGAGGATACGCTGCGCCTCAAGGGTCTTCATCGCCTCACGCACCGTCATGCGGCTGACGTCGTGCCGGGCGCTGAGTTCCAGTTCTCCCGGCACGCTGCTGCCCGGCGGAAACTCGCCGGCGATGATGCGGTCAAGGAGTTCGTCGGCGACGACGCCCACCAATGATTTGCGTGCCATTTCTTCCATTCAGCGTGTGCGGCCTTTTGCGGCCGGGGAATCTCTGCCAAAAGTGTACTTGCGCACGTGGTGTGCGTTATGCCACACTAGCATCAAACACCAGATGTCTGACATCTGACAATTCATCCGCAAGACAGTTTCGACACAACGGAGTGCACAGTGCCCCTCGAATCCGACGTCCTGGCCGCCTTTCCCGCCGAGCTCCACATCCCTGCCCGCCAGGTCGCAGACGCTGTAGCAGCCACGGCCGCCACGTCCCCGCGCGTCCTCGTGGTGCTCGACGACGATCCCACCGGCACGCAGTCAGTGGCGGATCTCCCTGTGCTCACCCGCTGGGAAGTCGAGGACTTCCAGTGGGCTCTCCATCAGGGTAAGCCAGCCGTGTACGTGCTGACGAACACCCGCAGCCTCGATCCCGCGGAGGCGGCCGCACGTAACGAAGAGGTGGTCCGCAACGCCCTGGCCGCCGCCCGTGATGACGAGGGTGGGATACACCTCGGCTTTGTGAGCCGCAGCGACTCGACCCTCCGTGGCCACTTCCCCCTGGAACCGGACGTCATCGCCGCCACGGTGGCGGCCGAGAGCGGAGAAGCCACCGACGGCGTCGTGATGGTTCCCGCCTTTCCCGACGCCGGCCGCATCACCATTGGCGGTGTCCACTACACCCGCGGACCGGAGGCCGGCCAGCTGACCCCCGTCGCCGAGACCGAATTCGCCAAGGACGCCACCTTCGGCTTCGCCAACTCCGAGATGGCCAAGTACGTGGAAGAGAAGTCGCAGGGGCGGTTCGCCGCAGACTCCGTGATCGTGCTGGACCTGAACATCATCCGCGCCGGTTCCGCCACCGGGGATGCCGAGGTATCGGCCAAGGCAATTGCTGACGCCATCGAGCCGGCCACGCAGTCCACGCCCATCGTGGTGGACATTGTCACGGAAAACGACATGCGCGCGCTGGCGCTGGGACTGGAGGAGGCCGAGCGCCGCGGCAAGACGCTGCTCTACCGGGTTGGCCCTCCGTTCATGCGCGCCCGGATCGGCCAGGACATTCGGCAAGAGCTCAGCGGCGAGGAAGCCTACGCCGGCAACACCCCTTCGGAAGCCGGCGGCCTGATCGTGGTCGGCTCGCATGTGGGCGTGACCACCAGGCAGCTCAAGGTGCTCACCGACCGTCACGGCAGTGCCCGCATTGTGGAGATCGACGTCGAAAAGCTCCTGGGCGAGGATGCGGCCGCCTACCTTGACCAGACGGTGGACGCCGTTGTGGAAGCACTGCGCGCCGGGGACGTCATCGTCCACACGAGCCGCCTGCTCATCAAGACCGATGACCCGGCCGAAAGCCTGCGGATCGCGCGCACCGTGTCCGCCGCCGTCGTTGCCGTGGTGAACCGGACGCTGAAGACCTTCCCGCCGCGGTTCGTCATCGCCAAGGGCGGCATCACGTCCTCGGACGTTGCCGCGCACGGGCTGGAGATCCGGCACGCGATCGTCCGCGGGCCGATGCTGCCCGGCATTGTGAGCCTGTGGGAGCCGGTCGACGGCCCGGCCAAGGGGATCCCCTACATCGTTTTTGCCGGCAACGTCGGTGATGACGAGTCGCTCGCCCAGGTCACCAGCAAGCTCAGCAACACGTTCTAGTCCCCACCGGGGCCCTCGCCGCCGGGGTCCCCGGCTTCCCGCAACAAAGCCACTTTCCCTGGAGAACACCATGTCCTCGAATTACACAGTCACCGTCCTCGGCCTGGGCGCCATGGGCCTGCCCATGGCCACCCGCCTCGCCAGCCAGCTGACCGTCCACGGGTTCGACATCGCCGAACCGCGCCTGCGCCTCGCCGAAGAATCCGGTGTGAAGACCTTCGCTTCCGCACGCGACGCCGCCCAGGATACTGACGCCCTGCTGCTCGCCGTGCGCAACAGCGAACAGCTCGACGACGTCCTGTTCGGCGGGAACGGCGTGGCCTCGGTGCTGAAGCCGGGCGCCGTCGTGATCCTGACCAGCACTGTCGGCACCGAAGCCATTCCCTCGACCGTCGCCCGCCTGGCTGAGTTCGGCGTCGGGCTCGTGGACGCCCCGCTGTCCGGCGGCCCGAAGCGTGCAGGCGAGGGCGACCTGCTGATCGTCGTCGGAGCCGAACCCAAGTCACTGGCATCGGCGCGTCCGGTCCTGGAGCTGCTCGCCTCCACCCTGACCGTGGTGGGCGACAAGCCAGGTGACGGCCAGGCTCTGAAGACCGTCAACCAGCTGCTGTGCGGCATCCACATCGCGGCTGCCGCTGAGGCAATGGCGCTCGCCGACGCCCTGGGCCTGGACCAGGCGAAGACCCTGGCCGCCCTGGAGGCAGGCGCCGCGGGCTCCTTCATGCTGTCCAACCGCGGACCGCGCATCCTGGAGGCCTACACGGACGAGGGCGCCGAGGTGCTCAGCCGCCTGGACATCTTCGTCAAGGACATGGGCATCGTAGGCAAGGCCACGCGCAGTGCCGGTCTGGCCACCCCCGTGGCCGCCGCAGCCGAGCAGCTGTACCTGCTGGGCCAGGCCCACGGGCTGGCCGCCGCTGACGACTCCGCCGTCATCAAGGTGGTCGCCCCCACCAAGCGCACCGTCGGGGAAGGCTGATGCGGGCACAACTCGATGAGCTGGTGGTATCCGCCCTCAAGCGGGGGTCGGCCGTGCCGGCGTTTACCTGCTACGACTTCACCACGGCCCTGGCGGTGGTGAGCGCCGCCGAGGAAACAAAGCGCGGCATCATCCTGCTGGTGGCGCCCAAGACCGCCGCAACAGCCAACGGACTGAGGCTCATCTCCGCGCTCCGGGGCCTGGCCGACGCCGCCTCCGTGCCCGTTGCCGTGCAGTTGGACCACGCTACGGACCTGGATGTCATCACCGCCGCCGTCGCTGCGGGGGCGGACTCCGTCCTGGCAGACGGCTCGGCACTTCCGTACGAAGACAACATTGCGCTGGTTTGTGCCGTGCGTTCGGCGCTCCAGGGGCACGGTCATTCGGGCGTGGTCCTGGAGGCTGAACTCGGCGGCCTCGCCGGCGACGAGGACAAGGCCTTCGGAGCGGAGACCGAGGGGGCAGGCAACGAGGTTGCCGGCCTGACCGACTCCGCCCAGGTGGAAGACTTCGTGGCACGGACGGGCGCGCAGCTGCTCGCCGTGGCCGTGGGCAACGTCCACGGGAAGTACAAGGGCGAGCCGCGGCTGCGCTGGGACGTCCTGCAGGACATTGCCGTGCGCACGCACATCCCGCTGGTGCTTCATGGTGCCTCGGGTATTCCGGCGAATGAACTGGCCAAAGCGCCTGCCATGAACGTGGGCAAGGTCAACTTCAACACCGAACTCCGCACCGGCGTCCTCGCCACGCTTGAGGAAGAGCTTCCTGCGCACCGGGCCGACGGTGAGAACCTGCAGGGGCTCCTGGCCCGGTGGAACGGCGCCGCGAAGGGCTTCGGCACGAGCACGCTCGCAATCCTCAGCCGCTGACGCTGGTCTCTGTATCCCGGGGTCGCGGGCCGTTCAGCAGCCAGTAAGCCTACAAAACCTGCAGGACGCCACATGCGGGGCAAGTTGGCGCACAATGGAAACTACAACGACGTAAGCGAGTTCCAGTGGTGGGGGCGCCATGAAGGATTCCCCGGAGCCGGCGGCGGCAACGGAAACAGCCGCGACCGCCCGCGACCAGGCCATCGATCTCGCGCGCTTTATCTGCCTTGCCCTTGTGGTGGTGGGTCACTGCATGATGACCAGCCCGGTACTGCACCCCGACGGCACTGTCACCACCGAAAACACCCTGGCCGAGCAGGACTGGTTCGAGCCGGTCATCTGGGTCTTCATGGTGATGCCGCTGTTCTTTGTGGCCGGGGGCATCACGGGGGCGCAGTCCTGGCGGCGCATGCGGGCGCGCGGCGGCAGCGGCTTTGAGTTCGTCCAGTCCCGGCTGCTGCGCCTGGTCCGCCCGGCCGCAGCCCTGCTCGCGGCAATGTTCGTTGGCCTCTGGGGTGCGCTGCTGGCCGGTGTGGATTCGCAGGTGGTGCAGCTGCTGGCCAGCGGGGCGGGGATGCCGCTGTGGTTCCTCGCGGCCTATCTGGCCGCCCAGTTAAACATTCCGCTCCTGGTGCGACTGCACCGGCGTGCCCCGTGGCTGACGCTCCTGGGGCTGCTGGCGCTCGTGGTGACCGTGGACTGCTTCCGTGGCGCCTTCCCGACGCTCGCATACGTCAACATGGTGTTCGTGTGGTGCGCGGTGCAGCAGCTCGGGTTCTTTATGGCGGACGGCTGGCTGGACCGGTGGAGCAGGACGCAACTGATGGGGCTGATCGCCGCCAGCAACCTGCTGATGCTGGTCCTGGTGGTGCTGGGCCTCTACCGGGACAACATGCTGGTGAACCTGAATCCGCCCAACCTCAGCCTGGTTCTGCTGGGTATCTCGCAGGCGGCGGCCCTGCAGCTCACCCGGCCGTTGTTGAACGCTCTCGCAGCCGTGCGCTGGATCCGCGCAGTGGTGGGCATTGCCGGGCGCCACGCGATGACGGTCTACCTCTGGCACCTGCCGCTGCTGGCCGCCATGACCGGGCTGCTGCTGCTGACGGACTTTCCCAAACCCGCCTCGGGCACCGTCGGATGGTGGTGGTCGCGCCCGCTCGTTTTCCTCGGCGTGGTCCTCCTCCTGCTGCCGGCGGTGTTCCTGTTCGGCCGGCTTGAGGAACGGCCGACGCCGGCCATGCACTCACGAGGCCGGGCACCGGCCGCCGTGGTGACCGCCGTCGTCGTCGTTTTTGTGCCGGTGGCTGACGCCGCCGTCAACGGCCTGACGCTGGGACTCCTTGGCGGCGGTGCCGCCTGCTTTGCAATGGCAGTGCTGCTGCTGGGGCGCGTTCCCGCCCGCGGTACTCGACCATTGCCAGCACAGCCATTAAGTGCCAATGTCGAACCATGACGGAGAACACGGCAGCCACTGAGGACCATTTCACCCCGGACGTCACCACGTTGCGGAACGATGCGCTCCACCGCTACGAACTGCACGTGGGCGGGAAGCTGGCGGTGGAGGTCAGGTTCGAAGACAAGCCCGGGCACGTGGATTTCATCCACACCCAGACGTCCGAGCAGTTCCAGGGCCAGGGCCTGGCCAAGGTGCTCATCCACTTCGCCCTCGACGATGTTGTGGCCGCGGGTAAACGGATCATTCCGCACTGCCCGTTTACCGCCCGCTACCTGCGCAAACACGAGGTGTACACGCAGTGCATCGACTGGCCCGAGGCGGCCGCGCCAAACCTTCTCGGCACCTGAAGCGCGCCTCCGGGCCGGCTCCCGGAGCCGAACCGCGGCTGAGCTGAGCCGCCGCGCGCCGGGCAGCGGCACTTGTGAGACGCGATACTTGTGGCCGGGGAGACATTTCCGTACGATCGGGCAGGGCTATGCAGTTGGCCTTAGGACTCTCTATCTGGGGATCTCTTTGAATCAAGAACTGCGTGTGCCGGTGCGGGCTGATTGTCCCCGGAACGTCACTCCGGACTTCCGTGAACCCTCCTGCCTGAACGCGTCGGGGGCGATGTGATGGCTGACGGGGCATTGACTGACCCAACGATGAGCGACGAGACCATGACTGATGCTGCGGCAGGTGCCATGACGGACGGGGAAGCGCGCAGCCATCTGGAGGGTTGCCTGAACGAGGCTGTGGACCCGGCAGCATCCCTCGCTGCCATGCCGGACGCGGAATTGGCCCGGCTGGCGGACGGGCTGTACCGGCATTTGGATACGCCAAGCCCTGCCTTCGGAGCCCGCTTCTGGTACATCCAGGTCACAAATGAACTCAGCCGGCGCCGCCTCCGTGCGGCCCGCCCGGCTGGCGCGGTTTCGGATGATCCGGCCCCAAGCGAGGTCTCTGCCCGGTAGCTGCGCTGTCGGGCGCGGGTGCCCAAGTGTCCGTTCGCGCCGGGGTGCTTAAGTGTCCGTTCTCGCTAGGGGGATTACGACGGCGGGGCCTGCTTTGCGTGGTTCCGTTGCCATTGCGCTGCGTGCCAGAAAAGCAGCCCGAGCGCTCCCACGAGGCCGGCGAACAGTATCTGCGGCGCGAACGTGATCCACATGTAGCCCACGGGCATGACCTGAGGTTCGGTTCCCGAGTTCAGTGATTCCTGTGCGAGCGTGAAGACACCGAAAGGTGAGACCAGCAGAAGTGCCACGAGCACCCACAGCGCAACAATGAATGGGTTCACGGTCAGCCGGCGCCGCTGCCCGAAGTCCGCCTCGTACGGTGCGTAGCCTGGTTGCAACGGTCCCGCGGTTGGCTGCCCCTGCGAATCCACTTCCCGAAAATTTATAGGATCATGCTCACTGGCGGACATGTCCCCCTTCTTCCTGCTGTGGTCGACGCCTGTGCAGAAACTCTACTCCGCAGAAACCTTACTCCGCCCGTCCCAACGTGTCTCGATTGGGCGTCCCTGCCCGTCCAGGGTGGGCAGTATGTGCATTTCTGGTACGCCGGGAAAGTCAATGACCCCGGATAACGCCTGAATTACCTGACTTTCCACGGCTCGAACGAATTACATCATAGAAGTTTGACTAAAAGGCTCGCCTAAGTAAGGCTATCCTTGCTTGGTGCCCGCTGCTGGTACCTGGCGCACATCACGCCGAAAAAAGGATGACCTATGACGCTGCTGCCCGACGTGGACGAACCACGCGTGGACTTCGAAGACGGAACCGGGCTTTGTGCCCGCAACTCGTCTGACTTGAACCCGTCTGCCGAGCATTTGGCTCCCGTGAACCCGTCCGCCGGGGACCATTCCGCCCAAAACCCTTCAGCGCAGGACCCTTCCGCCCAAAACCCTTCAGCGCACGACCCGTCCGGTCTGGACTTCGGGTCCGGCGTGGAACTAGCCCTCGCCGCCAGCAACCAGCTGTTCAACGCCCGCAATGCTCCCCGCTATGTGGCCCAGGTGCTGCAGGGCGTGAACGCCGTGGCCACCAAACTTGAGCGCACCTCGCAGCCGTTCACCGGCGTCGGCCCGGCCGAGATGAAGCGCCGCGTGGAGGCAGTGGACCTGGAACGGCCGCTCCCGGACACCGCGGCTGCACTGGATGAACTCCAGCACACCTACCTGCGCGACGCCGTGTACTTCCACGACGCAAAGTACGCCGCTCACCTGAACTGCCCCGTGGTCATTCCCGCACTCGTGGGGGAGGCGGTGCTCTCGGCCGTGAACTCGTCGATGGACACGTGGGACCAGAGCGCAGGTGCGACGATGATCGAGCGGCGCCTCATCGACTGGACCGCCGGGCGGCTTGGCCTGGGTAACACGGCCGACGGCGTGTTCACGTCCGGCGGCAGCCAGTCCAACCTGCAGGCGCTGCTCATCGCCCGCAACCACGCGGTGGCCAGGCTGCGCCAGGATCCGGCCAACGAGGGGCTGCGTCTGCCGCTCCTGCTGGAGAAGCTGCGGATCTTCACCTCAGCGGACAGCCACTTCAGCATTCAGAAGTCGGCCTCCATGCTGGGGCTGGGGTTCGACGCCGTTGTGTCCGTCGCCTGCGCAGCAGACCACCGGATGGATTCGGCCGCCCTGGCCAGCGCCCTGGCCACGGCCCACAGCGAGGGCCTGGTTCCCATGGCAGTTGTGGGTACGGCCGGGACCACTGACTTCGGCGCCGTTGATCCGCTGGCCGACCTGGCTGCCCTCGCCGGAGCCTACGGCGCATGGTTCCATGTTGATGCCGCGTACGGCGGCGGGCTCATGGTGTCCAACCGCCACCGCCATCTCCTGGACGGGATCCGGCTGGCGGACTCGGTCACGGTGGACTTCCACAAGACCTTCTTCCAGCCGGTCAGTTCCAGCGCGCTGCTGGTGCGCGAGGGCGCAATGCTGCGCCACGTCACGTACTACGCCGACTACCTGAACCCGGAAACTGCTGCGCGGGCCGAGATCCCCAACCAGGTGGACAAGAGCATCCAGACCACACGCCGGTTCGACGCCCTGAAGCTGTGGCTGACGCTCCGGATCATGGGGGCCAACGCCGTGGGCGCACTGCTCGACGAGGCGATTGACCTGGCTGCCCGCGTGGGTTCGGTCCTCGCGGCGGACGATGACTTCGAACTCGCGGCCGAGCCCCAGCTGAGCACACTCGTGTTCCGGTACCGGCCGCTCACCGCAGACGGGACACGGCTGTCCGAGGATGCGGCCGATGAGCTGAACCCGGCCATCCGCTCGGCCGTGTTCGCGTCCGGCCAGGCCGTCGTTGCGGGCACGAAGGTCGCCGGACGGCACTACCTGAAGTTCACGCTCCTCAATGCCGAGGCAACGCTGGAGGATATAGGCGAGATCATCGCCCTGCTTCGAAGCTCGGGCCAAAACCTGCTCGCCGCCGGCCAGGCGGCACGGACGGAGGCACACGCATGAGCACGGCATCTTTCAGTACCTCAGGTGCAGGCCACGTTTACGATTTCGCCGGCATCGGCGTCGGGCCCTTCAACCTTGGGCTCGCCGCGCTGAGCGAACCGATCGAGGGCCTGGACGGAGTGTTCCTCGAACGCCGGGAAACCTTCGACTGGCACCCAGGCATGATGCTCGAGCCGGCCCACCTGCAGGTGCCGTTCATGGCGGACCTCGTGACCCTGGCAGATCCGGCGTCACCCTACTCCTTCCTGAACTTCCTCAAGCAGACCGGCCGGCTCTACCGCTTCTACATTCGCGAAAACTTCTACCCGCTGCGGGCCGAGTACAACCAGTACTGCCAGTGGGTATCCGGCCAACTGCCGTCGGTCCGGTTTGGCGCAGACGTCACCGGCGTGACGTACGACGCCGGCGTGTACACGCTTACGGTCGATGGCCCGGCGGGGCCGGAGCTGCTCCGTGCGCGCCGGCTGGTGCTCGGTACCGGAACATCGCCGTATATTCCGGAAGCATGCCGCGGCATCCTGGCGGCCGGGGGACCGGTCCTCCACAACGCAGATTACCTGGCACGGAAAAGCGAACTCCAGCAGCGGCGGAGCATCACCATCGTCGGCAGCGGACAGAGCGCGGCGGAGATCTACTACGAACTGCTTCAGGACATCGACGTGTATGGCTACCGGCTCAATTGGGTCACCCGGTCGGGCAGGTTCTTCCCGCTGGAGTACACCAAGCTCACCCTGGAGATGACCTCGCCGGAGTACGTTGACTATTTCCACGGGCTTCCGCAGGAGCGCCGCGACTCACTCATCAGGAGCCAGAAGAACCTCTACAAGGGCATCAACTCCGAGCTCATCGACGCGATCTACGACCTCCTGTACACCAAGAGCCTCTCCGGCCTGGTGGACACCCGGCTGTTGACCCATTCCACAGTGACCGGGGCCAGCTGGAATGCCGCCACCGGGTCCCACACCCTGGCGCTGTCCCACGGGGAGCAGGGCGCCGACTATTCGCTGGAGACGGAAGCGGTGGTCCTGGCCACCGGATACGCCTACCGGGAGCCGGCATTCCTAGTCGGTGTGAAGGAGCGGATTGCCCGGGACAGCGCCGGAAGGTTCGCCGTCCAGCGGAACTACAGCACCGGCGTCGAACCCGGCGAAATCTTCGTGCAGAACGCCGAACTCCACACTCACGGCTTCGTCACGCCGGACCTCGGCATGGCCGCCTACCGGAATTCCTGCATCCTCCGGGAGATCCTGGGCCGCGAGGTCTATCCGGTGGAGCGCAGCATCGCCTTCCAGGAGTTCGGCGCGCCGCCAGCGGATGTGCCGGAGGATGCCGCTGTGCCGGCTGGAGTAACTGCGCAGGCGGAGGTGCCCGCATGAGCTTCACCTTCCGCTGCCTTGACGCCCAAGAGGACGCCCCGCTCCTCCACAGCTGGGTCACCCGCCCGTACGCCTCCTTCTGGGGGATGCTGAATGCGTCTGTCGAGGACGTCCTGGCGGAGTACGCCAAAATCCAGTCCAGCGGGCACCACCACGCGCTGCTGGGGATCGACGACGGCGTCCCGGCCTTCCTGATGGAGGAGTACCTGCCGTCGTCGTCGCCGCTCAACAGCGTCTACGCCGTCCAGCCCGGCGATATCGGCATGCACCTGCTGGTGGCCCCGCCGCAGGGGATGCCGCGTCCGGGGTTCACTGCTGACGTCATGGAGTCGGTCCTGGACCGGCTCTTCCAAAAGCCCGGCGTGGAGCGCGTGGTGGTGGAGCCCGATGCCCGCAACACCAAGATCCACGTCCTTAACGCTCGGCTGGGCTTTGAGCCTGCAGGCGAGGTGACCCTGCCGGACAAACAGGCCCTCCTGAGCTTCTGTACGCGCGAGTCATTCCACTCCGCGCGCGCCGCCCGCAATTCCCTCCCGAAACTCAACGCAGGAGCATCACTGTGACCACCCTTGAATTTGAATCCGTCCGCACCGCAGGCCCTGCGGCTCCGCACCTCACGCCGGAACGCTGGGCCGCTGCCAACCGGCACCTGGTCCGCAAGGCGCTCGCCGAGTTCTCGCACGAGCGGATCCTCGTCCCGGAACCGATCGGAACCGGCGCCGGCCGGTACCGGGTACGGAGCGACGACGGCGCCGTTGAGTACCGCTTCTCCGCACGGATCCTGGAGCTGGACCACTGGTCCGTCGATGCAGGCTCCATCACCTGCAACCGCGACGGGCAGGACGCCCCGCTGGATGCGCTCCGGTTCATCACCGAATTCTCCGGCACCCTGGGCATCCGCCAGGAAATGCTCCCCGTCTACCTCGAGGAGATCAGCAGCACGCTCGCCAGCCATGCGTTCAAGCAGTGGATGCGCCAGCCGTCGTCTGCCGAACTGGCAGCCGGCGTGACCCGCGGAGCGGATGCAGCCATGGACTTTCAGGCGATTGAGCGCAGCATGACCGAGGGGCATCCGTGCTTTGTGGCCAACAACGGGCGGCTGGGCTTCGGAATCGGCGACCACCGTGCCTTTGCCCCGGAGGCAGGAGCCCCGGTGCAGCTGGAATGGATCGCGGTGCACCGCAGCAAGGCGGTCTTCACGTCCAGCGAAGGGCTCGGGTACGCCGCCCACCTGGAAGCCGAACTGGGGGCACGCACCATGGCCTACTTTGACGCCGAGCTCGGTTCCCTTGGCCTGGACCCTGCCCAGTACTTCCTGATGCCGGTGCATCCGTGGCAATGGGAGAACAAGCTGACGGTCACGTTCGCGGCCGAAATCGCCCAGCAGCACATCGTCCACCTCGGAGCCGGGGCCGACAGCTATCAGGCCCAGCAGTCCATCCGCACGTTTTTCAACACCACCGCACCGGAGAAAACGTACGTCAAGACTGCCATGTCGGTGCTCAACATGGGGTTCATGCGCGGGCTGTCGCCGCAGTACATGAAGGCGACGCCGGCGATCAATGACTGGCTTCAGGACCTGATCGCCGGTGACGAGGCACTGCAGGGCCGAGGGCTTGCCATGATCCGCGAAGTGGCGGCCATCGGCTACCACAACGGCTATTACGAGGCAGCCGCCGCGAAGGGCTCGCCGTACCGCAAGATGCTGTCTGCCCTCTGGCGGGAGAGCCCGCTGCCGTTGCTCAGGGGCGGCCAGCAGCTCGCCACCATGGCCTCGCTCCTGCACGTCGACGCCGCGGGCAAACCCATGGTGTCCGCGCTGATCGAGCAGTCGGGGATGGAGCCGGCCGCGTGGCTGCGGCAGTACTTCGAGGCGTACCTCGTCCCGCTGGTGCACTGCCTCTACCGCTACGAGCTGGCGTTCATGCCCCACGGCGAGAACGTGATCCTCGTCCTCGAGAACGGCGTGCCGGTCCGCGCCGTCATGAAGGACATCGCGGAGGAGATCGTGGTGATGGGGGACAGGCTTGACTTGCCCGAAGCCGTGTCCCGGGTCAAGGCGGACATTCCCGACGGTGACAAGGTCCTGTCCATCTTCACCGATGTATTTGACTGCATCTTCCGCTTTCTCGCCGCCCTCCTGGAGGAAGACGGCGTGCTCAGCGGCGAGGAGTTCTGGCGCACCGCGGCGGCAGCGGTCCGCGGCTACCAGGCGGAGCAGCCGGAACTCGCGGACCAGTTTGCCCGCCACGATTTGTTCGCCCCGGACTTCGAGCTGTCCTGCCTGAACCGGCTGCAGCTGCGCAACAACCAACAGATGCTGGACCTGGCCGACCCGTCCGGGGGCCTGCAGAAGGCGGGACGGCTCGCGAATCCGCTGGCCAAATTCGCCTGAACTCCGCCATCACGCAAGGCTGATCCATCGGTGCTGCGGGGCTAGGCTGTTGGCATGACGCCGAACACCGCCAGACCCACAGCCCTCGTCACCGGCGCCACCGCGGGACTAGGCGCCGAATTTGCCCGCCAGCTTGCCGAAAAGGGCAACAACCTGGTGCTCGTGGCGCGCGATACGGCCCGGCTCCAGGCCACAGCGGACGAGCTGCAGCGGCGGTACGGAACCACGGCTGAGGTGCTGACCGCGGACCTGACCGACGACGGCGGCGTGGCCGCCGTCGTCGGACGCCTTTCGGACCCCTCACGGCCGGTGGACCTGCTGGTGAACAACGCCGGAATCGGGCTGCTGCACAATTTCGACGAGAATCCCATCGATGACGAGCGGAAGCACCTGAAGCTGCACGTGCAGACGGCCATGGAGCTCTGCCATGCCGCCCTTCAGGGCATGCTGGCCCGCGGTTCCGGCCGCATTATCAACGTGGCCAGCGTGGCGGCTTTCCTGCCCCGCGGTTCCTATTCGGCGGCGAAGGCCTGGCTAGTCAGCTTCAGCCGCTGGGCGAACCTTGCCTACTCACCCCGCGGCGTGACGGTGACAGCGGTCTGCCCCGGGTTTGTCCACACCGAGTTCCATGACCGGATGGGGATGGACAAGTCCGTGGCCCCGGGCTGGACATGGCTGCGGCCGGGGCGCGTGGTCCGGGAAGCGCTGGCGGACAATGAGCGCGGGAAGGCTGTGTCCATCCCGACCAAGCGCTACAAGGTGCTGGCCGCCGTTGTCCGGGTGGTGCCGGACAGGTTTACGGCCGGGCCGCCGCGCCGCCCGCAGGAGCCGGGCGCCGGCTCCGGCGCGAGCGGATAAGCACCACCACGAGGATTCCGACGCCGGCCCCCACCACGGTTTCGACGGCGCGTTCGATGATGAGCAGCTGCGGGTCCGCCGGCGCCGCCAGCTGGGTCATGAGCAGGATCACCGGCGTGAACCAGACCATCGCCAGCCCGTAGTGCCGGGTCATGAACAGCTCGGTGCCGAACTGGAAGACAATCACCAGCAGCGCCAGCACCGCGGCCTCCGCTCCCGGAAATAAGTGCAGTGGAGCCCATGGCTCCGGCATAAGGACGACGGCGACCAGCACCAGCCCGAGGAACGTCCCCATGATTCTGTGGATGCCGCGGTGGACGCTGCTGGGCAGGTCCGCGCCGGCGAGGGGAACCGCAGCGGCCGCCATCGCCCAGTGCGGGTGGCCGCTTCCGGTCAGGACGCCGATGGTGCCGGCGGCGCCCACGGCCAGCACGTAGCGGGAAGCATGCAGGGCTGAGCTTCGGCGCATTGCTCCCCGCAGCCGGGCGGACGGCCGTCCCGCGCCGGGGCGCCAGGCCCTGCCACGGACCCAGCCGCCGAATCCCACGAGCAGGGAGAAGGCGGCGGACCCGCCGGCGATAAGCAACGCAACGTACCACGGTACGGCGGTGGGAACGGATGCGCAGGCGCCCAGGGCAAGGATTCCGAAGAAGGGGCCGTTGGGCCGGAGACGGACCTTGTCCGAATAGACGGAACCGGCGCCGGCCAGCAGGGCTTCGACGCCAACGAGCCACCATGAGTGCAGGCCGTTGACCGAGAGGAACACGCCCACGGTCACACCCGAAAGCAGGACCAGTGCTGCCTGGAGCTGGTGTTTGAGCCTGAGCTGGTGCGGCTCCGAGCGGCCGTACATGCCGGTGAGCGCGCCGAACACGGCGTAAATGGTGAGCTCCGGCCGGCCGGCGAGCAACAGGACGAGGGAGGGGACGGCCACGCTGATGGCCACACGCCATGCGGAAAGGTGGTCGTTGTTGGCGGGGCCCAGGCTGTGGAGCTGCCGCAGGTGGTGCACTACAGACTGCACCGGCACGACCCCCTTCACCCTTCGAAGGTAGCACCGCCGCAAAGATCTCACCGCGGGCTGCGTCACAAAGTGAGGCAGGCAACAGGGAGGTTTTACGGGGCTAGGGCGAATCGACCGGCAGCGGGAAGGCCGGCCCGGGTTGCCCTGGGGGCAGCGCGAAGGCCCGCCCGGGTTGCCCCGTGTAAAGGGAAAACCCGGACGGGCCTTCAGCGTCTTCAGCCTTCAGTCGTGTCAGCCTTCGGCGCCGACAGCCTGCAGCAGGATCAGGCGCGGGCGGGCACCTTTTTCAGTTCGTCGTCGAGGTCCTTACCCAGGCCCCTGTTGAGTTCATCGACGGTCTCGAACGGCAGTTCATCCAGGTCGATCAGCGGGTTCTCGTCCTGGGTCGCCACCAGTTCACGGGCCTCCGCCGGGGTGTCCACGCTGGGCATGGAGCCGGGCAGCGGGCGCTGGGCGGATTCCTTGAGGAAGTAGATGGCCACGGCACCAACGGCCGAGGTGGCCATCAGGTAGTAGGCAGGCATCATGTCGTTGCCGGTGGCATTGATGAGGGCATCCACGATGAACGGCGTGGTGCCGCCGAAGATTGCCACCGAGAAGTTGTAGGCAATGCCCATGGCGCCGTAGCGGCTGGCGGTGGGGAACTGCGCGGGCAGCGCCGAGGCGAGGTTCGCAACGTAGAAGGTCACCGGGAACGCCACCAGCGACAGGCCGGCCAGGGTTGACCAGATGCTGCCGATGCCGATCAGCATGAACGCCGGGGCAGCCAGGACCACGGTGCTGACAGCACCTATCCAGAGCACCGGGCGGCGGCCGATGCGGTCGGAGAGCTTGCCTGTCAGCGGAATGCAAAGGCTCATGACCACGAGCACCGGGATGGTGAGCAGCGTGCCGTGGACGGGGTCGTAGCCCTTGGAATCGGTGAGGTAGGTGGGCATGTAGGACGTCAGCGCGTAGCCGGCGGTGTTGGCCGCTGCCACGAGGATCATGGCCACGACGATCGAGCGCCAGTAAGCCTTAACGATCCCTACCGGGCCCTTTGCTGCAGCGTCATCACCGGCGGCAGCATCCTTGGCGAGTTCCTCCTGGGCGTCCAGGGTGGCCTGGAACTGGGGCGACTCCTCAATCTTGCTCCGGAAGTACACGGCAATCAGGCCCAGGGGACCCGCGATCAGGAACGGCAGGCGCCATCCCCAGTCCTCCATGGCAGCCTGGCCAAGCATCAGCTGCAGCACGGACACCAGCGCCGCGCCCAGGGCGAAGCCGAGGTAGCTGCCCATGTCCAGGAAGCTGGCGAAGAAGCCACGGCGCTTGTCGGGCGAGTACTCGCTCACAAACGTGGTGGCGCCGGCGTATTCGCCGCCGGTGGAGAAGCCCTGCACGAGCTTGAGCACCACCAGGAGGGCCGCTGCCCACATGCCAATCTGCGCGTAGCCGGGCAGCAGGCCCACGGCGAAGGTGCTGGCCGCCATTAGCATCAGCGTGGCCGCGAGGACCTTCTGGCGGCCGATCTTGTCACCAAGCCAGCCAAACACGACGCCGCCGAGCGGACGGGCGATGAAGGTGGCAGCGAACGTGCCCAGGAGGAACAGCGTCTGCACGCTCTTGTCTGCTTCCGGCAGGAACACGGGCCCCATCGTGGTGATGAGATAGCCGAACACGCCGACGTCGTACCACTCCATGGTGTTGCCCACGATTGTGCCGCCGAGGGCCTTCTTGAGCATGGGCTGGTCGACGACGTTTACGTCGGATACCTTGAGCCGGCGCCGCGCGAGCAGCTTTGGTTTCTTCGCACTTTGGGGTGCGGCCTGGTTGGTTCCGCTGGCGTTCCTGGCGCCTGCTGAAGAGTCGGTCGTGCTTCGGTCTGTGGGCATTTGGGCAACTCCTGTGGAGGTCATTTGCTTGCGACTTATAGCTGCCCCGCTCCGGGCAGGCCTTCAATTTTACGGGATTTCCATGGCTTTCGAGAGTTTGGTGCCGTATGATCACCCGGTTTCGGGCGCCAAACGGCGCTGAAGTCAGAGTTGTTTTGGGCGATCTGACCCCGCCATCCCGCGGATTTTCCGCGTCGCCTGCGATCGTTACCAAACCTTTTTCCGGAGCAGGGCTTTTCAGGCCCAATCTTGAGCCGATTCCGGCCTGCCGGGCGGGTGAAACTGTCTCCGACTGTTGCTGATCGAACCGTTGCTGATTGAACCGTTCAACCGCCCTGCTCGTCTGATTGGGTAGGGCCGGACGCAGGACCCGGGACTTTGGACCGGGGCAGCCGGGACTGAGCGTTCATAACTTCCAGACAGTTCAATAACTTCCAGACGGGGTGTTCGCCATGGACTACGAGATCAGCGGTCTGCCGATGCATGTGTTGCTCGTCCACGCCACGGTGGTCTTCGTTCCGCTGGCGGCGCTTTGCACCCTGCTCAGCCTTCTCTGGCCCACGGCGCGGCGGCGTTTGGGGATCGTCACGCCGCTGATTGCACTCCTGGCGCTGGTCCTGGTGCCTGTTACCGTTGCTGCCGGTGCGTGGCTCCTGGACCGTGTTGATTCCACTCCGCGGATCACTGCCCATATGCAGCTTGCCGGGACGCTCCTGCCCTGGGTGGTGGGCGTCTTCCTCGTGGCCCTGGGCCAGTGGTTGTGGTTCCGCTACGGCACAACGCAGGCAGAGGGCATGCGGCGGCGAATGGGCACCGCCGGGTCCCGCATCGCGGGGATTGTCGCCGTGGTGGTGGCGCTCGTGCTCTGCGGCGGCGCAGTAACCGCCGTGGCGCTGATCGGGGAATCAGGGTCCAGGGCGGTATGGGAAGGATCCTTCCGGACCGGGGCCGAGGACTGAAGAAGTCTCTTCCCGGACGGCGTGATTCTGCCTAAGGTGGACCCATGGGAACACTGATCTTCGAGTAATGGACGCGCCAGGGCGGCCCACAGTCGACGGTTAACCAGTTCAAGGACGGTTGACCAGTTACAGATTGCCAGTCCGCTGTTTGACCAGTCGCTTTTGGCCGCTGTGCCCGGCATTCGCCGAATAAACTCCGCCTGTTCAGGGTTTCCGGCCTCGCAGTGCTTTGTGGCTGGGGCAGGGCTTCCTTGCTATCCGGTGCCGGCGGAATCACGGATCTAATATGGGGAACACTTTCATTTCATCGCGGAAAGGAAGAACAAATGGCCGACTCCTACAACGGAAGCAGCATCAAGCCGGAGGTCGCTGCGCATCTGGCGGAATCGATGGACACGCCGCCGCTGCCCACTCCCGAGACTCTGGCCGTGACTGCGGCAATGGGCGGGGCGAAGCAGTGGCCGGACGGCAACGGCAAACGGCGCCACCCCAAGGAACACGGCGCAGTCCCCGGCCGCCTTGGACAGGGCGCTGCCGTGACGGCAATTCACCGGACCAGCCGTCCGCAGATGCCGCACTCATCCTGACCGGCTGAAATTCGTATACAGCCTGGCGATGCCCAGTTGTGGGTGTCGCCAGGCTGTTCTCTTTGGCTGGCAGGGCTGTTTTCATGCCCGTGGGGATTCCATCACTACTTCCGCCGGCTCCTTGTCCAGCCGCCAGCCGCGCCAGACCGGGTGGCGGAGCTTGCCGCTCCCGGTCCACTCACCGAAGGTCACCTCACCCACCAGTGCCGGGTCCACCCAGCGCGCGTCCGCCGCGTCTGCCGAGGGAACGTCGCCAAACGGCGAGGTCTTCCGCGCCATCCCCTCCATCTTTTTCCGCAGTTCCTCCAGTTCGCGCATGCTGAAGCCGCTTCCCACGCGGCCCACATACCGCAACGTCTTGCCCTCTGGAACGCCCACCAGGAGGGAGCCCACGGTGTTGGACCTATCACCCCTGCCGGGACGCCAGCCTCCCACCACCACTTCCTGGGTCTTCTCGATCTTGAGCTTGATCCACGTGTGGGTCCGCTGCCCGCTCACGTAGCGGCTGTCCGCCCGCTTGGCCATCACGCCTTCCAGGCCCAGCTCGCGGGCGCTTTCCAGAATGTGTTCCACCCTGTCGTCCAGTGTCTCCGACAGTTCCACCGGGCACTCGCCGGGCTCGAAGAAGCCAGCGAGGCGTTCGCGCCGTTTCCGCAGGGAAAGCCTGCGCAGGTCGTCGCCGCCGTCGGCCAGCAGGTCGAAGAGCATCATCCGGACCGGGATGGCGGCGCGGGCCCGTTTCACGTCGCCCGGTTTGGTCAGTTTCATCCTCCCCTGCAGCAGCCCGAAGTCGGGCCTGCCGGAAGGCCCGACGGCGATTATCTCGCCGTCCGCGATGAAGTCCTGTGGCGGCCAGCAGCCCCTGTCCGTGAATTCGGGATAGCTGGCCGACATGTCGTTGCCGTTGCGGCTCAGGAGCCTGATCCGGTCGCCGTCCGCCACCACGAGCGCACGGATTCCATCCCACTTGAGTTCAAATAGCCAGTCGCTGCCGTGCAGGTCCGCCGTGGTGCCCGCCGAGGCAAGCATTGGGGCCGGGTCCTCCTGGAGGGTGTCCCTTCGGGGGGCCGCTGGCCTGGAAGCCGCCTTGCGGGCCGGGCTCGCCGGTTCCTTGGGGCTGACCGGCTTCTTCCGGGCACCCGGAACCCTGTCCATCAGGTGGATGAGCCATTGTGACTCTTCGCCGTGACCCCTTCCGGTATGGATCAGGGCGAACCTCTTGCTGCCGCCAAGCCCGCCGCCTTCACGGCCTGTCAGCGTGGCAATGACTTCCTTGCCGTTGACCCATTTTTCGAGCTCGTAGACGCCTTTGTCCCAGATGCTCACACTGCCCGCACCGTACTCGCCCTTGGGGATGTCGCCTTCAAAATCGGCATAGTCCATGGGGTGGTCTTCGGTCTGTACCGCCAGATGGTTCTTGTCCCCTGACTCCGGCACGCCCTTTGGCAGCGCCCAGGAGACAAGCACGCCCTCATGCTCCAGCCGGAAGTCATAGTGGAGCCGGCTGGCGTGGTGCTCCTGGATGACGAAGATCTCCTTGCCCGCCTGCGCCGGCAGGCCGTTGGCCTTTGCCGCGTGGTGCTCCTCCGCCGTGAACGGCTCCGGCGTCTTGCCTTGGTCGCGCAGGGACCGGTACTTGTTCAGCCGGGGATCCGCGTGCCCGCCGCCGCGCGGTCCGGCTGTTTTTGGCGGCTCGGGGGATGCGTGGCTCTTGCCGGCATGGGCAGAGTCAGCGTGGCCGGCGCCGTGGTGGCCGGTGCCGGCACTGATCGGCGCGAAGGGGTCCTTGCCGGCTGCCACCCGGCGCATGACCTCCTCATAGTCCAGGTGCTTGAGCGACGGCGAGTTCAGCTCCCGCCAGGTGCGCGGAGCGGCCACGGTGGGGTGCAGGCGCCCGCGGAGCGAATATGGAACGATCGTGGTCTTCGCGGCGTTGTTCTGGCTCCAGTCCACCAGGACCTTTCCCGTCCTGAGGGTTTTCTTCATGTCACTGACGGCCAGGTCCGGGTGGTCGGACTCCAGCGCCCGGGCCAGTTCACGGGCGAAAGCCGACACCTCATCCGAGGTCTGCGTGCCGTCCAGCACCGCGTACAGGTGGATCCCCTTGCTGCCGCTGGTGACCGGAACAGGGTCAAGCCCCACGTCCTGCAGGATGGTCCGGGCCAGCTTGGCCACCTCCACGCATTCGGGCAGCCCTGCACCCTCCCCGGGATCGAGGTCCAGGACCAAACGGTCGGGAGGCAGGGCACTGCCGTGGGAGTCCACCGTCCACTGCGGCACGTGGATCTCCAGCGAGGCGATCTGCGCCAGCCAGGTGAGGGTGGCCGGATCATTGACCAGCGGATAGTAGATGGTGTTGCTCTTGTGCGTGATGGCGGCTCGGGGTACCCAACCCGGGGCCGACTCGTCCAGGTTCTTCTGGAAAAACATCTCGCCGGGCTGCGCTTCGGTTCCTACCCCGTGCACCCACCTCTTGCGGGTTGCCGGGCGGCTTCGGGCGGCGGGGATCAGCACCGGCGCCACAGCGGCGTAGTAGGCGATGACGTCCGCCTTGGTGGTCCCGGTGGCGGGATACATGACTTTGTCGAGGTTGGTCAGGGTCAGTTCGCGGCCGCCGACGCGCACGCGTTCCTTACCGCCGGCCATGGGGCTTCACCTCCGGCGTTGTGTGCTGTTGACTTGTCCCATGAGAGCCATCTGGAAAGGCGCCATTGCGTTCGGGCTGGTCAATGTCCCGGTGAAGGTCTACAGCGCCACGGAGGACCACGACATCAGCCTCCATCAAGTGCACAACGCCGACGGCGGAAGGATCCGCTACCAGCGCCGCTGTGAGGTCTGCAGCGAGATCGTCGACTACTCCGACATAGAGAAGGCCTACGAGGACGACGGCCGGACGGTGATCCTCACCAAGGAGGAACTCAAGTCCATCCCCGCGGAGAACAGCCACGAAATCGAAGTGGTGCAGTTCGTCCCCTCCGACCAGCTCGACCCCATTATGTTCGAGAAGAGCTATTACCTGGAGCCGGATTCCAAGTCGCCCAAGGCCTACATGCTGCTGCGCAGGGCCCTGGAGGACACCGAGCGCGTGGCTGTGGTGCAGTTCGCGCTGCGGGACAAGACCCGGCTGGGTGCTTTGCGGATCCGGGACGACGTCCTGATGCTGCAGGCGCTGCTGTGGGCGGATGAAGTCCGGGAAGCCTCGTTCCCTGCCCTTGACACGTCCATCCGCATCTCCGCGCAGGAGCGGGAGATGTCCGCCGCGCTGGTGGAGTCCATGGCCTCCGACTTCGAGCCCGAGCAGTTCACCGACGACTACCAGGCACAGCTCCGGCAGCTCATCGAAGCAAAGCTGGAAAAGGGCGACGCGCTGGACACGGAAGAGACGTTCGGTGCCGAGGCCGAGGGTGGCGCCGGAGAAGTGATCGACCTGATGGAGGCCCTGAAGCGCAGCCTCGACAAGAAGCGCGGGGGAGGGGCGGCCGCCCGGGAGTCCTCCGAAGACGAGTCCTCCGAAGACGGGTCGTCCGAGGACGAGCCGTCCGGGCCAGCCAAGCGCGGCGGCCGCAGCACCGGCAGGAGCCGGAGCACAACCGCCAAAAAGGACGCCGGAGATTCTGACGCCGAGACTGCCAAGAGCGGTACTGCCGGGACCCGCAGCAAGGCTGCCGGCGGCGCTAAGACGGGCACCGCGTCCAAGACCGGCACTGCTGCCAAAACCGGCACGGCGTCGAAGACAAGCACCGGTGCCAAGACCGGCGCCGGTTCCAAAACCGGCACGGCGTCGAAGACAAGCACCGCCTCGAAGACCGGTACTGCTGCCAAGTCCACGGCCAAGACCGCGTCCACGGCTAAGACCGCGCGGAAGGGCGCCTGAAGGGGTGGGCTCCCCGCGGCGCGGCTGCACCCGCACCCGCTTAGGAATTCCTGAGCGCGGAGATGAGTTCGCTCTTTTTCTTGCCTGAATACCCTTTGAGGCCGATGTCCTTGGCTTTTGCCTTCAGCTGGTCAACGGTCCAGTCCTCATAGTCGCCGGATTTGCCCCCCTTGCGGCCCACCTCGGAGCGTCCCTTCTTGGCTGCCGCGTTGGAGACACGGGCTGCCTTCTGCTTCGAGGCCCCCTCGTCGCGGAGCTTTTCGTAGAGTCCGGGATCTTTCACGCTGGGGTTTTTCTTCTCTGGCATGGCTACCTCCGTGTGGAACGATCGGCCGTAAGGAACCGATCGGTGTATCAGGTCAGTGGGCTCCTGGCGGATCCACTTCGCCACGGTCCACCGCGGCCCGCCAGGCGCCAGTCTCAATGCCCCTGGATTCGATGAACTCCTTGAACCGCACCAGGTCCGAGGACACCTGCTGCTCATCAACGTGGGCGGCGGCTCCGGCCCTCTCCAGCAGGCTCTCCGGCTCCCATTCGAGTTCCACGTTCACGCGGCACAGGTCCTCGCCCAGATCCTCGAACGTGACCCTGCCCGCGTTGCGGGGCTTGTCCTTGCTGACCCAGGCGATGCACCGGTCCGGCGTCTGCTCCAGGATCTGTGCGTCGTATTCTCGCTTGACGCCCGCCACGCTGGTGCGGAAATGGAGGGAGGTTTCGTCGATCTGCTCCACGGACTCGACGCCCTTCATGAAGCGGGGAAACGATTCGAACTGTGTCCACTGGTTGTAGGCCGTGCTGACGGGTACCTCAACGTCCACGCTTTCATGCAAGGTTTCCACTTTGTCATCCTCCTTCAGCCCGGCAGTTCCGCCGATCATTCGAATGGCTGGCCGCAGTTCCAAGCTAGTGGGGCGCAGAATCAAAAAGCAAGAAACTACTAAGTTTGCTTACTTAGTTGGAATAGCCGCTGATCAGGTGCGATACCCGCCACGGTCCTGAACCAACGTCAAACCATCCGGAAACCACAACGGCCGGCTCCGCGGCAGTGCCCTGACGGGAGCTGCTGCGGAGGCCGGCCGAAAAGCGTGGGGTGCCTACTCGGCGTCGTGATCCGTTTCCAGGATCTGGACCAGTCGCTCCAGGGCAGCGTCGGCGCCATCACCCTCGGCCCGCAGCACCACAACGTCGCCGTGGGATGCGCCAAGGCTCATGAGCGAAAGGATGCTGGCGGCGTCCAGGGCCTCGTCGGCGGGCTCCCCTTCGCGGGCGATGGTGATGTCGAGGTCAAACTCGCCGGCGGCTTCGGCGAAGATGGCGGCGGGACGGGCATGCAGGCCTACGCGGCTGGCGACTGTTGCGGTACGTTCGGACATTTCTGCTCCTTGCAATTGCGGTATGGGTTTGGATGCTGGAGGACAGCGGGATCAGACAGTTACAGGGACGGTCTCCACCGTATCAACGGCCTTGCGGGCAGCCCAGCGTTTGAGGGCCACCACGATGAGCGCCGTAACCACGGTTCCGGCCAGGATGGACACGACGAACATCAGCACGTTGCCGATGGCGAAGAATACGAAGATGCCGCCGTGGGGTGCCTGTGACGTGACGCCGAAGGCCATGGTGAGCGCGCCGGTGAGAGCGCCACCAACCATGCTGGCGGGGATGACGCGGAGGGGGTCAGCCGCCGCGAACGGAATGGCACCCTCGGAGATGAAGGAGGCGCCCAGCAACCAGGCAGCCTTGCCGTTTTCACGCTCGGCCAGGCTGAAGAGTTTCTTGTCCAGGACCGTGGCCAGGGCCATCGCCAACGGCGGCACCATGCCGGCGGCCATCACGGTGGCCATGATCTGCCAGGGGGCCTGGTTGGTGGCGCTGCCGGCACCGAGGCCTGCTACGGCGAAGGCGTAGGCCACCTTGTTGACGGGACCGCCGAGGTCGAAACACATCATGAGGCCCAGGATGATGCCCAGAACGATGGCCGAGGCGCCGGACATGCCGGAGAGCCAGCCATTCAGGCCGACAGTGATGGCGGCAATCGGTCCGCCGAGGAACAGGAACATGGCGCCGGAAGCGACGATGGAGGCCAGCAGCGGAATGATGACGACGGGCATGAGGCCACGGAGCCAGCGCGGCACTGACCATGTACCGATCAGGTGGGCGATGTAGCCGGCGAGCAGGCCGCCGACGATGCCGCCAAGGAAGCCGGCGCCCATGAAGCCGGAAACGGCACCCGCAACGAAGCCCGGTGCAATGCCGGGGCGGTCGGCGATTGCGTAGGCAATGTAGCCGGCCAGGGCGGGAACCAGGAAGCCCATGGACAGGGCGCCGATCTTGAAGAAGACCGTTCCGAGGTACAGGGCCAGGTTGCCGTCGGGAAGGTTAAGCAGGGAGTTGTTGGCCAGGATGTCGTTGGCCTTGGTGCCCAGGGCGATGTCGAAACCGGCCAGCAGGAAGCCCAGCGCGATCAGCAGGCCGCCACCTGCTACGAACGGGATCATGTAGCTCACGCCGGTGAGCAGTGCCCTCTTCAGCTTCTGGCCGATGTGCTCGCCCTTTTCGGCAGCTTCCTGCTCGGCCTGCTCCTCGGCACCAAAGTGCGGAACACGGCGGGCATGCGGGTTGTCCGCGGCCTCGAGGGCTTCCTGGACCATTTTGGCGGGCTCGTCGATGCCGCGCTTGACCGGGGCGTTGATGACGGGCTTGCCGGCAAAACGCTCCTTGCCGCGCACGTCCACGTCGACGGCGAAAATCACGGCGTCGGCAGCGGCGATGACTGCCGGGTCCAGCGGCTTGGCGCCGGAGGAGCCCTGGGTTTCGACCTGCAGGTCCACGCCCACTTCCTTGGCAGCGGCCACGAGGGAGTCCGCGGCCATGTAGGTGTGCGCGATGCCGGTGGGGCAGGCCGTGACGGCGACGAGCCGCTTCGGTCCGCCGGAAGCAGCGCCACCGGAAGCGGCACTGGAAGTAGCGGCACCGGCAGCAGTGGCGCCGGCAGCTGCCGGGACCGGGGCTTCGGGTGCGGCAGCGGCCGGCTTGTCCGCCAGGGCGTTGTCCACGAGCTCCACGATTTCTTCCCGGGACGTGGCCGCACGGAGCGAGGCGGTGAAGTCCTTCTTGATGAGCGAGCGGGCGAGCTTGGACAGCAGCTTTAGGTGCTCCTGGTCGGCGCCGGCCGGTGCAGCGATGAAGAAGATGAGGTCGGCGCGGCCGTCCTTGGCGCCGAAGTCGACGGGCTGGGACAGGCGTGCCATGGCGAGGGTAGGTTCGGTCACGGCGACCGAGCGGCAGTGCGGGATGGCGATGCCGCCGGGAACGCCGGTGGCGGTCTTCTGCTCGCGGGCGAAGGCATCGGTGAAGAGGCCTTCAACTTCGCTGGCACGTCCGTTGGCGGCAACACGGCCGGCCAGGTGCCGGATCACGTCCTCGGGCGAATTGCCCAGGTTCTGGTCAAGCTCGACCAGGTCCGCGGTGATGAGCTGAGTCACTGTCAATCCTTCCGGAGGGCCGTGATGGTTACGGCGTCGGGGGTTGTTTGGTGGACTGCCGGGACGGTGGAGCCCGGCAGGGAAGCGGCGGCGGCGCCATGCGCCACAGCCTGGCGGAGGCAGTCAGCCGGGGCGGCGCCCTGGCTGGCGGCCAGCAGATAGCCGGCCAGCGACGAGTCACCGGCGCCGACCGTACTTACTGCGGTGACCGGCGGGTGCGTGGCCAGCCACGCGCCGTCGGCCGTCACGAGGACAGCGCCCTTTGAACCGAGCGTTGCCAACACGGCCCCCACACCGGAACGCACGACGGCGGCAGCTGCCGCCGCGGCAGCATACGGATCCGCTTCGAGTTCCTCAGCCGTGCTTGCCAAGGAAAATCCTGCTGCTGCGGCCAGTTCGGCCAGCTCCTCGGCATTGGGTTTGAGCAGGTCCGGTTTTCCGGAAACTGTTGCTGTTGCCGGTGCGTCGCCGGCGACGGCCGCTGCCAGCGGAGCGCCGGAGGAATCGACGGCAATCATTGGAACGCCGGCCCCGGCGTCGGCATTGCGCAGCCGCCGGGTGACCGTGGCGTAGAAGTCAGCCGGGACGCCGGGCGGAAGCGAGCCCGCAAGGACCACCCAGCTGGCTCCGCGTGAACGTTCCAGGAGCAGGCTGATCAGCGCCTCCTGAACGTCCTCGGTGAGGGCCGGGCCGGGTTCGTTGATCTTGGTGGTCACACCGCCCGGCTCCGTTAGCGCCACGTTGGTGCGCAGCGGCTCGTGGATGGCCAGCGACGCGAATGGCACACCCTCCTCCCGCAGGCCGGCCAGCACGGGATCGGATTCCGCGCCGGGCAGCACCGCAAGTGTCTCGAGGCCGGAGGTTACGAGGGCACGGGAAACATTGACGCCCTTGCCGCCGGATTCCTGGCGGACGGAAATGGCGCGCTGCACCTCGCCCCGCTCGAGCGGGCCGGGAAGCGCCACCGTCCGGTCCAGGCTTGGGTTGGCTGTGAGGGTGACAATCATGCGACTACCACCTCCACGCCGGCCTCGGCGAGGGCCGCGGCTAGTTCCGGGTGCGGTGTGCGGTCAGTGATCACGGTATCCAGATCTTTCAACGAGGCGAACTGGACGAGCGTTTCCGCATCCAGCTTGGACGAATCGGCCAGCACCACGATGCGGCGTGCCGAATGGACGAAGGCAGCCTTGACGGCGGCCTCCTCAGAATCTGGTGTGCTGAGGCCGAAGCTCGCATGGATGCCGTTGGTCCCCACAAAAGCGATGTCCGGACGCAGCTTGCCGGCGGCCTCCACCGTGCCCTGGCCCACCGCGGCCTGCGTGAGTCCGCGGACCCGGCCGCCAAGAATCTGCAGGGCGATGCCCGGGGTGCTGGCAAGCTTGGCGGCGATGGGAATGGCGTGCGTGATGACCAGGAGTTCCTGGGCCGCATCGGCCGATTTGGCCGGTTTGGCCGGGGCTGACGCGCCGCGGCGGGCGAGGAGGTCGGCGAGGACTTCGGTGGTGGAGCCGGCGTCGAGGAGGATGCTGCTGGAGGGGCCCTTCGGAAGGAAACCGAGGGCGGCCTCGGCGATGCGAAGCTTCTGCGCCTGCCGCTGGATGGTCCGCTCGAGGATGCTCTCCTCGGTGGTGCTGAAACGGTCCGCGGATACGGCACCGCCGTGGACGCGGCGCACCGTGCCTGCCGACTCCAGGGCGGCGAGGTCCCGGCGGACGGTCTCGGTGGTGATGCGGAAGCGCTCGGCGAGGTCGGTCACGCTGGCACGGCCGCTGGCTGCAACGAGCCCTGCGATCTGCTGCTGGCGCTCCTCGGCAAACACATACCCTCCATTGCGTAGCTACTGCTGCAGCGCGTACTCGCTGCTCCGACTGGTCCCTTCGCCGATCCGTGACCGCTGTCACAAATCTGCAAGTACTTGACTTTATCTTCGTTCGTGTTGGTTTGTCAACGAAAAACAACAGAAAACCAAAATGGCCGGACCGGACCCGAAGGTCCTGTCCGGCCATGCCGCTGGCTTCACTGCCGTCCGTTCGTTATCCTGCCGGACTAGAGGCCGCCGTCGCGGCTTTCATTGCGGGTGATCCTCTCACCAGTGTTGGGGTCAACAACCGAACGGGTTTCGCTGATGCGGCGGCTCCTGCCGGGGGAGGCCATGACGAGTGAGGCGATGAGGCCGATGACGCCGACGGCCATCAGGATGTAGCCGATCAGCGTCTGATCCACGTTGGGGATGAGGCCCGGCGTGATGGCCCAGGCAAGGATGGCGCCCAGGGCGATGAGGAAGATGGCGGAACCGATTCTCATGACTTGCTCCTTGCGTTGGCGGACTTCTCGCGTCTTGGATCGTATGGTCGTGCGTCATTTGCTAAGCATGCTGTCTAGCGTCAGGCTACATCCGGGTAACCCGCGTTTCAATCAAATGCGCAGGTCAGGGCCGGGCGGCTTTTTCGGGGACTCGCTAGGCTGATCGGATGGAGACTGTTGTATGGTCCAAGCCGGAGGAGGAGCGCCCCGGTACCCCGCTGCTGGTGATGATGCACGGCTACGGCACGGATGAGTCCCGGATGGTCAACCTCTTCGACTATCTCCCCGCGGAATTCACCTGCGCTGCCCTCCGGGCGCCCATGCCCATCGCGAACGGCTACGGCTGGTTCCTGCTGGACTATTTCCTGACTAACGACTTTGCAGACGTCATTTCGGCCGCCAATTCCGTTTTTTCCTGGATCGACTCGGCCAGGACGCTCCACACCAGCGTGAGCCTGCTGGGCTATTCGCAGGGGATGGCCATGGCGAGCACGCTCCTGCGTTTGCGGCCGAAGGACTTCCCGGCGGTGGTGGGGCTTTCCGGGTTCGTCCTGGACAATGACCTGCTGGCGCTCAGCGAGTCCTTTGAGGAGCGGCCCCCCTTCTTCTGGGGGAGGGACAAGGCTGACCTTGTGATTAACGGGGAAGCGACGGCCTATACGGAGGAGTGGCTGCACACTCATACCCGGCTCACGGCGCGGACGTATCCCGGCATGGGCCACGCCATGTCCAAGGCCGAGATGGTGGACGTCAGCGCATTCCTGCGGCACTATGTCCTCGGCTAATCCAGATTCTGGCTGACGTGAGATTAACAACAGTTGCAGGGTAAATCTGCAAGCGCTTACACTCTTCTTCGGCCGGGACCCGGCCGGCAGGCGTCCGCTCGGCGGCGGGCGGCTGGCAGTGCACCACTCATGAGTGTTCGAAAGGGCAGGACCGCGCCATGCATCCTTGCGCCACCCATCCCGCGCGGACGTTCCGCTGGCTTGCCCTGAACCGCCGACCCGTTCATCATGGACGTAGGCAAAAAACAGGACGCCCGCGCATGGGCGCCTTCTGCCTGGCCCGCAGCGCCGCGGTGCAAGTGGCGGAGCGGCGCGAATTCACGCGCCGGACATAATCCGGCCGGTAGGTAACCGAACCGGCCGCGCAAGCAGTGGGATGCCGTTGTTTGCGGCCAGGGCAACGCAGCCCGGTCCGCAGGAAACGCCGGCCTGTCCCTTAAGCTGCAGAATCACCGTATCGTGCCTCCGGTCTGTGGCGCCCGGAGCGCAGATTCTGCAGGCGCACCGCATCCTCTGGTCACCGGCGACCACGTTCCAGGTAATTCCCAACACATTGCTGTCCGACCCCCCGAAAGACGGAACAAAGCATGACCAAAACCCTGAATACCAGCACTGGCAGCCGGCCGAACAGCTGGACCGGCGCCGCCGCCATCCTTTTTGATTTGGACGGCGTGCTCACGCCCACGGCCGTGGTCCACGAGCGAGCCTGGCAGGAGCTGTTCGACGGCTACCTCGAAACCGTTCCCGAAAAGGACGGGTACCGGGAGAGCGACTACTTCGACCACATCGACGGCAAGCCCAGGTTTGACGGCGTCCGGGACTTCCTGACGTCCCGCGGCATCACACTGCCGGAGGGCCCCGCCGACGATGATCCGGACAACGTCACGGTCCAAGGCCTGGGCAACCGGAAGAACCGGATCTTCAACGACATCGTTAGCTCCGGGGTGGAGCCCTTCGCGGGATCGGTGCGTTTCCTGGAGGCCGTGCTGGACCGCGGACTGAAGGTCGCCGTCGTCTCCTCCTCCCGGAACGCGCCGTCGGTGCTGCGCGCGGCGGGGCTGGCGGACCGTTTCCCGGTGGTCGTGGACGGCATCGTGGCCGCTGAGGAGGGTCTGCCCGGCAAACCCGACCCGGCGACCTACGAGTACGCCGCCCGGCTCCTGGACCTGCCCAGCGAGCAGTGCGTGGTCGTGGAGGATGCCGTTTCCGGCGTGCAGGCGGGCAACGCCGGCAGTTTCCACTCCGTCATCGGCGTGGACCGCGGCGCCGGGCGGCAAACGCTGCTCGACGCCGGCGCCACCCTTGTGGTCAACGACCTCGAGGAACTCCTCTAGTACCGCGGCTCCCGTACACCGGCCGGGCCCGGCAGGCCCGACAGATCTTCCAGCAACACATTCAACCGCCTAAGGAACGCCAATCATGGCACTCATCAACGCTGACCGCGTCCGCTTCCCCAATGATCCCTGGAAGCTCGTGGAGACGAGCCACGCCCCCGGCGACGCCGGTACGCTCGAGACGCTCTTTGCCCTCGGCAACGGACACCTGGGTCTCCGCGGCGCCCACTGGGCGTCAGCCGATGCCGAACTGCCCGGCAGCTTTATCAACGGCTTCCACGAGATCTGGGACATCAAGCATGCCGAGAATGCCTACGGCTTCGCGCGCACGGGCCAGCGCATCCTCTACATTCCGGACGCCAACAACTTCTCGGTCATCATCGACGGGGAAATGCTCAGCCTTGCCGAATCGACAGTGCTGGACTACCGCCGGTCCGTTGATTTCGCCACCGGCATCTACGAGTGCACTATCACGTGGCAGTGCCGTTCCGGCGCCACGGTGACCACGGTGGAGCGCCGGGCCGTTGGCTTCGAGACCCGCGGCAGCCTTGGCATCTCGCTGGAGGTTTCGGCCGACCGGGCAATCTCGGCGGACGTCACATCGTCCGTTATCAACCGGCAGGACCAGCCGGTTGAGGACCATTCGGCCCACGACCCGCGCCGGGCAGGCCGGCACGCCGGGCGTGTCCTGCTGCCCCTCAGGATGGAGGGCGGCGACGGGTCGCTGCGCCTGTCCTGGGAAGCGGCGGAGTCGAAGCAGCGGGTGGGAATCGCCGTCGACCACTGGACGTCAGCAGGCCACCAGCCGTTCGATACCCTCGTGGACCAGGACGACAGCAGCGTCCGCTATGTTTTGGCGATTCCCGCCGGGGAGCCGTTCCGGCTCGAAAAGAGCGTCAGCTACGCCGTGGCCCGCGGTACCCGGGCCGGCCTGCCCGGCGTCGCGGATGCCGAGCTCGGAGAGGACCCGGCCGAGGCAGCAGAAGCGGGACTGAAGCCGGTGGGTGACGTCTTCGCCGAAAGCGAGGCGCACTACCGCGACTACTGGGCCACCGCTGACATCGTGGTGGGCGGGCAACCGGAGCTTCAGCAGGCCATCCGCTGGAACCTGTTCCAGCTTGCCCAGGCCACGGCCAGGGCCGGCGTCGCCGGAATCCCGGCAAAGGGTGTCACCGGTTCCGGTTACGACGGGCACTACTTCTGGGACCAGGAGGTCTACCTCCTGCCGTACATGACATACTCAAACCCCGACGGCGCGCGCCAGGTTTTGGAGTTCCGTCACGAGATGCTCCCCGACGCCAAGATCAGGGCCAAGGAACTCAGCGTAGACGGTGCGCTGTTCCCCTGGCGGACCATCAACGGCCTCGAAGCGAGCGCCTACTATGCTGCCGGCACGGCGCAGTTCCACATTGCCGCCGCCATTGCCTTCGCCACCAACAGGTACGTCTGGGCCAGCGGGGACTCCGACTTCCGGGCCGGCATGGGTGCCGATCTGCTGATCGAAACCGCCCGCATGTGGGCATCCTTGGGCTTCTTCGGCAAGGACGGCCAGTTCCACATCCACGGCGTGACGGGGCCGGACGAGTACACCGCGGTGGTGAATGACAATCTCTACACGAACGTCATGGCCCGGTTTAACCTGCGGGCCGCCGCCGCGCTGGACCACCCGGCGGTCGAGGACGCCGAGCGGGAGCTGTGGGAAGCCGCGGCGGAGCGGATCCAGCTGCCCTTCGACGAGCACTTCCAGGTGTACTCGCAGGACAACGACTTCATGACGCTTGAGCCGTGGGACTGGACAACGCCGCGCTCCAAGTACCCGCTGCTGCTGAACTTCCACCCGCTGGTTATCTACCGCCACCAGGTGCTCAAGCAGGCTGACACGGTGCTGGCCATGTTCCTGCAGTGGGAGGAGTTCAGCGCCGAGGAAAAGCGCCGGGCCTTCGATTTCTACGACCCCATCACCACGGGTGACTCCACGCTCTCGGCGTGCGTTCAGGGGATCATGGCCGCCGAGGTGGGCTACCCCAGGGCCGCCCTGGAACACTTCACGAATGCGGTTTTCATCGACCTGGACAACTCCCATGGCAACACGATCGACGGCGTGCACATCGCCTCGACCGGTGGCGTGTGGAGCTCACTGGTGTGCGGCTTCGCCGGGCTTCGGGACCAGGGCCCCGTGCCGTTCTTTGATCCGCGGCTGCCCGGGGAATGGGAGACGCTGCGCTTCCACCTGAAGCTCCAGGCTCGGCTGCTGCTGGTGGAACTGGACCAGGCCGGCATTACGCTGACCGTTCTCGACGGGGCAGCGATGGACGTCGACGTGCGGGATGCCCGGTATTCCGTGGCTGACCAGCCGGTGCGGGTGCCGCTGGAACCGGTGCACGTTCCCGAGCCGTCGGTGTTCCCGAGCGGGCCGCCGACGGCGAGCATCCCGGTGGTGCGCGCCCGCTAGGAGACACGGGCTTAGGTGGTGGCCTCGGCTCCGGCGGGCAGGGGGCCCCGGCGGTCCAGCGGATGGGCGATTTCGTCCGTGGACATCCGGGCGGCCAGCAGGGCCACCACCGCCATGACCGGGCACACCCCGCCCGCCACCAGGAAGATCAGCCAGATCGGGAGCACGGAGGCGGCGGGCCCGGCCAGCGCCATCGACACCGGCATCAGCGCCAGGGACACAAAGAAGTCAAGGCTGGAAACCCGCCCCAGCAGGTGCGGGGGCACGCGCCGCTGCAGCAGGGTTCCCCAGATGACCATGCCCACACTGCCCGTGGCACCGAAAATGAACAGCGCCAGGCCCAGCAGCCAGAAGCTGTCCATGAGCCCCACCGCGGCAAGCGGCAGGGTGCCTGCTCCCCAGCACACCATCATGACGGTCAGGTAGCGGCGGGGGAGCCGGACGGACGCGGTGACAAGCGAGGCCACGGCGCTGCCCACTCCCATGACGGCCAACAGAAAACCGAACATGCGGCTGTCGCCGCCCAACTGGTCCCGGGTCACGAAGGGCAGGAGCACCTCGATGGGCCCGATGAGGAACAGCACTGAAATGCAGGCCCACAGCAGCGTCCAGAGCAGCCACGGAGTCCGGACCGTGTAGCTGACGCCCTCACGGAGGTCGGCGAAGAAGGAGGTCTTTGCTCGTGGGCTGGCGGCAGCATCCTCCTGCACGGCGCCATCCGCCCGCCCGGCGCCCTCTGCCCGCGCGGTAGCCTCCTCCCGCCAGCCCGGGGCCTCGAGGGCGTGCTGGCCGAGGAAATTCAGGATGATGAACGCGAGCAGGTGGCACACGGCAACGCCGGTTACGGCGTGTGAAGGCGAGAGGGCAGCCACGACGACGCCGGCCACCGCAGGACCCGCCGCCTGCTGAAGTGTGGGGCGCAGGGTTCCTTCCATGCCGTTGGCCGCGAGCAGGTCCTCCGGCGGCAGGATCCGCGGCAGAATCGCCGAGTACGCCGGGAAGAAGAACGCCGCCCCGACACCAAGGACGAAGGAACCGGCCACCAGGTGCCAGAGTTGGAGCCAGCCTGCCATCGCCAAGCCGCTGACGGCCGCGATGACGGCGAGGTTGGTTCCCTCGACGGCGATAATCAGCAGGCGCTGCGGAACGCGGTCCGCTGCGATGCCGCCGGCAAGGACGAACGCCACCAGCCCCACGCTGCCTGCCGCGGCCACGAGGGACAGTTCCAGCGGGCCGCCGCCGATGTGGATGACCTGGTAGACCATGGCCACGGCCCACATGCCCGAGCCGAAGATGGAGATGGCCAGGGCACCGATCAGCACGCGGTATTCGCGGTGGGAAAAGGGTCGAAGGGCGCTGGGGAGGGGCACACGGCAATCTTAGGCCGAGCCTCTGGCAGGTGGAACGTGCCCGGCGGGATAGGCTCTAGCCATGGGGAACACACCGGCCCGGCCGGGGCGGCGCAATGTGGCGCTGATCGGCGCAAACTTTGGCCTTGCCCTCCACCCGGTGGACCGGAACGGCGTTCATATTCCCGGCGAGCCCGCCAGCTGCTTTGCTTCGTTCTGGATGGCTGACTGGTCCCGCTGGGGAACCGGAACGGTCCTCATGGTGGCAACGCTCCAGGGCTGGCGCAGCTACGGCTCCAACGAATTCTTCGCGTCCTCCCTGGCGACAGAACTGACGCGCTTCTTTCCGGAAGCCGCGCGCTTTCCGCACGGCGCGGTCAGCCATACCCAGGACGAGTTCGACGTCGAACTGGACCTTGAGCGCGGGTTCCGTGCGACGGGGCGGCGGGCGGCCCTCGAGATCTCCGGGGTGCTGGACCGGCGGCAGTTCTCCGCGCCGGAGTTTCAGCTGGGACCCGCCAGCGCCGCCATGAGCAACGTCTACCACCCCTGCAGCGGAGGCAAGCTCTCCGAATTCGGCGTCGAATGGCCCGGCGCCCCCACTGTTTATCCCGGCCCGCGCGGGCCTTCCTCCTCCGCGTACATGGCCGTGGCCGAGTCCTGGTCGCTGTGAGGGGCCTGGATGGTGTGACAAGCCGGCGCGGCACCCCCAGTGATCAGCATGCTTGGTATGTTTGGGTGTGGCCTAGTGTTAAGGCTAGACGGCGGTCTCCGGCCGCCGGGTGTTCCGAGGTAGAGGTGATGATGGCCAAGCGACGCAATCCCGCGATGAAAATCGCGCAGGAAACAGCCCACAACGCCGTGTTCGACGCCCACGGCAATCCCAAGCCCGGCGTCCACAATTTGCTGCTGCGGGCAGTGGAGATCCAGCGCCCGCTGGTGGTGGCGAACATCCGCCGGCTCCAGCGCCGCAACCCGCGGGCATCCGCAGCCCAGCTCGCGGACATCCTTGAGCGCGACTATCTTCGGGCAGTGACAGGCGGAGGAGCGCTGGTTGGTGCCACCGCCGTTGTTCCGGGTGTTGGCACGGTGGCCTCCCTGGGCCTCTCTGCTGCCGCCACCGTTGGCTTCCTCGAGGCGACAGCCCTTTACGCCACCGCGCTGGCCGAACTGCACGGGATCCGGATGACGGACCCGGAGAAGGCCAGCACCCTGGTGATGGCCGTGATGCTCGGCGAGGAGGGGACCGCGCTGCTTGGCTCACTCAGCGGCCAGGCCATGGGCCGCGGCAAGGGTGCCAGCCAGGCCTGGGGAAATGTGCTGGCGGGCAGGATGTCGTCATCCGGGTACGGCTTCATCCGTGAGCGGATCCAGAAGGCCTTTCTGCGGAACCTTCTCAGGCGGCAGGGAACCGCCCTGTTCGGACGCGCTTTGCCGTTCGGCATTGGAGCAGTGGTGGGCGGCGCCGGTAACCTCATGATGGGCCGCGCCGTCGTGGCCAATGCAAAAGAGGCCTTCGGGCCGATGCCGGACACAATGCCGGGGGAGCTTAGGGCTGCGGATTCAGCAGGCCAGGATGCCGGTTCGCCGGCCGGCCGGCCGCTGGGAAGCGGCACAACGGAAGGTGGTACGGGTGGATCTGAACGCTGACCTCGGGGAGTCCTTCGGCTCCTGGACCATGGGTGATGATCCCGCCATGTTCGAGCTCATCACCAGCGCCAACGTAGCCTGCGGGTTCCACGCCGGCGACCCCGTGACCATGCTCGACAGTTGCCGCGCCGCCTATGAACTGGACGTCACGGTCGGCGCCCACGTTGGCTACCGGGACCTCGCCGGCTTCGGCCGGCGTTCCCTGGACATGTCCTTCGACGAGCTGTTCGGCGACGTCCTCTACCAGCTCGGGGCGCTCGACGGAGTGGCGCACGCGGTGGGGGCCACCGTTGACTACGTCAAGCCGCACGGTGCCCTCTACAACCGGGCATTCCACGATGCCGAGCAGGCTTCCGCGCTGGTGGCAGCCATCCAGGCCTACGATCCCGGCCTGCCTATCCTGGGGCTTCCGGGTTCCGAGCTGCTGAAGCAGGCCCAGGACGCCGGACATCCCGTATTCCGTGAGGCCTTCGTGGACCGCGCCTACCTGCCGGACGGCACCCTGGTGCCGCGCTCGCAGGAGGGTGCCGTGCTGCATGACATCGAGCCGATCGTCGAGCGGGCAGTACGCCTGGCGCTCAAGGGCGAGGTGCTGGCGGTGGACGGGACCGTGGTCCGGGTGGACCCGGATTCCCTGTGCATCCACGGCGACACCCCGGGCGCTGTGGACATGGCTGCCGCCGTCCGCGCAGGCCTCGAGGAAGCCGGCGTGGAACTGGCCCCGTTCGCCTAAGACCGGGTCCGTTCGCCTAAAACGGCCCCGTTCGCCTTAGGCCGGGTCAGCTAAACCAAGCCGTCAGGGGCGCAGCACGTCAGCCGAACGTCAGGTGGGCCACCGTGAAGATGGCGAGCCCGGCGAGCGAGCCCACCACCGTGCCATTGATCCGGATGAACTGCAGGTCCTTGCCCACCTGGAGCTCGATCTTCTGCGACGTTTCCTCGGCATCCCAGCGGGCCACCGTATCCGTGATCACCCCGGCAATGTCTGACCGATAGGTGCGGACCAGGTAGCCTGCGGCATCGCCGATCCAGGCGTTGACCTTGCCTGCCAGCTCGTCGTCGTTGACCAGCCGGGTGCCGAAATCGCGGACGGCCGCCTTGAACTTCACCGTCAGCTCGCTGTCCGGATCATCGACGGCGGTGAGCAGCGCGCCCTTGATGGTGGCCCAGGTGCGGGACGCCAGTTCCCGGACCTCCGGGTCGCCGAGCACCTGCGCCTTGATGCCCTCCGCGCGGGCGATCATGGCGGGATCGTGCTGCAAATCCTGGGCCAGATCCGTCAGGTACTTGTCGATGGAGAGCCGGACCTGGTGTTGCTGGTCGTCCTGGACGGCGCGGGTGAATTTCAGCAGCTCGATGTAGACCTTGTCCCCCACCAGGCCATCCACAAAGCTGGGCACCCACTGCGGGGAGCGCTCCGTGACGAGCCGGCTTACGGTCTGGTGGTTGGCCGCCATCCAGTCCGCGGCCCGGTCCACGAGGAGGTCCACGAGCTTGTGGTGGTGCCCGTCGGCGAAGATCCGCTCGGCCATCCGTCCCACGGGCGGTCCCCACGGGGGAGCCAGGAGGTGCTTGCGGACCATGCCCTCGATAACGGCCTGGACGTCGTCGTCGTTCAGCACTTTGAACGTACCGCGGATAACGGCGGCACCTTCTTTGGCCACCCGCTCCGCGCCGCCCGGCCCCGCCAGCCAGCTGCCCACCTTGCCGGAGATGTTGATGCTGGCCAGCTTGTCCTGGACCACCTGTTCGGAGAGAAAGTTGGTCTCCACAAACTCGCCCAGAGACGCGCCGATCTGGTCCTTGCGCCGCGGAATGATGGCGGTGTGCGGGATCTTAAGCCCCATGGGATAGCGGAACAGGGCCGTCACTGCGAACCAGTCGGCCAGGGCGCCCACCATGCCGCCTTCCGCCGCGGCCCGGACGTATTCCAGCCACGGGTACTGCTTCTGCAGCGCGAAGGCCACGACGAACACCACAGCCATGGCAATGAGCAGGCAGAGTGCCAGCAGCTTCATCTTCCGGAGCGCGGCCGCCTTTTCGGCGTCGCCCTCCGTGAAGTGGCGTACGACGGCGGGACGCGCCGGAGTGCGTCCGCCCTGTCCGTCGTTCCGCTCGGGGCTTTCCGGGGAAAGCTTCTCCGCCGGATCTTGCTGGGTGGTTGGTTCAGAGTTCACCTGCATGTGCCAAGCCTAGCCCCGCTTTGGCAGCCACGGTCGGCTAACGTGTGACCATGACAGCCGACGAGTCAGCCCTAACCCGTCCCCTGGTCTATGCCCACCGGGGTGCCAGCGCGGATTTCGCCGAGCACACCCGTGCCGCCTATCTCCGGGCGCTCGCCGATGGCGCGGACGGTGTGGAGTGCGATGTGCACCTCACCCGTGACCAACACGTTGTCCTGCTGCACGACTCCAACCTGGACCGGACCTCGGACGGCACGGGACCCGTGGCCGAACGGACCCTCGACCAGCTGCGGCTGCTGGATTTTTCATCCTGGAAGGGCGTCCGGATCCCGGAGGCCTACGGGCCCAGGTCCGAACAGTTCCTGACTCTGCCGGACCTGCTGGACCTGCTGCGTGCTGCGGGGCGTGAGATCGGGCTGGCCATCGAGCTGAAGCATCCCAGCCCCTACCAGCTGAAGCTGGAGGACAGGGTGCTGGAGGTGCTGCGGGCCGAAGGCTGGGACGCCGGGACGTCCCGGTTGGGCAACGTCCGCGTGACCTTCATGAGCTTCAGCCCGGACGCGGTCAGGCACCTGCGCAAAGCCGTCCCCGGCGAGTTCATCTGCCAGCTCGTGGATGACGTGAACGTCACCGGAATCCGTGAGGAACTGGGGTTGGGGCCGTTCACGGGCAGCGCCGTGGCCAACGTGATGAAGGCCGCGCAGCTGGAGGGCGAACGGATCATCAACGACGGCGCAGTCGGCATGGCCGGACCGGGCATTGACTACGTGCGCCAGCACCCCGGAACAGTGCGGCGCTGGCTGGATTCGGGCCGCCGATTCCGGGTCTGGACGGTGGACCGGGAGGACGACGTGGAGCTGTGCCGGGGGCTGGGCATCCACGAGATCACCACCAACCGGCCGGCGCAGGTGCTGGCCCGGCTCCGGCAGCGGGCCCTGGCGGCAAGCTCGGCCACGACTCAGTCGCAGCCGCCGCTGTGATTGAGTGGTGGCATGCCCATCACCTGGCCCCCGAAACTCCTGCGTTCCCCCGCTGTCCGCGTTGGCCTATCCATTAGCGTCGCCACCGGCCTGTACGGGGTGTCCTTCGGGGCGCTGTCCGTGACCTCAGGCCTGGACTTCTGGCAGACCATGGCACTGAGCTTCCTGCTCTTCAGCGGCGGCTCCCAGTTTGCCTTCATCGGGGTGGTGGCCGGCGGCGGCTCGGGCCTCGCCGCCATGGGGGCCGCCACCCTGCTGGGAATGCGCAACGGGATCTACGGAATGCAGCTCAACGTGCTGCTCCGGCCGAGGGGGTGGCGCCGGTACGCCGCCGCGCAGCTGACCATCGACGAATCCACGGCCACAAGTACAGGGCAGTCCGATCCTGACGAGCAGCACCGGGGCTTTTGGGCCGCCGGCATCGGGATCTTTGTCCTCTGGAATGTCTTCACCGCGGTGGGCGCACTGGCCGGAGGTGCGCTGGGAGACCCGAAACAGTGGGGGCTCGACGGCGCGGCCGTCGCGGCGTTCCTCGGTCTGTTGTGGCCGCGGCTCAAGGGCCGGGAACCGGTGGCGATCGCCGTCGTCTGTGCCCTGGCAACCGTGCTGGCTGTGCCGTTCGTGCCGGCGGGCGTCCCCATCCTGATCGCCGCCGTGGTGGCCGCCATCATCGGCTGGCTCAGCCATGGCCGCCAGGACGAGGGGCTCGAACCGGACATCGACCCGTACACCGAGCGGCACCCCGGCCATCACGCTGGCACCGGACACTACAAGGGCAACGGGACCAACCCCGGAGGTGCCGAGTGAGTCTGTGGGTGTGGTTGCTGCTCGCCTGCCTCTTCGCCTATGCATGGAAGCTGGTGGGCTACCTGCTCCCGGCCAGCCTGCTGCAGAACCCCAGAATGTCCCGGATGGCGGGAACCATGACCATCGGGCTGCTGGCATCCCTGACGATTGTTAACGCCCTGGCCACGGGGCAGGCCCTGGTGCTCGATGCCCGGCTGGGCGCGTTGGCAGCCGCCGCCGCGGCCCTGTTCCTCCGGGCGCCCTTCCTGGTGGTTGTGCTGGCAGGGGCGGGAGCCGCGGCCTTGCTCCGGCTGGCCGGGTGGAGCTGAGCCGGCTTTCCACCCAGCCAGGCCGTGGCGCCAATTCGGGTGATGTGGGTCACGGCGGTTGTATGCTCTAAGTAGCTAAGAAGTCAGCTGCCAAACCACTCAAGCGGTGAATGCAACAATGAAGGCCGTCAGCAGGCTGTCCCGTACCCGCGCCACCGACGCGCCGTTCGAAATGAAAGCCCCGGTGGACATAGTCCTTGAGCACCTTCGCCAGGTGGGGCCCGCACTGGCCTCCCTGCGGAACGAGTCCTCGCGACTGGCCGGCTGGGGAGAGGAACTTGCCCGCCGCCTCCTTTCCGGGAACCGCCTGCTCACGGCCGGAAGTGCCGGTTCGGCGGCGGAAGTACAGCAGTTCACCGCCGAGCTGCTGGGGCGCCACGCCGGTGAGCGCCAGCCGTTTTCCATCATTGCCCTGCGGCCGGATGTGTCAGCAGGGGCTGCGCCCGTCAGCGCCATCGAAATTGCGCAGGGGCACGCGGAAGAGGTGGCCAGCCAGGTGCGGGCGCACATCCCTTCTCACGACGTCCTCCTGGTGGTCTCCGCCAGCGGGCACCGGCATGCCCTGCTGGAGGCAACGGCGGCAGCGCGGGCAGCCGGAGCGACAGTCTGGGCAGTGACGGGTGCGGCGCCCAACCCGCTGGCCCAGGCTGCGGATGAATCGATCTGCATCAACGCTCCCAAGCCGCAGGTGCGGGAGGCGCAATTGATCGCGCTTCAGGCGATGAGCGAATGCCTGGCTGCGGCGCTGCACGCGTTGGCCAGCCAGCACGAGCAGCTCCGGTGAGCCTGGACTGAGCCGTCCGAGCCTGGATTGAGCCGCCCCGAAGCGCGGCCGGACTTAGGCGGCTCCGAAGGCGTCAGGGGAAGCTGGCTCGGACCGCCTCGCCAGTTCTTCGGTGGCGAGGTCATACCAGTCCTGGGCGCCAAATACAGGCGTTGGGGTATCGAGGTTCCGGTAAAGTGCGTCCACGATGATGGCGAGCTCATCCGTAGATGCTGCCATCAGGGTGATTTCAGGGTCCGGCGCGTGTTTCATGAACTGAGCAAGCTGCGAGCGGTTCATGGTGCCACCGGTTTCATATGAACACACGGAAAAAATGACATGATGTGCTCCGTATTTGGAATGCCGAGGCTAACTGCCTAACCCACCGGTGTGCCTAGCTTACTGTGCACGCGCTGTGTGCGGAATACGCGGGCCAGTCTTCCACGGGCCGGCCGCGCCCCCGGTTTACTCGACTGTCTACTCGAACTGTGATTCCGGCAGCGGCACCTGGGGAGGAAGTGTCCTGGCAGGACGCTCGGCGCGAATGGCGTCTTCCACCAGGGCGGCCGGGCGCCGCCAAGCGTCCGAACCCGGCTCCATTGTGTCGACCACTCCAATCAGCATCGCCAGGAGCCGCACCATGTCCGTCAATGAAATATCTACGCGCAGGGCGCCCTGGTCCTGGCCGCGGTCGAGGAGTACGCCGACGGACTCAATCAGGCTTCCGGTGATGCCGGTGAGCAGGTCCCGCCGGCCAGCCACGGCGCCGAGAAGGTTGGCATTGTCACTGGCCGCGGTCATCACGGCGTCGATGACCCGGAACAGGCCCTCGGCCGCATCAGTACCGGCAAGGGCAACATCGATGACCGGGTCCACGTTGAGCCGGAGCTGGCGGTTGAGCGCGGCCAGGACCAGTTGTTCCTTGTCCGAGAAATTCCGGAACAGGGTGGCCGGGCCGACTCCCGCGGTGGCTGCGATGGTCTGCAACGGCACGTCCGGTCCGTACTGCCGGAAACACTCGCGGGCGGCGTTGATGATCTTGTCAACATTGCGTGCAGCGTCGGCACGAAGTGGCTTGCGCTCTACTGCGAGGTTCATGAAACCAAGGTTAGCAACGCTGTGTCAGCCTGACTCCGTTACCGGTTGGTAGCGCCGAATATGACACAGCACACGTTCCGGGTGGCAGATTCCGCCGTGTCAGACTGGACCCATGTTGCTTGCATTTTCAGTCGCCCCTTCCGGAATTCCCGCTGATCCTGCCTACGCCGCGGCGGGGGCCGGGGATGCCTCGGTGCACGACGCCGTAGCCGCCGCCGTCAGGATCGTCCGGGAATCCGGGCTGCCTAACAAGACGGACTCCATGTTCACCACCATCGAGGGTGAATGGGACGAGGTGTTCGACGTCGTCAAACGCGCCACCGAGGCGGTGGGCAAATTCGGCAGCAGGGTTTCCCTGGTGATCAAGGCCGACATCCGGCCGGGCTATTCCGGAGAACTCACCGCAAAGGTCGAGCGACTGGAGGGTGCACTGGACGGTGCCTGAACGGAGGCGACTGACGGGAGCCTAGCCTGGCCCGGCGCTTGCTGTAAGACTGTGCGCATGTTTGAGCACAAGCCGCGGCCCGAGTGGGAGGCCGTAGAAGAGTACCTGTCCGACGTCGTTGTCCACCCGGACGACGCCGTCCAGCGCGCCGTCCGATCCGCCGAAGAGGCCGGGATGCCGCCTATCGAAGTGACCCCGAACGCCGGAAAGCTTCTGAAGCTCTTGGTGGCGGCGTCCGGTGCCCGAAGGGTGCTGGAGATCGGTACCCTGGCCGGGTTCAGCACCATCTGGATGGCCCAGGGGATGCCCGACGACGGGCGCCTGGTGACGTGCGAATACCTCCAGAAGCACGCCGATGTTGCCCGGGCAAACGTGGATGCGGCCGGTGTGGGCCACAAGGTGGAGATCCGGACTGGTGCGGCGCTGGATACACTCGCGGCCCTTGAGGCCGAGGGAGCCGGTCCCTTCGACTTTGTGTTCATCGATGCGGACAAGGAAAACAACCCGCAGTACCTGAAGTGGGCGGTGCGGCTGGGCAGGGCCGGAACCAGCATTGTGATGGACAACGTCGTGTGGGAGGGTGTGGTGCTGGACCCTTCCATGGATGAAGCCAACGCCCCGGGAATCATCGGCGCGCTGAAGATGATGGGGGAGGACAGCCGGCTGGACGCCACTGTCATCCAAACCGTGGGGTCCAAGGGCTGGGACGGCTTCGCGCTGGCCGTTGTCCGCTAACGGCGCCGCCAGTTACGCCGCCAGTTAACACCGCCCGGTCGCAGCAGCCAGCCTCGGGGGTACCCGCAGCGAAGCACCGCCCGCGTACTGGCTGTACGCGGGCGGTGCTCTTTTTGCTGGGTGCTTTTACCTCCAGGGAATTACTGGATTGAGCTCATGGAGTTCCAGCCGGTACCGACGACCGCCTTGCTGACGAGCGTGGTGCCGTTGCCGCGGTAAAGGAGGAGGGTTCCCCTCGAGTCACGGGCGGTGATGTCAGCCCTGCCATCACCGGTCAGGTCGCCGGGGGCCACCAGGGAGGTGAAACCGCCCCAGCCGGAGCCGATCTGGACCCGGGGGACGAACCCGCCGGCGCCGTCGCCACGGTAGAGCCAGAGGCTGCCCGCTGCGTCCCGGGAGACGATATCGGGCTTGGCATCACCGTTGAAGTCGGTGCCCAGAATGGTGTTCTGGCTGTTCCAGCCGCTGCCGATAAGGATCCGCGCGGAGAAGCCGCCGTTGCCAACGCCGGGGTAGGCGAAGAGCCGTCCGGAAGTGTCGCGGGCAATAAGGTCGGCCTTGCGGTCGCCGTTGACGTCTCCGCCGGCCGTGATGGCGGTGAACGAGTTCCAGCCGCTGCCGATCGAAGCACGTCCGTTGAAGCCTCCGAGACCGTTGCCGGGGTAAAGGTACAGCAGGCCGGTGGAGGACCTGGCGATGATGTCCGCCTTGCGGTCGCCGTTGAAGTCGCCGGCGCTGATGATCGACGTCATCGAGTTCCAGCCGGTGCCGACCTTGGTGCGGGCGAGGAATCCGCCCGTTCCGTTGCCGCGGTAGAGCCAGAGCGTTCCCGTGGAATCACGGGACACGACATCGGCCCGTCCGTCACTATTGAAGTCCTGCACCTTCCGGTACGGGGCGGTAACAGTGGTTCCGATCTGGACGGTCCGGCTGGCCAGGGCACTGACGTTGCCTGCCACATCGGTGGCGCGGACGTTGAACGTGTAGGTGCCGCTGACCTGCTGGTCCCACGTCTTCGGGGAGGCGCAGGCCGTATCCCACTCCACGTTGGTGGGCTGGAGCTGGCATTCGAACCGGGCACCCGTGTCACTGCTCGTGAAGCTCAGGCTCGGGGTGGTGTCCAGGCTGGGCGAGGACGGGAACGGAGCCACGATCGACACCGTCGGCGCGACTGTGTCCACGGTGAACCTCAGGGTCCCGGAATTCTGTCCGCCGGCTACAGCCTGCACGGAGTGGGAGCCATTGGCCAGCGCCGGCAGCGTCAGTGAGTAGGTGGAGCCGGTAAGCGTGGCAGTCCGGGGAGTGCCGCCGTCGACAATGAGCTGAACGGGCCCAGCGGTTCCCGCGGGCAGCGTGCCCGTGATGGTTGGCGTGGTCACCCTGGTGATGTTGTCGGAGTTGGAACGTCCGCTGTCGCTGGCTGCCGGCAGGTCAGGCGTATTGGGTCCCCCAACGGAATCCGTCGCGATCAGGCCCTGGACCGTGAAGGTGTTCACGGTGAGGGTGTTGACCCCCGGTCCGCCGGCGTTCGGTCCCACGACCCGCACGAAGTTGTTCCCTGAGGGGGCACCGGTGACGGTCCGCGCGGTGTTGATGTCGCCCAGCGTGCCGGGTGCAGCGCCATCCTGGCGGAGGAAGGTTGCCGTGGTTCCCCTGCCAAAGTCCCCCAGGAAGGCAGCGCCGACTCCTGCCCAGTTGCAGGCAGCATCCGGGGTGGGAGCGCAGGCGCCCTGGTCCAGGGTCACGTTTATCTCACCGAGTCCGTCTCGGTCGGCGGCGGCCGTGAAGGTATGGACGCCATAAGGGTGGGTGATGGTATACGAGGCGTTGGCCTGGAGACCGTTGAGGCGGAACCGGAGCCTGGCGAAGCCCATCTGGTCACCATCAACTACGGCCTCGTTGGCGTGCGCTGCTTCAAGGGCGGCTTCATAGAGACCGAGGTTGCCCCCGGAAGCTTCAGCGGCAAACCAGAATGCCTCGTCAGGGAAGTTGTCCGGGTAGGACGCCGGCTGGTCCGGGTTTGGCGGTTCAACAAGGCAACCCTGGCCTGCCTGGTAGCAGAGCTGGAGACGGACTGTGCCGTCGGAGTACCAGGTGGGGAACCCGTTTGCGGGGTCAACTGGGCCCATCCCGGCCGTTTCCGCATTGGCGGGAACAGCGCCGAGGGGCGACAGGGCAGCGGCGAGCAGGGCGCCTGCAACCGCAGGAGCAAGGCGGCCGGCAGTGGTGGAGGGCTTGCGGTGTGCCGGTCCGGAGCGCTTGGCTCCATCGGGCATCATCGGCCTCATCGCAGATTGCGAGAACATTGGTAACTCCTTATTGGACACTCGATTTATGGCCCCCAGTACCTTCAAGGCCAAGCCGGGAGGTGCGTTCCCAACTGCGTCAACAGTGGACGCCGGACCTTGGACAAAGGTCGTATAAAACCGGTGGCAAGCGGTGTGCGCACCGACCAAAGGACGGGCACATCCTGCGGCTGCAGCCGGGAATATCCAGAATCCGGCCGGTGAAGCCGAATTAGACCATCGATTTGAGGGGGCCCAATTGGGGGTGCTGCCGTCCAACCCCCACGGTCCCCAGCCCGCTCCGGCTTTTTCCAAGTACGCCGCGACATCCTCGAAGCATCCCAACCGGTCTCGAACCATCCCAATCGAAAGGAGGCCCGGTGATGACGGTGTCTAGACGAAACGTCCTGCTGCTGGGTGGCCTCGGTGTTGTTGGAGCGGGCGTGGTTTCGCTCCCGCGGGGCGAGGTGGAGGCCAAATCCGCCAGCCGGCTGAGCAGCGCAGAGATGCCCAAACCGTTCCACTCGGCGTTCGTGAAGCCGCCGGTGCTGGCCCCGGACATGGAGGGGGTGGACCCCGCCGACGGCAAGCCGGTCAACTACTACACCGTGACCGAGAAGGCGGCCATGGCGTCCATCCTGCCGCGGCTCCAGACACCCATCCTGGGCTACAACGGGATTTTTCCCGGCCCCACAATCAGCCTGGACCAGGGCACCAAGGCGGTGGTCCGGGTCCGGAACCGGCTTCCCGCAACGCACCCCAACGACGGCCACGTGCTTTCCACGTCCACGCACCTGCACGGTTCGGCCTCGCTGCCCCAGTTCGACGGGTACGCCAGTGACGTCACGCATACCGGGTTTTTCAAGGACTACCACTACCCGAACTTCCAGCCCGCACGCACGCTTTGGTACCACGACCACGGGGTGCACTTCACGGCCCAAAACGCCTACTCCGGCCTGGCCGCCCAGTACCACATGCATGATCCGCTGGAACGTGAGCTGCTTCCGCAAGGCGACTTCGACGTGCCGCTCATCATCTCCGACGCCATGTTCGCCGCGAATGGCGCCCTGGGCTATGACGACAACACCCACTCCGGACTTTGGGGGGATGTCATCCTGGTCAACGGCAAGCCGTGGCCGGTCATGAAGGTGCAGAAGCGCATCTACCGCTTCCGGGTCCTGAACTGCAGCATTTCCCGGTCCGTCAGGCTGACGCTGAGCACCGGGGATCCGCTGATCATCGTTGGTACCGACGGCGGACTGATCCCCACACCGCAAAAGGTGGCCAATTACCGCCATGCCGGGGCAGAACGCTATGAGGTGCTCATCGACTTCCGGAAGTACAAGACCGGCCAGAGGATCGAGCTGCGCAACCTGTCCAACCCGAACAACGTTGACTACGACTTCACGAACAAGGTGATGGCCTTCGACGTCACGGACGAGCCGGTCAACATCAGTGACCCGACCTGGAACACGGTCCCGGTGCAGCTGGCGCCCGCGAACGAAGTCATGGCGCTGACCGAGAAGCAGGCCACGAAGGTCCGGAAGTTCCGGGTGAAGCGGAACGACGTCACCAACATCTGGACCATCGACGACGACAGCTGGCAGGACGTCATTGCCAGCGGCTACAAGAAGGTCGCCGCAGAGGTGGACCTTGACGCCGTCGAGGTGTGGGAAATCGAGAACAGGTCCGGCGGCTGGTTCCACCCCGTGCACATTCACCTCGTGGACTTCAAGATTTTGAGCCGCAACGGGCGCGCACCGTTTCCGCAGGAACTCGGACCCAAGGATGTTGTCTACGTGGGCGAGGGCGAGACGGTCCGCCTGCTCATGAAGTTCGGCCCGCACCGGGGCCGCTACATGGTGCACTGCCACAACCTCCCGCACGAGGACCACGACATTATGGTCCAGTTCCGGGTGGGGCTGAAGGAAGATGACAACGATCCCAACGACCCCATGACGGCGGCGCTGCCCCAATGGGACGGCTAGCGGCGCACAGGGCCGATCCCAAGTCCAGGGCGGCCCCTGACAGCAGAGCCGTCACTGAGAACCCTGCCGGATCCGCCCGGCAGGGTTTTCGGGGGAGAACCATAACGACGGCGGTGCTGCTGGCCGCCGGTCTGCTCGCCTCCCGTCTGTGGCTGGTGGAGCCGGTGACAGTCAGCTCGGAAAGCATGGAACCGGCACTGCCCAAGGGCAGCACTGTGCTGATGTTCAAACCTGGGCCGGCGCTGGGTTCCCTCAGAACCGGGGACCTGGTGGTGTTCACGAGCCCGGAGGACGGGAACCCTGCTGTGAAGCGGGCCATTGCCTTCGCCGGCCAGACCGTTGCCATCGAGGACTCGGTGCTGGTGGTGGACGGAGTTCCGCAGGCCGAGCCGGGGGTCGACCACAGCCGCATCGATGGCACTTACTTTGGCCCGGTCACGGTCCCTGCCGGGCATGTCTTTGTCCTGGGCGACAACCGGGCAGGTTCCATCGATTCACGCACTTACGGGAGCGTGCCGTTGGAGTCCCTGCAGGCAACGGTGCTGTGGCCCTTCGGGCGCTGATGCAGATGCCCCTGCCAAAAAAGACCCGCGCCCAAAAGATAAGTATGCTGGGAATCATCCTGGTCGGCTGACCGGCCGGCCAGGCATGCAAACGTATCGGTGACGGCAGCGGAGGAAGACATGAAAGCATCCGAGACCCTGGCCAGCAATTTGCAGAAGGTCCTTACCGACCTGATCGAGCTGCATGTCCAAGGCAAGCAGGCGCACTGGAACCTGGTGGGCACCAACTTCCGCGACCTGCATCTGCAGCTGGACGAGATCGTGGACAGTGCCCGGTTGCTCGCCGACCAGACCGCTGAGCGCATGCGGTCGCTCCACGCGCTTCCGGACGGCAGGAGTGCCACCATTTCTTCCGGCACCCGGCTGGATCAGTATCCTGCCGGCCTGACCCTCACCAAGGACACCGTCAAGCTCATTACCGCGAGGCTGGACCAAACGGTCAAGACCATCCGCGGTGTCCACGAAGAAGTGGATGAAGAAGATCCCACGAGCGCGGATCTCCTGAACGAGGCCATCACCCGGCTGGAGCAGCTGGCCTGGATGGTGAACGCGGAAGTGATGCCGGCCTCGGCGTCGGTGACTGCACCGGAACAGAAATAGCAGCGCCGTGACCGGGCCCGGCCGCATGTCAGTGGACGACCTGCCGATGGACTACCTCGCAGTGGACGACTTCTCAGTGCACGACTTTTCCGGGCACGACGTTTCAACGGACGCTGCATGAACGCTCCGCACCGGCAGTGGCAGCCCGTCCGCCTCAGCCCGGCGCTGGCCCGGAAGGCCGGCGCCGAACCTGTGCTGGAGACAGGGGCTGGGCTGGACAGCGAACCATCGCTGGACATCGACCGGCTACTGAACAGGGTTGCTTCGGCCGTGGGGGACGTGCCTGCCCTGCTGGCCATCGCCCAGCAGGCCGGCCGTGCCGCGCCGAAGCCGGGTGACGGGCGGACAGCCCAGCTCTGGGAGTTGCTGGCATCCGTGGCAGCAGTGGACGTGGCCGCCGCACGAATTCTGGAACCACATCTCGATGCCGGCGCCATCCTGTCCCAGGCCGGAGCGCCCGAATCCTTTACCGGATCGTGGGGCGTATACGCAGCCGAGGCCCCCGGCACCCGCCTGATGGCCGCCCCGGCGTCCGCCGCTGACAGGCGGTCCTCCGGCGGGGCAGCACCCGACGGGGCAGAACCAAGCGGGGCAGAACCGGATGGGACAGAGCCCGGGGGGAAAGCCACCCGACTGCAGCTGAACGGCTCCAAGCCCTGGTGCTCGCTGGCGCAGTTCGTCGACCACGCCGTGGTGACCGCACATACCGAGACCGGTGGCCGGGCAGCCTTTGCGGTCGATCTCAGGGCTGCCGGCGTCACGTGCGACGTACCGGAATGGACCAGCCGCGGGCTGCGCGAAATCCCCAGCGGAACGGTCCACTTCGACCGGGTACCTGCCGTCCCGCTCGGCGGTGACGGCTGGTACTTCGAGCGTCCCGGTTTTGCGTGGGGCGGCATGGGCGTTGCCGCGTGCTGGCTGGGCGGCGCCGTGGCGCTCGGACGGCACTTTGAAGCCGCGCTCCTGCGGGGCACCCGGTCCCAACGTGAGCCTGACCAGGTGGCGCTCGCCGCCCTGGGCGAAGTGGACCGGATCCTGACCTCCACCATCCAGTACCTTGCGCGGGCAGCCGAGGCGGTGGACGCTGCCGCGGACACCGCCCGTGCCGGCACCGATCGGGTGGGCCAGGCCGGCGCCGCCGGGGCGGGCCAGGAATCGGGTCAGGGATCCGGGCAGGCAGCGGACGGCAGCCAGGTCAACGCCGGGGGCGCGGTTGAACTCAATAGCGGGGCCGTAGGTGCGTGGAGCGAGGCGCTCCGGGTCCGGGGAACTGTTGCTGCCGCCGTCGAACGCGTCCAGCTCCTGGTGAGCCAGAACCTGGGGCCCGGCCCCCTTGCCTTCGACGAACGGTACGGCAAGTGTATGGCTGACCTGTCCCTCTACGTGCGACAGCACCACGCCACGCGTGACGACGCCCAGCTGGGCGAGCTCACGCTCAAAGGGGAACACGCCTGGTGACGTTCTCGCACGCGGACGCCGGCACGGACGAGGCTACCTGGGTAGCCGGCGGCCTGGACACGATCGGCGAACTCCCGCTGGATACGGCTGAGCTGGCCGGGATGGAGTTCGTCGTCCTGGTCGCCCATCCGGACGACGAATCCCTCGGTGCCGGCGGGCTGCTTGCCCGGCTCACCTCCGCCGGTGCGCATGTTGAAGTGCACCTGTGTTCGGCGGGGGAGGGGTCCCATCCGGATTCGCCCACCACGACACCCTGGGATCCGTGGCTGCGGAGACCGCCGAAGCCGGAGGCCACGGGCTTCTGGAATACCCCATCTGGTACTGGCTGTGGGCCACGCCCGAGGACACCAAGTGGCGGAACTGGGTGCGGCTGCCCCTGAGCCCAGGTGAACAGCAGGCAAAATGCGAGGCCCTGCTCACCCATGCATCCCAGCTGCGGCCGCTTTCCGACCATCCGGGCGACGAGGTGCTGCTGCCCGAGCAGTTTCTTGCGCACTTCTCCCGCTCCTTTGAGGTTTTCGCGTGGCAGCCGCCGGTCACCGGAAGGCGCAGCGCCCGTGACGCCGAGGCCGTCTTTGAGGCCCTCCACCGCAGCGCCGGGGATCCCTGGCGGTACCAGGACAGCTGGTATGAGCAGCGCAAGCGCAGCCTGACGCTCGCCGCGCTCCCTGAACAGAAGTACGACGCCGGACTGGAGCTCGGCTGCTCGATCGGCACCCTGAGCGCGGAGCTGGCAGGGCGGTGCGGAAGGTTCGTGGCCGTCGATGCCAACGGCACCGCGGTGGCGCGGGCAGGCGAACGGCTCGCCCGGTAACCCGGCGCCGAAGCGCGGCAGCTGACCCTGCCGCAGCATTGGCCGGCGGGGAGCTTTGACCTGATCGTGGTCTCCGAGGTGGGCTACTACCTGGCGGCCGCCGAACTGGAGGAGCTGTTCGCCCGGATCTCCGCGTCCCTGGCCCCCGGCGGAACGCTGCTGCTCTGCCACTGGAGGCATCTGGTTTCCGGCTGGGAGCTCGACGGCGACGCTGTCCACGCGCTGGCACGGTGCCTGCTGCGGTGGCCGTCAGCGGGCACTTACAAGGAGCGGGAGTTCGTGCTCGAAACCTTCATCGCGCCGCAGGCTGCAAATGGCTCGCCGCCGGCCGTACGGGTGCTGCACCGGCGGTTCCGGAACGCGGGCGCCAGCAGGGCGTACTGCGCCGCTGGCGCCTCCGGCATCCGCTGGAGGAAAGGCACGGCAATGTCTACGGCGCCAACCTCGGCGTGCGCGCCTCGGCATACCATCAGGCTGGCGGATTTCCACCGCTGCGCACCTCCGAGGACCGCGCCCTGGTGGAACAGCTGCGGCGGAGCGGCTTCGCCGTCATGGCCATGGACAGCACGCGTGTGCTGACTTCCGGACGGACGGCCGCCCGGGCGCCGCACGGTTTTGGAGCCTACCTCCGTGCGCTGGGCGTTGAGACAGCGGCCGCCCTCCGGAGCAGCTGAGCGAAAGGCAACGCGGGCATAAAATAAACGGGCAAAAAATGAACGGGCAAAACTGAAGCGGCAAAACTGAACCGGACAAAACTGAAGCGGCAAAACTCAACCGGACAAAACTGAACCGGGCAGCCGACTGGTTGCGGCTGCCCGGTTCACCTTAGTTGTTACTTGCTATCGCCCTTGTCCTGGCGGGCGGAGGCATCACTGCTGCCTTTACGGCCGCCGTCGTGGCTGCCCTCGCGGATGCCGCCGGAGTCATTGCCGTCCTGGCCGTTGCCCTGCGCGCTGTACTTCTCGCGCAGCTCGCGTCCCAGGCGGATGTCTTCCTCTTCCTTTTCCTGGAGCTTGTCGCTCTTCTTTGTGTCGCGGGGCGGAAGCTGGAGCGTGTCCTCAGCCTCAATGCCGGCCTGCAGCTGCCGGCCACGTTCCATCTCGGCGTCGAACTCCGCGCCAAAAAGCAGGGACATGTTCAGGATCCAGAGCCACAGCAACATGACGATTACACCACCGATGGCGCCGTACGTCTTGTTGTAGTTGCTGAAGTTGCCCACGTAGAACCCAAAGCCCACAGAGGCCAGCACGAAAATGAGCAGGGCGATGAGGGAACCCAGGCTCATCCAGCGGATCTTTGGCTGCCGGACGTTGGGAGTGGCGTAATAGAGGATGGCGATGACGACGATCACCAGTGCCACAATGACCGGCCACTTCGCGATGTTCCACACGGTCAGGAAGACGCCGCCCAGTCCCATGACATTGCCGACGGCCTCCGCCACCGGGCCGCTGATGACCAGCATGGCTGCGAGTACCGCAACAATGATCAGGGAGATCAGGGTCACCGCCAGCATGGTGCCGCGAAGCTTGACGAAACCCCGGCCTTCATCAATTTCGTAAATCCGGTTCATGGCCCGGCCAAACGCGGTCACATACCCTGAAGCGGACCAGAGGGCCGTCACGAGGCCGATAACCAGTGTAAAGCCGGCTGCGGGTGAGGTGGTCAGCTCCTGGATCGGCTCGCGGATCATCTCCACTGCCTGCCCGGGCGCGACACCCTGGACGATTTCCAGGAGTGCCGCCGTCGTCTTCTCCGCTTGCCCAAAGATGCCGAGCAGCGAAACGAGGGCGAGCAGGGCCGGGAAGAGCGAGAAGATCGCGTAATAGGTAAGCCCGGCGGCGAGGTCGGGGCATTGGTCCGCGGTGAATTCACGGAGGGTCTTGCGGGCAATGTATTTCCACGAAGGCTTCTCCACATCCGTGGGACTGTCCGGCTTTCGCGCGTCATCCGGGGCAGGTGCGCTGCCCGCCTTTGCGGTGCTGGTTTCCGGGGCTTCTTTCGTCGCCATGAGGCTTCCTTTCGTTCGCGGGCAGGACGTGTCCGGAGTCGCGGATCGTTCCCTGCCCGCTGTCAGGCGTTCGGGCTCGCGGGTCGTGCGTGAGGTCGCATCAGGTTCGTGGTCGCTGCCGGGGTTCGGGCCGCTACGCTCCGGGCGCCCGGGGCGGATTGCGGCGGTCCAGTGTGAGCGGGTCGCTCCCCAGAGGGTCGTCGGCGGGCTGCTTCCCACCCAGCGGATCATCCGCCATCCGGGTCTCCGACTGCGGAGTCTCGACCAGCTGGGCTGAAGCCAGCGGGTTGGGGTCCTGGTCACCGCTGCTGGTGCCGGCGCGGGCCTCTTCGGGGTTGGTCCTGTCAGCACCAGCACTGCCGGCGCCGGTCCCGTCCGAGCCCGGCGGGGGAGCGCTGGCGCCCTTCGGCCGTTGGTTATCCGTCATGGTTGCTCCCTCTCCAGCATGCCGGGTTGCCGAGTGCACCCGGCAATCTCTCGCCATAAAATAGTAAGCATGGTTACTATTAGATAGTAAGTACCCTGATTGCCGCTAGTTCAATCGGCCGCCCCTCCGGCAGCGTTACGCCGGGTGCCAGCGGCCAGGTTCTCCCCGGAAGTGACGTGCTGGAAAAGAGAGAGGTGGATCCACGGTGGACCCAACTGCCTGGATTTGGATCGTCGTCGTAATCGTCGTCATCGCGCTCATCGCGGTGCTTCTGATGTCCAGCCGCAAGCGCCGGGAGGCGTTCCGGCAGAAGCGGGATGAGCAGAACCGCCAGCACGCTGCCGAGATCCGCAGGGAAGCGGAGAACGCCGACCTTGAGGCGCGCGAAAACGAAGCCCGGGCCATGCATGCCAAGGCCGACGCCGAGAAGGCGCAGGTCGAGGCCGCGCGGCTTCGCCAGGAGGCGGAGCAGCGGCAGTCGGCTGCGCAGGATTTCCGCACGGATGCCGAGAAGCACCAGCACAAAGCCAATGCTCTGGACCCGGATGTGGATGAGAACGGCAATCGCCGTGACGATGCAAGGGTGGATGCCGGGCGCGACGATGTTCGGGCTGCGGATTCGCGCGACACCGGTGCGCGGGACGTTGATGCGCGGGCAGATGATGCCCGCCAGGATGCCGACGCCACCACAGACACTACCCGGCGGAACACTGCGCGCGAGTAGCCGTCCGTAGCGGTTGACCCCACTGTAACGGGCGACAGGGGGAGTCAGTTCCGGCGCAGGAATGCCAACAGGCTGCGCCGCGGTTTGAGCGGGGGAGACGCCGGCACGCCGGCGCCTTTACCCATGCCGTCGATTACTTCGCGGATGGCTTTCAACGACGGCGTTTGCGGCTCCCAGCCGAGCTCGTTCCGGATCCGGCTGGTGTCCATGATCGGCGCGCCCGCCGCCATCTCCACCCATCCCGAGTCTGTCTGCTGCAGCCGCAGCCGCCAGGTGGCGCCCACGAAGGCGTGCAGCGCCCGGACCGGGACAGGGAGGATCCTCTTGGCGGAAAAGAGCCGGGCCAGGTTTTGCGGCGTGACCACCGGCTCGGCCGCCACATTGAAGGCGCCGCTGGCCCTGCCCTCCAGCACGCGCCAGTATGCGTCCGCGACATCGTCGGCATGCACCGCCTGAAAGATCAGTTCCCCGGGAATCGGCAGTATTGGCAATGCCGGCCGGCGCGGCACGAATCTCGGGTGGACCCATCCCAGGAAGTACCTTCCGATTTCGCTGCCCGCCTGGCTTTGGAAGATGAGCCCGGGGCGCAGCCTGGCCACGGCGACCGACGGGTTCTCCGCCGCGAACGTGTCGAGCAGCTTTTCCTGCTCGGCCTTGTGCCGGCTGTAATGCGAGCCCGCAATGCCCTCGGCCGGCCAGGATTCGTCCACCCGGCGGTCCTTCGGTGATTTGCTATACGCGCCGACCGAGGATGCGCACACCACGTGACTCACTCCTGCTTCCCGGGCGGCCGCCAGGGTGTTGGCTGTGCCGGTGACATTGGTGCGGTGCAGTTGCGGGAGGTCACGGTTCGGCTGGATCTGCCAGGCAAGATGCACCACCGCGTCGGCTCCGGCAAAGGCAGCGGCCAGGTTCTGTACCGCACCCTCCCCGCCCACGTCCATCGTGTGCCACTCGACGCCGGTGTAGGGCGGCCGTGACAGGTCCGGCGCGCGGCGGCTGATGCCCACGAGTTCCAGTCCGCCCGGATGTTGCTGCCTGGCCTTTTGAAGCCTGCGCAGGAGCGCCGTCCCCGCATTGCCGCTGGCACCCGTGATCGCGATACGCATGAAATGCCCTTCGTCCGTAGCTGTGGAACGTTCCGGCCGGGCCGCCCGACGGCGGGCGGCGTCCGTAGTGCTTCTTTCGAGCCTAGCCCCTCGGGCCATTGTGTAATAAGCACGCTTATGATTTCCTTCTTCTAAGTCTTGCCGCAGGCTTTCTCGACCGCCCGATCGAAGGAACCACGACAATGCCTGAATCGCCGCCTTCCTCGTCCGTGACCCGCCCTGCCCGCGCTGCGTCCCCGCCGGCGCCTGCGGCAGTGACCCAGCCAGTGACCCGGCCAGCGGCCCAATCGGGGCGGCTGCATGATGCCTTCCAGAACCAGCTGGTGCTCAATTACCTGGACCTGGCGGAGTCGCTCGCCTCGCGGTATGCCGCCCGCGGACGAGAGCGCTCCGACCTGGTCCAGGTGGCCTACCTGGGACTAATCAAGGCTGCCCGCGGCTTCGACGCGGAGAAGGGCGAAAGCTTCCCCGCCTATGCCGCGCCCACCATCAACGGCGAACTCAAGCGCTTCCTGCGGGACCGGTGCTGGACCGTCCGGCCGCCGCGGCACATCCAGGACGTCCGGACGCAGCTCCTGCATGCCGCCCCGGACCTGGCGCAGTCGCTGGGGCGTGTTCCCTCGGCGCAGGAGCTGGCTGGTGAACTGGGAGTCACCCCGGCTGACGTCCGGGAGGCCCAGGCAGCCGGCAGCAGCATGCATCCCGATTCGCTGGACAGCCCCGACCCGTGGGGCGGACCGACCATGGGCGAGGGGCTTGTCTCACCGGACCGGCCGATCGAGCACCTCGAAGAACTTGTGTGCCTCAACGAGGCGATCCAGGAGCTGGACCCTGACGACCGGGAAATGCTGTACCGGCGGTATTACCGCGAGGAGACCCAGGTGGAGCTGGGCAAACGGTTCGGCATCTCCCAGATGCAGGTGTCCCGGCGACTCTCCCGGATCCTGGTCTGGTTGCAGCGCCGGCTGCTCGATGAGGAGGGCCGGACCGGGACCACGGACACCAGCCGGGCAGGCAATGCCAGGGCTGGCAGTGCCAGGGCAGGCAGTGACAGGGCCAGCACGGATCAGGCGAGCCGGAGCTGCCCGACAGCCGACAGGACGTCGTCCACTGAAACCGCCAGCAGGGCCGGATCAGGAGTGGCAGCGAAGGTGTCGCCGCGGCGCGCCTGAGCGTCCGTCAGGACGATGTGCGGTCCCGGCGGCGGACCCCAGACCTCGGCCGGGGCCGGACCGAAAAGCACCACCGAAGGCCGCGAATACGCAGAGGCGAGGTGGGCTGCACCGGTGTCCGCTGACACCACGAGCCGGGCCTCCGCGACGGCTGCCATGAATTCGGCCAGCCGCAACCGGCCCGCCAGGACGTGCTCTTCGGGGAGCCCGGCGAGGCGGGCGACGTCCAGTGCCCGTGGCCGTTCCGCCGAGCTGCCGGTAAACACCACCTGGTGACCATCCTCAGCAAGTGTGCGGGCCACCTCCGCGAAGCGGTCCTCCGGCCACAGCCGGCTGCCGTAGGCGGCCCCCACATGCAGCACTGTGGCACCGGGGCAGGGGCTCGGCACGGCCGGCGGGAGGAGGCGGAGATCGTCCGGTTCGGCCTCGATGCCATGCCATTGCAGCAGCCTGGTCCACCGCTCGCGCTCATGGATTTCCTCCAGCCAGGCGGGGCCCGGGCGCCCGGGGGTCCGGTGGCCCACTATGGTCCTGGGTCGGACGGCAGCGAGCCGGTCCTCGCTTTCGGGCCCGCTGCCGTGCAGGTTCACGGCGATGTCCACTTTGCCCGCCTCGATGGGAATTGGAACGTCCAGGCCATGGGTCGGGAGCAGTTCGTAGCCGCCTACCAGCTCCAGCGCATCCTCCAGCCAGTCCTGGGCCGCATAGAGCAGGCGGTGCCCGGGATAGGCGCGGCGCAGGGCCCGCAGCGCGGGCACAGCAACCAGCAGGTCGCCCAGCTTCAATGCCCTCAGCACTAGCAGGACCGGTTGTTCGTGCTTGCCGTTCGGTGCTTCCACTGCCGTCCTTCTGCTCGTCGGTTTGGCTCTTGCTCCTCAGTTTGGCTCTGTCACGCCGCTTGTCGAGGAGTCTAGCCGAGAAGAAGTGGGCGGCCGGTTGTTTAGGTCTCTCCCCGTCGGGGAACGGAGGGGGTATGGCAACTAACGCTTTGACGCTCAAGGCTGTGCTGTTCGACCGTGATGGAACGCTTGTGGTTGACGTGCCCTACAACGGTGATCCGCAGCTGGTCGAGCCGTACCCCGGCGCGCGAAAGGTGCTTGACGAATTGCGCAGCCTGGGGCTGGCGACCGGCGTCCTAAGCAACCAGTCGGGCATTGCCCGCGGCCTCCTGTCAGCGGAGGAAGTGGACAGCGTGAACGCGCGGGTTGAGGATCTGCTGGGCCCCTTTGACGTCTGGGAAGTCTGCCCTCACGGAGCCGGCGACGGCTGCCTGTGCCGGAAGCCCGCGCCGGGCATGATCCACAGCGCGTGCCGGCGCCTTGGCATCGATGCGTCGGAGGCGGCGTTCATCGGCGATATCGGCAGTGACGTTGAGGCGGCCGCGGCCGCCGGTGCGCGGGGCATCCTGGTTCCCACTCCGCAGACCCGAACGGAAGAGGTCGAGGCCGCCGCCGAGGTAGCCGCGGACCTCGAGCAGGCCGTTGCCCTCCTGCTTCAGGGACCGTCGCTTATGGGACCGCTGCCTCAGAAACCGCTGCTTCGAGGACCGGCATGAGCAGGGTCCTGGTGGCGCGGCTGGACAGCGTCGGCGACGTCCTCCTGGCGGGCCCGGCGGTTCGGGCCGTCGCGAACGGGCGGCGGGCTGACGGCGGCAGCCCCAACGACGTCGTCGTGCTTTGTGGCCCGCAGGGTCAGTCGGCAGCCTCGTTGCTGCCCAACGTCGCCGACGTTTTCGCCTGGGACACACCGTGGATCAGCAATCCGGCGCCGCAGGTGACCGGCCCGCACCTGGACTCCTTGGTGAACTTTGTCCGGAACTCGCGCATCACCGAGGCGGTTATCCTCACCTCCTTCCACCAGTCCCCGCTTCCCCTGGCGCTGCTCCTGAGGCTGGCCGGCGTGGAACGGATCACCGGCGCCTCCACCGACTACGCGGGTTCCCTGCTCGATGTCCGGCTGAAACCCGGGGAGGACTTTCCGGAGGAACAACCGGAGTCCGTGCGGGCACTCGGCATCGCCAAGGCGGCGGGCTTCCAGCTCAAAACGGGTGACGACGGCAAACTCATGGTCAAGGACCCACCCGCCATCCGCCATCTGGTGGGTGACGGCCCCTACGTGGTGGTCCACCCCGGGGCGACCGTGCCCGCCCGGGCCTGGCCGCCGCTCCACCATGCGGCGGCGGTGGAACTGCTGGAGGGCGCCGGCCACAGGGTGGTGGTGACCGGCGGTCCGGGTGAAACCGCCCTCACCGCAACGGTGGCCGGACCCTCCGCTATCGACCTGGGCGGAAAGACGGACCTGTCCACCCTTTCCGGTGTCCTTGCCAACGCGGATGTCGTGGTCACCGGAAACACGGGACCCGCCCATCTGGCCGCCGCCGTCGGAACCCCGGTAGTGAGCCTGTTTTCCCCCGTGGTGCCCGCCATCCGCTGGGCGCCGTACGGCGTTCCGTTGGAACTGCTGGGCGACCAGAACGCGCCGTGCCGGCTTAGCCGCGCGCGCATCTGTCCAGTACCGGGACATCCCTGCCTCAGCTCGGTTTCACCGGAACAGGTGGTGGAAGCGGTGGAACGACTGCTGAGCGGGGTCTCCTCGCTCAGCACACGCAGAAAGGTCCGCAAACAATGAGAATTCTGCTTTGGCACGTGCACGGGTCCTGGACGGATGCGTTCGTCCGCGGCCGGCACGAGTACCTGCTGCCGGTCCTGCCCGGTGGCGGGCCCTGGGGACTGGGCCGGGCGGGCCGGGACTGGCCCGCTTCCGTGCGGGAGGTTGCGCTGGCTGAACTGGACGCCGGCAGCATTGACGCCGTCGTGCTCCAGCGGACGGAGGAAGCCGCAGAGGTGACACGCGTGCTTGGCCGCCGGCCCGGCGTCGATCTTCCCGCCGTGTACGTGGAACACAACACGCCCAAGGGCGATGTTCCCTTCACCGTCCATCCGCTCGGGGAGCAGCGCCGCATCCCAATCGTCCACGTGACCCACTTCAACGAGCTGTTCTGGGACAGCGGCCGCGCCCCCACCAAGATCATCGAGCACGGCATCGCCGACCCCGGGTACCTCTACACGGGTGAGGTCCCCGAGCTGGGCGTGGTGGTCAACGAACCGGTGCGCCGCGGCCGCGTGACCGGCACGGACCTGCTGCCCCGCTTCGCCACCGCGGCCCCGCTCCAGGTCTTTGGCATGGGCGGCGACGGGCTCGCGGAGGCCACGGGGATTCCGCCGCAGCGGCTCACCGTCCGGGGTGATCTGAAAACCGCGGAGCTCCACCGTGAACTGTCACGCTGCCGGGTGTACCTGCACCCGCTGCGCTGGACGTCCCTGGGACTGGCCCTGCTTGAAGCGATGCATCTCGGAATGCCGGTCCTGGCGCTGGCCACCACCGAGGCGGCGCGGGCCGTCCCGCCTGAGGCGGGCTGCATCTCCACTGATGTGGAGGAGCTGCGCCGGTGTGCCCGGTTGCTGGTCAACGACCCGGAGGAGGCCCGACGGCGGGGCAAAACGGCGAGGGAGGCGGCGCTGGAGCGCTACGGGCTTGAGCGGTTCCTGACGGACTGGGACGAGGTGCTGGCGGATCTGGTGCCGGCGGGACGTGCGCCATCAGGTCAGGTCCCTTCGCATCTGGACGCCGGGCCGGGCCGGGGGTCTAAAGAGGGGGTGGCATCGGAGGATGCAGGTTCAGAGGGGTCCGGACCGGATGCCCTGTCCGCGGCGCGAGAAGGGAATACCCATTGAAGATCTCGATGATTTCGGAACACGCCAGTCCTTTGGCAGCGCTTGGCGGAGTGGACGCGGGCGGCCAGAACGTCCATGTTGCCGCCCTGTCCTCGGCCCTGGCCCGGCGGGGCCACCGGGTGACCGTGTATACGAGGCGTGACGCGCCGGATCTGCCTGCAAGGGTGCAGGTGCATCCCCGGCTCGAGGTGGTTCACGTGGACGCCGGCCCGGCCCAGCATGTGCCCAAGGACGAGCTGCTCCCTTTCATGGGTGCCCTGGCGGACGGTGTGGTCCAGGACTGGGGTGACTCGCCCCCGCACGTCGTGCACGGCCACTTCTGGATGTCCGGCGTCGCGGCTCTGGACGCCGCACGCCGCGACCCGGGCGGTTACCGGGTTCCGGTGGTGCAGACCTTCCATGCGCTGGGCACGGTCAAGCGCCGACACCAAGGTGCCGCCGACACGAGCCCCGCCGAGAGGCGCTTCCTCGAACCGTCCGTAGGCAGGTCGGCCGACCGCATCGTGGCCACCTGCTCGGACGAGGTCTTCGAGCTGCGGGCCATGGGGATCGATACCCGCCGGGTGTCCATCGCTCCCTGTGGGGTGGACCTGGAGCTCTTCTCCAGCGACGGCCCGGCGGACGCCCCCTCCCGTTCCCACCGGATCCTTTCCGTGGGCCGGCTGGTTCCGCGAAAGGGCGTGGACCTGGTGATTCGCGCGCTGCCCCACCTGCTGCAGGCGGGGTTCGACGACGTCGAACTGCTGATCGTAGGCGGCGGGGCGGACGAGGGCGGCCAGGATCCGGAGGCCCGCCGGCTGCTGGACCTTGCCCGGGACCTCGGGGTGGTGAACCATGTGGAGCTCCGGGGACAGGTGCCCAGGGAAGCCATGCCCGGCCTTTTCCGAAGCGCCGATGCCGTGGTCTGCACACCCTGGTATGAACCCTTCGGCATTGTTCCCCTCGAGGCGATGGCCTGCGGAGTTCCGGTGGTTGCCGCTGCAGTGGGAGGCCTGACGGACAGTGTGGTGGACCGCGGAACGGGCCTCCACGTGCCACCGAAGGACCCCGAAGCCATCGCGGAAGCCCTCGGCACCCTGCTGGCGAGCCCGGACCTTCGCGCGAAACTCGGGCGGGCCGGCGAGCGGCGGGCGAAGGCCCGCTACTCATGGGGCAGGGTTGCCGCGGAAACCGAAAAGGCCTACCAGCTGGCCATCGCCGGCACCGCGGATGCCGGGCGCCTGGAACCGATGGAAGGAGCGGCACTGTGACAGCGGAATCCCTGCGGGAGGCTGAGCTTCCTGCCATGCACCGGATCGGCGCCCCCTCAACGGACGCGCTGTCGTCGCCAGACGCAGCCCGTCCCGACGAAGCCGCGTTGGGGTCGCAGCAGGCAGTGCGGACCCACCTCGAAAACGTCCTGCCCGCCCTGCGGTCCCTGGAAAGCCAGGCTGACAGGTTGGCTGCCTGGGGCGTGGAGCTGGCCCAGCGCCTGCTCAGCGGGCAGAAGCTGCTCGCCGCCGGGAACGGGGGTTCCGCCGCGGAGGCGCAGCACCTGACCGCCGAACTCGTGGGCAGGTTCGACGGCGAGCGGATGCCCTTTTCCGCGATCTCCCTGCACGCGGAAAGCTCCGCCGTCACGGCCATTGCCAATGACTACGGCTACGCAGAACTCTTCGCCCGGCAGGTCCGCGCCCACGGCAGGTCCGGGGACATCCTCGTGTTGCTGTCAACGAGCGGCCAGAGCCCCAACCTGCTCCGGGCAGCCGAGGCGGCGGCCAGGCTGAACGTGACCACATGGGCCCTGACGGGGCCGGCGCCCAACCCGTTGGCGTCATGCTGCGATGACGCCGTGGCCATCGATGCCATTTCTGCCAATGCGCAGGAGGGGCACCTGATTGCGCTGCACGCCATTTGCCGGGCTTTCGAAGCCGAGGTGGCCCGCAGGGGCCAGGGCGTTCCCGGACCGGAGGCTGACCGCGGATGAGGATCACAGTAGTTGGCGACGTTTTGCTGGACGTGGACCTCTCCGGCGAAGCAACCCGGCTGTGCCCCGATGCGCCAGTGCCGGTGGTGGACGTCTCCGACGTCCGGCGGCGGGCGGGCGGCGCGGGGCTCGTGGCCCGGATGCTGGCCCACGACGGCCATCGGGTCACCCTGGTAACAGTGCTTTCCGACGACGACGCCTCCGTGGCACTGGAAGGCGCGCTCGCCGGCGTGCGGGTGGTTTCCGGGCCGTCCGGCGCGAGAACCCCGGTTAAGACCCGGGTGCGGGCGGGCCGCCAGCCGGTGGTGCGGGTGGACGAGGGATGCGAGCGGCCGGAAGTTCCGGCGGCCACCGCGGCCATGCTCGGGGCACTGGACCAGGCCGAGGTGATCGTCGTGGCCGATTACGGCAGGGGCGTTGCCGCGAACCAGAAGATCCGCGAGGTGCTCGAGGCCCGCTCCGGCGACATTCCGATCGTGTGGGATCCGCATCCCTCCGGCGCAGTTCCGGTGCCCGGGGTGTCAGTCGTGACACCCAACCTGTCCGAGGCGGTCAAGGCGGCCGGTTCCGGCACCGGATTGACCGAGGCGGTTGCCGCCGTCGGCACCACGCTGCTGGACCGCTGGCAAAGCCAGTCGGTCCTGGTCACCATGGGCGGGCAAGGCGGCATGCTGTCCCGGCCCGGCACCCCGCCGCTGATCATTCCGGCCCCTCCCACTGAGGTCGCCGATCCCTGCGGCGCCGGCGACCGGCTTGCGGCCAGCCTGGCCGTGCACTTGGCGGAGGGCCGCAGCCTGAACGACGCCGCGGAACTGGCCATCCACGAGGCGGCAGCCTTCCTCGGCGCCGGCGGGGTGGCCTCCCTGCCGGACCGCCACCGGCCGGTCTGGCACCACAAAGGCGAGGAAGACGCCATCGGCCTGGCCCGGCGGATGCGCGCCAACGGAGGAACCGTCGTGGCCACCGGAGGCTGCTTCGACCTGCTGCACGCCGGCCACGCCCGCACGCTGTCGGCGGCCAGGGACCTCGGCGACTGCCTCATCGTCTGCCTGAACTCGGACGAGTCGGTGCGACGGATCAAGGGCGAGCAGCGGCCGATTGTCGGCCAGCAGGACCGGGCCGAGCTCCTGCTGGCACTCGAGTGCGTGGACGCTGTCCTGGTTTTCGGGGAGGACACGCCGGAGGCCTGCCTGGCGACGCTGCGCCCGGACGTCTGGGTGAAGGGCGGCGACTACCGCGCCTCGGAGCTGCCCGAAGCGGGGCTGGTCGAGAGCTGGGGAGGGCGCTGCGTGACCGTGCCGTTCCACCGGGCCCGGTCAACCTCTGTCCTCGCGGACGCCCTGGCAAAGGTCAGCTGAACCGCACCACGAACCTGATAAGTAGACCCGACTGAAAGGAACACCATGACTGAATCGACTTTCCGGCCCGGCCGGGTCCTGGTAACCGGCGGTGCATCCGGGCTGGGGGCCGCCGTCGTCGACGCTGTGCTCAAAGCCGGGGGAACCCCTGTGGTGCTGGACCGGGACATCCGGAACGTGGCCGCGGCGAAGGCCTTCGAGGTGGACGTCTCGGACCGCGTTGCCGTGTCTGAGGCCGTCCGGCAGGCCGCCGAGACCCTTGACGGGCTGGACGCCGTGGTCACTGCGGCCGGCATCGACCGCTGCGGCAAGCTGGAGGACGTGGCCGCGGACGAATGGGAGCGGGTCATCGGGGTCAACCTGATGGGCACGGTTTCCGTCGTTCGGGCGGCCCTTCCGTACCTCAAGGAGTCGCGCGGCCGGGTGGTCACCATTGCCTCCACGCTGGGCAAGCGGGCACTGCCGGAGGCCACCGCCTACTGCGCCTCAAAATTCGGCGTAGTGGGCTTCAGCCATTCCCTGGCGGCTGAGACGGGCGGTGAGATCGGCGTGACCACCATGATCCCCGGCGGCATGAAGACCCGCTTCTTCGACGACCGCGCGGAGCAATACAAGCCGCAGGACGACTCACGCCTGAATGATCCAGGCAACGTGGCGCAGGCGATTCTGTTCGTCCTCTCCCAACCCACGGGCTGCGAGGTCCGCGAAATGCTTATCTGCCATGAGGAAGAGGGCTCATGGCCGTGAGCTGGAGAACATCCTCGTAAACCTCTGAGGGTTCGACGGCCTTCACGGTGGACTCGTCATGCGGGCACCGTGGGGCCGTCCACCCCACCTGGGTGACGTCCACACCGCACACCGGGCAACGCGTGACCCAGCCCAGGCGGAGCCGGTGACTGCTGCGGCCCAGCGGGGCTGCGTTGATGGCGTTGCCCACCCAGTAGATGCCCACGGTGGAGGTGCCCAGAGCCTGGGCGAGGTGCCGCGGTCCGCTGTCGTTCGCCACCACGACGGCGCAGTGCTCCAGCAGTGCCGCCAGCTCGCCAAGGCTGAGTTTGCCGGCGAGTGACTCTACGGCGGGCCGGGCTTCCGGGGAGTGCTCGACGGCGAGTTCCACCACCGTCTCGGCCAGTTCCTTTTCGTTGGTGTCGCCCACCACAAAAACCCGGAAGCCGTCGTCGGCGGCCCTTCGGGCCACAGCGGCGAAACGTTCGGCAGGCCAGCGCCGGCGCGGATCCGTTGCCCCCGGATGGATCACCAGCACGCGGCCGTGCCCTGAACCGTTGTTGGCCTGCCCGTCGTCGTCGAGCCCCGATACGCCGTTCCCCAAGGGCAGGTCCTGTGTGATTTGCTGGCAAAACTCCGGCAGCGCCTGGAGCCGCGCCTCCAGCTCACGTGGAGGAGCCCCAGCGAATCCAGCCACCTCGAGGGCCCGGAGCGGCTCGTGCTGGTAGTACACGTAGGGCACGGTCCGCTCGAGTGGGGCTGCATCCGGGGTTCTGGTGCCCACGGTGTGGCGTGCGCCGAGGCGGAGCAGGAACGGATTTGAGTACCGGCCGCCGCCGTGCAACTGGACGGCCAGGTCAAAGTTCCGGGCACGCATCTCGGCAAAGAAGCGTTCGAGTTCGTGGGGGTCTTCCGGCCCGGGGCGAACCCCTTCGGCAAACGGCAGGATCACCGTTTCGTCCACCGGTCCCACGGTCTGGGACACCAGTTCAGCCTGGACCGGCGTGCACAGCAGGGTGAGGCTGGCCTCCGGATAGGCGGCCTTCAGCGCCGCCACCGCCGGAAGGGCAAACATCAGGTCACCCAGCCCGCCGCCGCGGAGAACCGCGATGCGGGAAACACCGCTGAATTCTTCCAAGACCGGGCCGATGCCATGCCCTGTGATGCGCGCTCCGCCGAAGTCGGCGTTGAAGAATTCCATGGTGTCAGCCCTCTCGGTTCCGGATCTTCCAGGTCGGGATGCGTTCAGGTCGGGTGGGTAGTGGGGCCCACCCTACGGTGCATCGGCCCTGTATTGCCAGCCCGGAATAACCGGGCCGTCGGCTCAATATGGCCGTGCCCGCCGGGGCGATAGGGCCCTGCCCGCCGGGGCGATAGGACGGCGACTGGACACTGCCCGCCGGCTTTGAAAACTCCTGCCGCCCGCGCGTGTAAACCCTTCGGCGGCGGGGTACGGATCACCTCAGAGAGGGCGGGGAACGGATGCCCGGAACCGCCGGAACGGAACCGCCCGGAACACTGAGCAGAATGCCAAAGGACCAGCGCCTTGAGGCCCAGCGCCTGCAGCCCCGCGGCTCAGGCCCACCCCAGTGAGGAGCCACATGCAATCGACCATCACCAGCGAGCTGGCCAATGCGGAAGACACGCTCACCATCCTGAACCCGCGGACCGGGGAAACCGTCGGCAGCCTTTCCGTCGCCGGCGCAGATGATGTGGTGGGAGCCGTGGCGGCTGCCCGCGCAGCCCAGCCCGGCTGGGCGGCAACGCCTCCGGGCGAGCGTGGCAAGCTGCTGCGCGAGGCCGCCCGGGCGCTGGAGGCGGCCGCTGCCGGGCTTGCCGAACTGAATGCGCAGGAGACCGGCCGTCCGCTGGATGAAGCCCTTGCCGGCATTGCCGCCGGCGTTTCCACGCTGGAGCAGTACGCGGAACTTGGTCCCGTACACCGCGGGCATAGCCTGCGCGGCAACGCGCTGGCCGCTGATTACACCGTCGCCGAGCCCCGCGGCGTGGCCGTCTTGCTGACCCCGTGGAACGATCCCGTCGCCGTGGCCTGCGGACTCATCGGGGCGGCCCTGGTCGCCGGGAACACCGCCATCCATAAGGCGAGCGAGCGATGCCCCCACCTGGGGAAGCTGTTGGGGGAGGCCCTGGCGCCGGTATTTCCGCCCAATGTGCTGGTCACCCTCACCGGCGGGGCCGACGTCGGGACCCTCCTCACACAGCAGCCGGACGTGGATATGTTCGCCCACGTCGGATCCAGCGCCACCGGTGACCGGATTGCGCGGACGGCAGTGCTGACGGGTGCCTATGTCATCAGGGAAAACGGCGGGAACGATCCGCTGCTGGTGGATGCGGACGTTGATCCCCGCTGGGCAGCGGAGCAGGCGGCGATCGGGGCCTTCAGCAACAGCGGGCAGATCTGCACGTCAGTGGAGCGGATCTACGTCCACCGGTCCATCGCCGAACCGTTCTGCGAGGCGCTGGCCGGGCAGGCCCGGGACCGGAACACGGAACATCCGCTCGCGCCGCTCGTGGACACCCGGATGCGGGATGCGGTCCACCGGCACGTTGCCGAGGCGCTGCAGTTGGGCGCGCGTGCCCTGGAGGGCGGCACGGTCCCGGACGGCCCCGGAGCCTTTTACCCGGCCACGGTTCTCGTGGACTGCACCGACACCATGGACGTGATGGCCGAGGAGACGTTCGGCCCTGTTGCACCCGTGCGCGTGGTGGACAGCTTCGAGGAGGGGCTCGCCCTCGCCTCGGCCGGCCGGTACGGACTGGCCGCCACCGTCCTGACTGCCAGCATCTCCCATGCCCAGCAGGCCGTTGCCGCGCTGCCGGTGGGCACTGTCAAGATTAACGAGGTGTTCGGCGGCGCCCCGGGCGGGGCCGCCCAACCCCGGGGTGAAAGCGGGCAGGGGTTCGGCTACGGCCCCGAACTCCTGGACGAGTTCAGCCGGGTCAAGGTGGTGCACATCGCTGCACCGCCTGCTCTTGAAACCGACGGGGCAGCGCTGTGACCGCCGCAGCACCCGGCATCGGGGGACACCCCGGGGACGACGGCGGCCCGGAGGTTTCCTTACCGCACCATTCCGAAGCGGTGCTTCCCGAACCAGTGCTTTCCGCTTCAGAGCATTCCGAACCGGTGCTTTCCGAACAGCGTGGCCTGGCGGCATGGCTTCCGCGGAGGCTGGCCCAGGAGCAGCCGGCCGTCACCGTCGTGGGCGACTTCATGCTCGACGGCTGGTGGACCGGCTCGATCGACAGGATGTGCCGCGAGGCTCCCGCTCCCGTGGTGGACATCGCCCGGCGTGATTTTGCCCCTGGCGGCGCCGCCAACACCGCCATGAACCTGGCTGCCCTCGGTGCCCGGGTAAGCGTCGCCGGAATCATCGGAGCGGACGACGCCGGAGCGGAACTTCGGCGGCAACTGCTCGCCGCCGGGGTGGACACCGCACTGCTTACCGAGCACCCGGACATGGTCACCACCACCAAGATCCGGATCAGCAGCGGCGGCCAGGTCCTGCTGCGCTTCGACGACTCCGCGGCAACCGTCCCGGCCGACGCCCTGGCGGCATTCGAGGCGGCGGTGCCCGCCGCCGTCGGACACCGGAATGCCGTGGTGATCTGCGACTACGGAACGGGAGTCCTGGCGGAACCGGTTCGCTGCAGGCTCATCGAATCGCTGGCGGGGCGCGGGCCGGACACGCTTGTGGTGGTGGACGCGCACGATCCCCGGCCGTGGGCAGGACTCGAGCCCGACCTGGTCACGCCCAACGCGCAGGAGGCGGCCAGGATGCTGGACCTTCGGCTGGGCAGCGGACCCGAGCGCGCAGAGGTGGTGACCGCGCACGGCGGCGAGCTGCTGCAGGCGACGGGAGCACGCGCCGTCGTGGTCACGCTGGACCGGGACGGGACCGTCCTCATTCCGGGGGCCGGAAACCCGCACCGGACGTGGGCGCGTCCTGCCAAAGAGAAGCAGGCCTCCGGCGCGGGCGACACCTTCGTGGCAGCGCTGACCCTGGCCCGTGCCGCGTCGCTGCCGCTGACGGCCAGCCTCGACCTGGCTCAGGCGGCGGCGGACGTGGTGGTCCACCATCCCGGGACATCGGTATGCGGCACGGACGAGCTGGGCCGCTACCTGGAGAGCTTCGCGGACACCGCGCTGGCGGCCGACGAACTGGAGCGGCACATCCGAGCCCACCGCAGCGACGGGCAGCGTGTGGTGCTGACCAACGGCTGCTTCGACGTCCTGCACCGCGGGCACACGCGCTACCTGAACCAGGCCAAGCAGCTCGGCGACATCCTGGTGGTGGCGCTCAACAGTGACGACTCTGTGCGGAAGCTCAAAGGACCGGACCGCCCCATCAACAGCGTGGCCGACAGGGCGGCCGTGATCGCGGCCCTGAGCTGCGTGGACTACGTGACCGTCTTCGACACCCCCACCCCGATTCCCCTCATTGAGCAGCTGCGGCCGGAGATCTATGCCAAGGGCGGGGACTACACGCCGGAGATGCTGGCCGAAACCCAAGCCGTAGAGGCCTACGGCGGCTCGGTGACCATCCTTGACTACGTGGCCGAACGCTCCACAACGGCCATGGTCCAGCGCATCCGGAATGGCGAGGGGGCGCCCGTGCCGGAGTCATAGGGCTGGGCGCTGGGCGCTGGGCGCCCGGGGAGCGGAGGCCGGGGGCTGCGGCAGCCTGGGGTCAACTAGGCTTGAAGCATGACGGAAGCGGCGGAGAACTGATGGCACGGCGCACCAAGTCAGGCGGAAAATCGGGGCCCAAAGCGGGCAACAAATCCGGCGGCAGACGAGGCGGTGCAGCGGCCTCGGACGTCCTGGAAGTTCCTCGGCAAATGCGTCCCGGGGCAGTTCGTGCAGACGGCCCCGTTGAGGGCGTCTATTACATCGACACCGGTGACTGCGAGCTCATCGCCGACCAGGACAACTCCACCGGCTGGCTGCTGCGCATCAACGGCGTGATGAGTTCCCACATCGACCTTGCCGATCCGCTGTTCCTCGACTTCGAGTACATGCGCTGGATGTCCGGCCTGATCGAATCCCGCTGGCCGACGGAGACCAAGCCCAAGCTGCGGGGCCTGCATCTGGGCGGCGGAGCCTGCTCCATGGCCCGCTACTTCCATGCTGCCTACCCGGACGCCCGGCAGGTGGTGGTGGAACTGGACGGGAAGCTGGCCGAATACGTCCGCGGCTGGTTCGACCTGCCCAAGGCTCCGCTGCTGCGGCTGCGCGTCGGCGAGGCCCGCGCTGTGACCGAAACCCTCACCCCGGACACGCGCGACTTCATCATCCGGGACGTGTTCGCCGGCGCGGTGACCCCCTTTCCGCTGACCACCGCGGAGTTCATCGTGCAGGTGCGGCGGGTGCTGGCGCCCGGCGGCATCTACGTGGTGAATTCCGGCGACGGCCCGGACCTGAAAAAAGCCCGTGAGGATGCCGCCACCATCGCGGCCGCGTTCGAGCACACCATCATCATCGCGGACCCGGCCATGCTGAAGGGACGCCGGTACGGCAACATGGTGATGGCCGGCAGCGACCAGCCGTTCGAGGACGATCCGCAGCTCGCCCGGCGGCTCCTGGGCGGAGCGGTGCCCGCCCACATCTGGAACGACGCCAAGGTCCGGTCCTTCGTCGCCGGAGCCCAGGTGCGCCACGACCCCACGCCTGGCACGGATACCCAAGCCAGCGGCGACGTCCCGCCGCCCGCCACTCCGGAACCCAGCGCCGACACTGCGCGGCAGCCTTCAGTCAGCGGCTGAGGACCCGCGTCCCTGCCCGAGCAGCCACTGCCGGTGCACGGTGGTCTGTTCACGCAGCGCCGTCACTACCGCGGCGACGGCCGGCCGGCGCATCGAATCGGGCCGCAGGACCATCCAGTAGGGCAGCCGTTCGGCGATGTTTCCGGGCAGCAGCCGGACCAGGTCCTCGTGCCGGTCGGCCATGAAACAGGGGAGGAACCCCACACCGGCGCCGGCCCGGGTGGCCTCCACGTGCACGAACACGTTGGTGGAGCTGACGCCGTCGCGCATGGCCGGCACCAGCCGTCGCGGTGCATCGAGGTCGTCCACCTGCAGCATCGAATCCACGAAGTACACGAGCGGGTGGGCGGTCAGGGCCTCCACCGAGTCCGGCATTCCGTTGGCCTCGATGTACGAGCGGGACGCGTACATCCCGAGTTCGTACTCGCCCAGCCGGAACGCTTCGGCCCGGTGCACCTGAGGCTCTCCCACCACCACCTCGATGTCCAGTCCCGAGCGTTGCTGGAGCGCCCGGCGCGTGACGGTGACGATCTCCACGCTGAGCCCCGGGTGATCCCTCCTTAGCCGCGCCACCGCCGGAGCGGCGATGTAGGCGCTGAAACCGTCGGTCGCCGTCATGCGTACGACGCCGGTAATCGGGTCAGGTGCCTGGCCCGACGGTCCCAGCGCACGCACCGCCGTTTCCACCTGCTCGGCAACCAGCACGGCCTGGGCGCCGAGTTCGGTCAGCTCCCAACCACCGGACGCCCGGGCCAGGACACGGCCGCCCAGGGCCTTTTCCAGCGCGGCGATCCGGCGTGAAACGGTGGTGTGGTTCAGGCCCAGGACCTGGGCCGCCGTCGTGAATTTCGCCGAGCGTGAGACGGCGAGCAGTACCAGCAGGTCGTCCGGGTTGGCATCCATATCTGCAATTTTGCACGAATCCAGTGCCCGATTAGTCATTGAACCGCGTTCCTTCTGCAGGAATACTCGGGTGAATCGGAAGTGCTGCACGTGGCGGCACGTGTCAACGTGGACACTTTGAGGAGCAGACTGTGGACGCACAAGGTCCGGACGTGGAAAAGAATCTGAACGGCCGCAAGGCCCTGGTTACCGGCGGTGCCAGCGGCATCGGCGCGGCGTGCGTACGGGAGCTCGCCGCCAGGGGAGCCAAGGTGGTGGTGGCTGACGTCGACGAAGCGGGCGCCGCGGTCCTCGCCGACGAGGTGGGCGGCACGTCCTGGGCAGTTGACCTCCTGGACGTCGAGGCACTTGCCGCGCTGAGCCTGGATTGCGACATCCTGGTGAACAACGCCGGCATTCAGCGCATCAGCCCCATCGAGGATTTCGATCCCGTGGCGTTCCGGCGGATCCTGGCGCTCATGCTCGAAGCGCCCTTCCTGCTGATCCGTGCCGCGCTGCCGCATATGTACGCCAACGGATTCGGGCGCATCATCAACCTGTCGTCGGTCCACGGTCTCCGGGCCTCCCCGTTTAAGAGCGCCTACGTCTCGGCCAAGCACGGTCTTGAGGGGCTGAGCAAGGTGACAGCCCTCGAAGGCGGCGAGCACGGGGTGACGTCCAACTGCATCAACCCCGGCTACGTGAGAACCCCGCTGGTGGAGAAGCAGATCGCGGACCAGGCACGTGTCCATGGGATTCCGGAGTCGGAGGTCCTGGCGAAAGTGATGCTCACCGAGTCCGCGGTGAAACGGCTCGTGGAACCCGAAGAGGTGGCGTCGCTGGTTGCATGGCTGTCCTCCGACGCCGCGGGAATGGTCACGGGTGCCAGCTACACGATGGACGGGGGCTGGTCCGCCCGGTAATTTCCACCGGACGCCGTGGGCCCACCGCCGCCTACTTTGGCCAGCCAACCTAGCTCTTTGAGCCCGTCAGGGCGAGGGTGCCGCCGAGCCCGATCATCATCACCCCGCCAGTGGTGGTGACAGCTGCCACCCGGCGGGGTGAGCGGGCGAACCATTGCCTCGCCGTTCCTGCGGCGAGTGCCCAGGCGCTGTCAGAGACCAGCGCGATGCCCAGAAACGTGGCGCCAAGTAGGGCGAGCTGGGCCGGAATAGCGCCGGCAGCATGGTCCACGAACTGGGGGAGGACCGCTACGAAGAACACCACGGACTTCGGATTTGTGGCACCCACAATGAAGCCTTCGCGCAGAATCCGCCGGGTGGTGGCCGGCATGGACGGATCCGGGCCGGCAGGGCCGCCCCGGCGGTGGAGCACCGCCAGGATTCCCAGATATACAAGGTAGGCCGCGCCGGCGAACTTCACCACCGTGAACAGCAGCACCGACTCAGCCAGCACCACGCCGACGCCCAGGGCGACCGCTGCGATCTGCAGCAGTTCGCCGGCAGCATTGCCGAGAACGCTCAGCAGGCCGCCGCGCCGCCCCAAAGCCAGCGAGCGTCCGATGACGAACAGGACGCTGGGGCCAGGAACGGCGATCAGCAGCGCGGAGACCAAGGCAAAGGCCAGGAGATTCTGCAGTGGGAGCATGCCTGATCGTAACGCCGCGGATGCCAGCCAGCCAGCACCCAAGTGCTTCAGGGCGCGCTGCGTCCGAGGCGGTTCCGGACTCAACCGCGTGCGCCGTGCGGGTCCTCCGTAGCCGGGCTGCCCGAGGCCCGGATGTACTCCTCCACAGCTGACTCTGGCACGCGGTAAGACTTGCCGAACCGGTCGGCCGCCAGCGTCCCGGCCCGGACCATCCGGTAGACGGTCATTTTGGAAAGGCGCAGGGCTGCGGCGACCTCGGCAATGGTGAGGTATGCGGTAGGCAAGTTGGCGATAGACATCGGATCGGCTCCTGTTGGTCGGCTGGACTGGCGGGATCCGCCTAGTCCGGCCGCCTTAGTTGCCGGTAGTCGTAGAAGTACACCTGGTCCGCGGAGCGGATGCCGATGGACCGGCCGTTCTTGGCTACCACGGTGCCTTCGCGCCTGCCGTTGAACGGATCGTCGCCCACCAGGACGTCGCCGATCCTGTACGGAACAGCGGCAGTACGCGCCCGCTGCAGTGTCAGGGCCAGGAAACCGGGTGACCGCCCGGATTGACTATGCTTTGCCGGCGCCCCGGCCTGGATTTCCAACATGGGACCACTCCTTCAAAGTGTGACCATTCGTCGAATCACTGGCGGCGCGGGTCCGGGTCATCTTCCGGGGTCATTGCCCCAGCCGGCTGGCACCGTGTAGTCCACTGTAGGAAGGAATCACATACGTCACACGAGTACCACTTACCTCATTTATCACACCAGGCACTCGTGTAACAGGCGCGAAGTACCTGTCTTTTCCCCTTTTTACTACTTGTTTCTGCTTATTCCAGCCTGGCGCGCCATTTTCGCGGGAATGCTACTCAGTTTTGGTCACCACAGGCAGCGGTGAGGTCTCATCCTCGAGGTGGGCCCGCCGTCGTCCGTTGCCTTTGACCCAAAGCCGGTAGGCGACCACCAGCAGGCTCAGCCACACGGCTCCGACATAGAGCGCAACGCGGGTTTCCTCGAAGAAGCCAAGTACCGCAATCACCAGTCCCATGAAGCCGATGGTGAGGACGGATGACGCCGGCCACCAGGGCGATGGGAAGTCCGACGCCGGCATGCCCTTCCGGGCGATCTCGCGTTTCATCGCCACATGGGAGGCGAGAATCATCACCCATACCCAGACCGTGGCGAAGGTGGCGATGGAGGCGATGAGCAGAAAGACATCTTCCGGAATGACCGCGTTCAGCACCACTCCCACCAGCAGAATCCCGGCCATCATCACCACAGTCATCCACGGCACGCCATGCCGGGAAACCCGGCCGAAGCTCTGCGGCGCGTGTCCCTGCTTGGCCAAACCGAAGAGGATCCGCCCGGCGCCGAAGATGTCGCTGTTGATAGCGGACAGGGCGGCGGTGATCACCACGGCGTTGAGGATGTGCGGTGCCGCGGGAATGCCCAGGCCGCTGAAGATCTGGACGAACGGGCTGCCGTTGCTGCCGATCTCGTTCCACGGAAAGAGGCTCATCAGCACACCGAGGGTGAGTACGTAGAACAGCAGGACTCTGACCGGCACTGTGTTGACGGCCTTCGGGATCACCTTCTTGGGGTCGGCTGCCTCGCCGGCCGTGATGCCGATGGTTTCAATCCCGCCGAAGGCGAACATGACGACGGCGAAGGAGGCCAAGAGCCCCTCGAAGCCGTTCGGGAACAGGCCGCCGTGCTCCACCAGGTTCCCCAGGTCCGGGGCGGCCGAGGTGCCACCGTTCTGGAACCCGAACGCAAGGATGCCCGCACCGCCCGCGATCATCGCGATAATGGCTGCAACCTTGACCAGTGTGAACCAGAATTCGAGTTCGCCGAAGACCTTCACGCTCAGCAGGTTCAGCGCCGCGAGGAGGAAGATGATGGCCAGGATCCAGACCCACCGCTCCACCGACGGGAACCAGAAGCCCATATAGATGCTGAAGGCGGTGACATCGGCGATGGCCACGATCGCCATTTCGAAAACATAGGTCCAGCCGGTCACGAAGCCTGCCAGCGGGCCCAGATACCGGCTGGCGTACTGCCCGAAGGATCCGGACACCGGGTGCCGCACGGCCATTTCCCCCAGGGCGCGCATCACCATAAACACGGCGGCGCCGCCGATCATGTACGCGAACAGCACGGCAGGGCCGGCTTTTTGGATGGCCGAGGCCGAACCGTAGAACAGGCCCGTGCCGATCGCGGAGCCGAGCGCCATGAAACGGATGTGGCGGACGTTGAGGCCGCGGTTCAGAACGGTCTCGACGGCGGTTCCGACTGCGTTGCGCCCGGTCCCGATTGCGTTGCTAGCGGTGTTTTCGGTAGCCGTGCTTTCAGTGGTGGTGCTGTCCGTGGTTGGGCGGTCGGGCGCCTCTGTGTCGGCTGCTGCTTGGGCTTGTGGCATGCGAATACCTTCTCGTCATTGGGAGGGGGATCGCTATCCAGCAGACCATGTTCAGGGGAGCTGTGATGAGCCTCACGGGCTCTTGGTGTCTTCGATTTCAGACTGTGAATGTCGGCTGCGGCCCGAAGTAATTGGCCCGGCGATCACCCCGGCAATAATGTCAGTGGGTCGTGAAATGCTGCAGGTATGGAAAGCAGTGCAGCTGTCGAGACGGTGGAGGCTATCGGCGCCTCCGTCTCTGCGCTGGCTGTTTTTGTTGAGGTCGCCATGGGAAATGGCCCCTTGGAGGGTGGCCAGATGTCGGGCGTGCACGGTGTTGATCCGTTGCGGGACCGGGCGGATGCGTGCCTGGATGGTTTGGCCGAGCTGGCCAAAATGGACGCCCGGCTCGCGGCCCTGAAGGTGCAGCTCGTCGCCGGCTACGCCCACGTGGAGAAGGCCATGACGCCACCGGCCGCGTCCCCGCAGGACCGTACGGTCAGGGAGATGGCCGTGACATCGGAGATCGCCGGTGTCC
>NZ_JBNHFL010000018.1:0-113937 GCF_059090205.1 Arthrobacter sp. CMU6
GTTTTGGTGGCGGTGAGCGTAAGCCGTTCTCGGATCGTCCGCGCCGTGAGGGTGAGGGTGACCGCCGTGGTTTTGGTGGCGGTGAGCGTAAGCCGTTCTCGGATCGTCCGCGCCGTGAGGGTGAGGGTGACCGCCGTGGTTTTGGTGGCGGTGAGCGTAAGCCGTTTGGTGACCGTCCGCGCCGCGAGGGTGAGGGTGACCGCCGTGGTTTTGGTGGCGGTGAGCGTAAGCCGTTTGGTGATCGTGACCGTAAGCCGTTTGGTGACCGTCCGCGCCGCGAGGGCGACGGCGACCGCCGCAGCTTTGGTGGCGGAGAGAACCGCCGGCCGTTCGGCGACCGGCAGGACCGCGCACCCCGCGAGGACCGTGGCGGTTGGCAGGACCGCGGTGACCGGCAGGACCGCGCACCCCGCAGCTTTGACCGAGGCGACTCCGGCCCTCGCCAGTTCGGCCGCGACCGGGCTGAGGACCGCCCCGCCCGCGTTCCCAACGCCCGTGACCTCCGCAGCGCCAACCGTCCGGACCGTGAGCGTTCGCCCGAAATCGACGACGACGTCACGGGCAAGGAACTCGATCGCGCCACGCAGCACCAGATCAAGACCCTGGAGTCCAACAGCGCTGAATGGGTTGCCCGCCACCTCGTAATGGCCGGACGGCTTATCGACGACGAGCCTGAACTGGCGTTCCAGCATGCCCTGGCCGCCAGCCGCCGCGGCGGACGCCTTGCCGCTGTCCGTGAGGCAGTGGGCCTTACGGCTTATGCCGCCGGACACTACGGCGAGGCCCTGCGCGAGTTCCGCACGTACCGCCGGATCAGCGGTTCCAACGTCCACCTGCCTGTGATGGCCGACTGTGAACGTGGCCTGGGCCGGCCTGACCGCGCCCTGGACGTTGTCCGTTCCGAGGAAGCCCAGGACCTTGACGCCCCCGGCAAGGTGGAGTTGGCGATTGTCGCCTCCGGTGCCCGCGCCGACCTTGGCCAGCTGGACGCCGCCGTTGCGGAGCTGGAGATCCCGCAGCTGGACATCAACCGGGCGTTTTCCTACAGCCCGCGCCTGTTCCGCGCTTATGCCGACGCCCTGACAGCCGTTGGCCGCGAAACCGAGGCCGGAAAGTGGCAGCGGCAGGCGGTCGTAGCGGAAGAAGCTTTGGGTCTGGGCATGGCCGAGGAACCCGACATCATCGACCTCGGCTGGGACGAGGAAGAGGAGGCCCGGGAAGAAGCCGAACGCCGGAAGCGCATCGCCCACGCTGCCGGCACGCCGGCGCAGGACGGAACCGGGTCTTCCGACAGCCAGGCGGCACCCGGCATCAGCGCCGAGGAGGAAGCTGCTGCGCAGCGGCCTTCAGCGGACGCAGCGGCAGAAAACCTGGACGACGCCGAGGCGGACTACTTCGAATCCGACGACGCCGAATCGGACGAGGATTCCGCCGAGCCGGATGAGGACGCCGAGGACGCCGAAGCCGGGTACACCGAACCCGAATACACCGAACAGCAGGATGCTGACCGCCGCCAGAACGGCTCGGAGGACTAGTCGCGCATGAGTGATGCCCAACTGATTTCACGGTTCGACGCCCTGCTGTCCGACCTGGACGGAGTGGTCTACGCAGGCCCGCACGCCATCCCCGGAGCCGTGGAGTCCCTCCAGCGGCTGGCGGGGATCGGCGTCGGCCTCGGGTACGTGACCAACAACGCCTCCCGCACGCCGGCGCAGGTGGCCGCCCACCTGCGCGAGCTTGGCGCCCCTGCAGAGGACCAGCAGGTGGTGAGCTCGTCCCAGGCCGGGGCCGACCTGCTGGCGTCCCTGCTGTCCCCGGGCTCTCCCGTCCTGATTACCGGAAGCCCGGCGCTGGCCCACGAGGTTGAGCTTGTTGGGCTGAAGCCGGTCCACGGCGCAGAGGACAAGCCCGTGGCCGTGGTGCAGGGCTTCAACCCTGCGATCGGCTGGAAGGAGCTCGCCGAGGCGTCCTTCGTCCTGGCCGACGCGGACGTGCTGTGGGTTGCCACGAACACGGACATGTCCATCCCGCAGGCCCGCGGAATGGCGCCCGGCAACGGAACCCTCGTGGGCGCGGTGGCCGCGGCCACCGGCCGGCGGCCGCTCGTGGCCGGCAAGCCGGAGGCTCCGCTGTTCCATGCCGCGGCGAAGAGGCTGTCGTCAGACAGGCCACTGGTCGTCGGCGACCGGCTGGACACCGACATCCTGGGTGGCAACCGTGCAGGCTTCGCCACGGTGGCCGTGCTGACCGGCGTCGACACCCTGGAAACCATGTTGGCGGCCCGCGCCGAGGAGCGGCCCCGCTACATCATCCGGGACCTGGCCGGCCTCTATGAGCCCTATCCGGACATTGATAACGACGGCGGGACGTTCCGTTGCGGGAACGCCAGGGCGACCGTGGCCGGAGGCACCATCCGCATCGCCGGGTCCAAGGACGACCTTGATTCGTGGCGGGCGGCCTGCGCCGCCTGGTGGGCGGCCCACCCCGACGCTGAGGTCCCCACGGCTCCCGAACTCGAGTGGCTGGATCAATAGACTGGTGCCATGCCCGAGTTGAACAACGACGCGCCGGAGGCTGCGGTGCCCGACACCGCATTGCCGGACTCCGAAGTGCCAGGCGCCGCCTGGCCGGAGTTGACCGTGCCAGGCCGCGATCCTGAAGCCGGTATCGATCCCGCGGTGCTGGCCATCCTGGACCGGGTCCGTGCTGTTCCCGGGCTGCCGGTTTCGGAGCACCCCGCCGCCTACACAGAAATGCACGACGCCCTGCTGGAAGCCCTGAACGAAGAGCCGCCGAACGAAGCCCCGCAGCACCAAGTGCCACAGCACGGTCCGGGTGCCGCCTGACCATGCCCAGACTCGACCAACTGCTCGTCAGCAGGGGACTGGCGCGGTCCCGCACGCACGCCGCCCGGCTTATCGCCGAAGGCAAGGTGTCCTCCGAAGGCGACGTCCTCGCCAAAGCATCGCTACAAGTGGGCGACGACCGGGAGCTAAGTGTTGCGGAAGACGCGACGGACGCGTACGTCAGCAGGGCCGGCCACAAACTGGCCGGCGCGCTGGACGCCTTCCCCGGGGTCGTCGTCGGCGGCAAACGGTGCCTTGACGCCGGAGCATCCACGGGCGGCTTTACCGATGTCCTGCTAAGGCGGGGAGCCGCGCACGTGGTGGCGGCCGACGTCGGGCACGGCCAGCTGGTGCCGCAGCTCCGCGGCGATCCGCGCGTGAGCGTGCATGAGGGGCTGAATGTCCGCTACATGAGTCCCGGCCAGATCGGCGGCCCGGCCGAGCTCACAGTTGCCGACCTGTCCTTCATCTCCCTGACGCTGGTGCTGGCCCCGCTCGCGGCCTGTACCGCTCCCGGCGGAGACCTGGTGCTCATGGTCAAGCCGCAGTTCGAGATCGGCAAGGAGCGGCTCGCCCGCACAGGAGTGGTCACTTCGGAGCGCGAACGGCGCATGGCTGTCGGTAAAGTGGCGGGGGCGGCGCTCGATGTCGGCCTGGAACTGCGGGGGCTGGCCACCAGCCCGCTGCCAGGCCAGGACGGAAATGTCGAATACTTCCTGTGGATAACGCAAAGAATGTCCGAAGACTTGCCTAAGATCGAAGAGCGGGACGCAGCGGTGGCTGCGTTGTTGGGAAAGATCTGGCCGAACCACTAGAGAGCGGAACCCGATGAGCAGGCGTGTATTGGTACTTGCCCATACCGGCCGCGAGGAATCCCTAAAGGCGGCCTGGGAGGCGTGCGCCCAGCTGCACGCCTCCGGCATCATCCCCGTCATGCAGAAGTCCGAACTGGGCGACATGGAGGGCTTCTTCGGCGCCATGGACCAGCCGGTCGAAATCCTCCATGACCATATCCAGCTTCCGGACGTGGAACTGGTCATGGTGCTGGGCGGGGACGGGACCATCCTGCGGGCGGCCGAACTGGTCCGCGAAGAAGACGTGCCGCTGCTGGGCGTGAACCTCGGCCATGTCGGCTTCCTCGCCGAGAGCGAGCGGGCTGACCTTGCCCAGACAGTCGAATGGATCGCCAGCCGTGAGTACACGGTGGAGGAGCGCATGACCATCGACGTCCAGGTCTGGGTCCGCGGCCAGAAGATCTGGCACACCTGGGCCCTGAACGAGGCCGCCATCGAAAAAGGCGACCGGGAGCGCATGCTCGAGCTGGTCACCGAGGTGGATGAGCGCCCGCTGACCTCCTTCGGCTGCGATGGCGTCGTGCTGGCCACGCCCACCGGATCCACCGCGTACGCGTTCTCGGCCGGCGGCCCTGTTGTGTGGCCGGAGGTCGAAGCCCTCCTGATCGTGCCCATCAGTGCCCATGCGCTTTTCGCCAAGCCGCTGGTGGTTTCGCCGCGGTCCCGGCTGGCCGTCGAAGTGCTCAACCGGACGGACGCCCTGGGCGTACTGTGGTGTGACGGCAGGCGCTCCGTGGATCTGCCTCCCGGGGCCCGGGTGGAGGTAACCCGGTCCACCACCCCGGTCCGGCTCGCCCGCACGCACCAGACGCCGTTTTCGGCGCGGCTCGTCCGCAAGTTCGAACTTCCCATCCATGGCTGGCGCGGCCCGGTGCCACAGGCCGAGCAGGTCCATACCGGTCCCGTGCCGATCGTGCGCACGCCCCGGACCATGGCACCGCCCTCGGGACTTCGGCCGTACGAACCCGGTTCAGAATCCGATCCTCCGACTGAAAAGTGAACCATGCTTGAAGAACTGAGAATCCGCGATCTCGGCGTCATCACCGACGCCACCCTGCCGCTGGGCCCGGGGCTCAGCGTGGTTACCGGCGAGACCGGTGCCGGCAAGACCATGGTCGTCACCGCCGTAGGGCTGCTGCTGGGAGCCCGGTCGGACGCCGGTGCCGTGCGCAGCGGCGCGAAGAGCGCCTCTGCGGAAGCGGTGGTGCAGTTGCAATCCGGACACCTCGCCCTGGAACGCGCCAGGGAGGCCGGTGCTGAGGTTGAGGAGTTCGACGGCGGCGCGGAACTGCTGCTGTCGCGTCGCCTGGGTGCCGACGGACGCAGCCGGGCCTTCCTCGGCGGCCGGGCCGCCCCGGTGGGGGTGCTCGCCGAAATCGGCGAGTCGCTGGTAGTGGTGCACGGGCAGACGGACCAGATCCGGCTCAAAGGGGCCGCCGCGCAGCGGGAGGCCCTCGACAAGTTCGCAGGGGACGGGCTCGCCTCGACGATCGCCGGATTCCAGGACCTCTACAGCTCCTGGAAGTCCAGCCAGGCCGAGCTGGACTCGCTCCGCAGCGCTGAGCGCGAGCGGCTCCGCGAGGCAGAGTCCCTGGAAGCCGCGCTGGCCGAGATCGACGCCGTGGACCCGCAGCCGGGGGAGGACGAGGCACTGAAGGCCGAGGCCGTGAAGCTGGCCAACGTCGAGGAACTCCGCATCGCCGCCACCACCGCGCACCAGGCCCTCATCGCCGAGGACTTCAGCGAGGCCGGCGACGCCACAACGCTGGTGGACGCGGCCAAACGCACCCTGGAGCACGTGGCCGAGCACGACGAGGAACTCGGATCGGCTGCCGCCCGCCTCGCCGAAGTCGGATTCCTGCTCAACGACATCGCCACCGAGCTGGCCAGTTACCAGGCCGGACTGGACTCGGAGGGACCGGAGCGGCTGGCTGAAATCGAAGAACGCCGGGCGTCCCTGGCCAAGCTGGTCCGGAAGTACGCGCCGAGCATCGACGAGGTCCTCGAATGGGCGGAGAACGCCCGGGCGCGCTATGACGAACTGCAGGGGGACTCTACCCGGATCGAGAACCTGGAAGCCGAGGTGGCCAGGGCAGCGGCCGAGCTGAAGAAGCAGGCCGCGGCCATCAGCAAAGTCCGCGCCAAAGCCGCCAAGGACCTTTCATCCCGGGTAAGCGCCGAACTGAAGGCCCTCGCCATGGCAGACGCCACCCTGGTGATCACCATCGAGGCCGCAGCGCAGCTGGGGCCCCACGGCGCGGACGAGATCTCCTTCCTGCTCCAGCCGCACTCCGGCGCACCCGCCAGGCCGCTGGGCAAGGGCGCGTCCGGCGGTGAGCTCTCCAGGGTCATGCTGGCCATCGAGGTGGTGCTGGCGGCGGTGGACCCTGTGCCCACGTTCGTCTTCGACGAAGTCGACGCCGGAGTGGGCGGGCGCGCCGCAGTGGAGATTGGCCGGCGGCTGGCCATGCTGGCCCGCCATGTCCAGGTCCTGGTGGTGACGCACCTGCCGCAGGTGGCAGCGTTTGCCGACCAGCACATCCGTGTGACCAAGACCTCGGTGCGCGGCGCCGACGGCTCCACCGCCAAGGGCTTCACCTCCAGCGACGTCCAACTCCTGGACGAGGGCGAACGCGTCAGGGAACTGGCCCGAATGTTGGCAGGCCAGGAGGACTCCGAAACCGCCCAGGCGCACGCCCAGGAGCTACTGGACGACGCCAAGCTCCTGCCCCAGCAGGCCTGAGTACGGCTCAGGTCCCGGCAGACCTTGCCGAAGCGCACGGGCAGACCTTGCCGGAAGCGCATGGGTAGCCCTTGCCGGGAGCGCACGGACAGGGAAAACTGAAGCCTTTGGGGACGCATACCCGATCCGTGGAAGGCTCAATTGATGATAGGCTCGAATTCCGTGGTGCAGCGATCAAATTCCCGTGTAAATTCCCGGTTCCCGGGCTCGTCCAAGACGACCAAACACATCTTCGTCACCGGCGGTGTGGCGTCCTCGCTAGGCAAGGGACTGACGGCCTCCAGCCTCGGCCACCTGCTGCGGGCACGCGGCTTGTCAGTAACTATGCAGAAGCTCGATCCCTATCTGAACGTGGATCCGGGCACGATGAACCCCTTCCAGCACGGCGAGGTTTTCGTCACAGACGACGGTGCTGAAACCGACCTCGACATCGGACACTACGAGCGCTTCCTCGACGAAAACCTCGAGGGTTCAGCCAACGTGACCACCGGCCAGGTTTACTCCACGGTCATCGCCAAGGAACGCCGCGGCGAGTACCTCGGGGACACCGTCCAGGTCATCCCGCACATCACCGATGAGATCAAGCGCCGGATGCGGCTTCCCTCCGAGGGCAAGAACGCGCCGGACGTCATCATCACGGAGATCGGCGGCACCGTCGGCGACATCGAGTCGCAGCCCTTCCTCGAGTCCGCCCGCCAGGTCCGCCAGGACATCGGCCGGACCAACGTCTTCTTCCTCCACGTTTCGCTGGTCCCGTACATCGGTCCTTCGCAGGAACTGAAGACCAAGCCCACGCAGCACTCCGTGGCCGCCCTCCGCTCCATCGGCATCCAACCGGAAGCCATCGTGATCCGTTCGGACCGCGAAGTTCCCGACGCCATGCGTGAGAAGATCGGGCGCATGTGCGACGTCGACATCGACGCCGTGGTCAACGCCGCTGACGCCCCCAGCATCTACGACATCCCCAAGACCCTGCACACCCAAGGCCTGGATTCGTACATCGTCCGGGCACTGGACCTGCCGTTCAAGGACGTCGACTGGACCAGCTGGGACAAGCTCCTCGAAGCCGTCCACAACCCCAAGCACGAGGTTGAGGTTGCCCTGGTGGGCAAGTACATCGACCTCCCGGACGCGTACCTCTCTGTCACGGAGGCCCTGCGCGCCGGCGGATTCGCCAACAATGCCAAGGTCAGGATCCGCTGGGTGCCCTCCGACGAATGCGAAAGCCACGAAGGCGCGGTGCGCTCCCTGGAGGGCGTGGACGCCATCTGCGTTCCCGGCGGCTTCGGCATCCGCGGCCTCGAAGGCAAGCTGGGCGCCCTCAAGTTTGCGCGCGAATCGCGGCTGCCCGTGCTGGGTCTTTGCCTCGGCCTGCAGTGCATGGTCATCGAGTACGCCCGCAACGTGGTCGGGCTGGAGGGTGCCTCCTCGAGCGAATTCGAGCCGGACTCCAAGTACCCGGTCATCGCCACGATGGAAGAGCAGCTGGAATTCGTCGAGGGCCGCGGAGACCTCGGCGGCACCATGCGCCTCGGCCTGTACGAGGCCAAGCTCGACGAGGGATCGGTCATCGCCGAGACCTACGGCACCACCACGGTCAGCGAACGCCACCGCCACCGGTACGAGGTGAACAACAAGTACCGCGACCAGATTGCCGCCGAGGGCCTGGTGTTCTCCGGTACGTCGCCGGACGGCAAGCTGGTGGAATACGTGGAGCTGCCCCGCGAGGTTCACCCCTACTACGTGGCTACGCAGGCGCACCCAGAACTGAGCTCACGGCCCACCCGGCCGCACCCGCTCTTTGCCGGCCTGGTGAAGGCCGCCCTGGACCACCAGAGTGGCGGGGACCGAAGCGGTTTCGAACCCGCCGCGACCGGCTCCGGCGAAGCCACCGCAGAGTAATCTCACAGCTCCCATAGAGTAAGGACGGCGCGATGCCCGGTAAATCTGAAAACACCCCTGCTGACCGGCAGGTTTCGGATGCGCCGAGCCCGCGCCGTCTGCTCTCCCGGGAGCGGGTCTACAACGGCCGGATCTGGGACGTTGTCAGTGACAGCTTCAAGCTCACCGCCGACGGTGACCCCCTGGTGCGGGACTACATCGAGCACCCCGGAGCCGTCGCCGTGCTCCCCATGAACGACGCCGGCGAGGTGCTGCTGATCAAGCAGTACCGCCACCCGGTGGGTATGGACCTGTGGGAGATTCCCGCAGGCCTGCTCGACATCGAGGGCGAGGACTTCGTGGTGGGCGCCGCGCGGGAGCTCGCCGAGGAAGCGGACCTGATCGCCAGCGACTGGAACGTCCTGGTGGATTTTTTCAATTCACCCGGATCCTCCAGCGAGGCGATCCGCATCTACCTGGCCCGCGGCCTCACCGAGGTCCCCCATCACGAACTGCACGTCCGCACGGACGAAGAAGCGGAAATAGAGCTGCATTGGATCCCGCTGGAGGATGCCGTTGCGGGGGTGCTGGAGGGACGACTGCACAATCCGTCCGCCGTCGTCGGAATTCTTGCTGCCGCGGCCGCGAAGGCGGACGGCTTCAGCGGACTACGGCCGGGCGATGCCCTCTGGCCGGCGCACCCCAGCCAGCGCTGATGTCCACGGACACGGCGGCACCGGAGGAATCTCCGGCCACGGCGGTACCCAAGCCCGGAGCCGGTACGGAAACGCCGCCGCCGGAACGGCCCCGCACCGCGATTGACCGCGGCGTGACCGACTACCTCCAGCACATGGGCGTCGAACGGGGCCTCGCAGCAAACACCCTGTCCGCATACCGCCGCGACCTCGCCCGCTACACGGCCTACCTCGCCGGGCAGGGCCTCAGCCGACCGGCGGACATCACCCGCCACCACGTGACCGGATTTGCCCAGGCACTCTCCGACGGCGCCGACGGCGGCACGCCGCTGGGGGTGCGGTCCGCGGCGCGGACCGTCGTTGCCGTCCGCGGACTGCACCGCTTCTGGGCCCTGGAAGGGACGACGACGGCGGACCCCGCCAGCGATGTCCACCCGCCAATGCCCGGCAAGCGGCTGCCCAAAGCCATCACCGTGGACGAAGTGGCCAGGATCCTGGAAGCTGCCGGTACGGACACCGCAACCGGCCTCCGGGACCGGGCGCTGCTCGAATTCCTGTATTCAACCGGTGCCCGGATCAGTGAAGCCGTAGGCCTGGACGTCGACGATCTTTCGGTGCCGGCGGCCGAATCCGGCCCGGCCATCGTTCGGCTGTTTGGAAAGGGCTCCAAGGAACGCCTCGTGCCGCTCGGCTCATTCGCGGCCCGTGCCCTCGATGCTTACCTGGTGCGGGGCCGCCCCCTGCTCTCCGGGAAGGGCAAGGGCACCCCTGCGCTGTTCCTCAACGCCAGGGGCGGGCGCATCAGCCGGCAGAGCGCCTGGACCATCCTGAAGGCCGCCGCGGACAAGGCCAACATAACCAAGGACGTCTCCCCCCACACGCTCCGCCACTCCTTCGCCACCCACCTGCTTGAAGGCGGAGCGGATGTCCGCGTGGTCCAGGAACTGCTTGGGCATGCCTCGGTGACCACCACGCAGGTGTACACCCTGGTTACGGCTGACACTCTGCGGGAAGTTTATGCCGCTGCGCATCCCCGGGCCCTGGGATAATCCAGCCCTGGGACCGGCATGCGGACGGCCCCACCACCGCTAGGCTGGTCTGCATGACTTCCGTGCCCGTCACCCTCTGCTTCCTGCTACGGGAACGCCCGAAGTCAGGGCCTGAGGTGCTCCTGGGCCTGAAGCGGACCGGCTTCGGAACGGGCAAGATCGTTGGACTGGGCGGGCACGTGGAGGCTGGCGAAACCGACGCCCAGGCGGCATGCCGGGAGGTGCTGGAAGAAGCGGGCGTCGTCGTCCTCGAGGAGGACCTGTTCGACGCCGGAAAAGTGGAGTTTGTCTTTCCCGCACGTCCTGAGTGGAACATGTCCACCCGCCTGTTCACGTCCCGCCGGTGGGCCGGCGAGCCAGTCGAGAGCCCCGAGATCATTCCGGAGTGGTTCCTGGTTTCCGGCCTTCCGCTGGAACGCATGTGGCAGGATGCGGAGCACTGGCTGCCGCTGGCGCTGGCCGGGAATGTGGTCGACGCCGTCATCACCCTGAACGAGGACAACGAGACCGTGGCGTCCGCCGAATATTCTTTCCGGGCCGTGTAACCGCCCGTTCCCTGCCGGAAACTAAACGGTTAGCCTGCCTGGTCAGGACACTACTTCTTACGTTTGGGGGATACGTGGATTCGGAACGCGAACTGGCGTTCACCGCCGTTCACAGGGACAGCTATCCGCGGGTTTACAGATACGTGCGCCGACGGGTGGAATCGCCCGAGCTCGCAGAAGAGCTCGCAGCGGACGTGTTCCGCATCGCATGGCAAAAATGGCACGACCAGCCGCACGCGGACATCGCCTGGCTGCTGACGGTGGCGCGGAACCTGATTGGGAACGCCTACCGCAGCCGTGACCGGCACGTGGCCCTGCAGGCAAAACTCCGGGCGTCCGCCGAGCTCCGCTCCGGTGCCGAGTCCGAGGACCTGGTAGTCCACGACGCCATGGCCGCGCTGCGCGACAGTGAGCGCGACATCCTGCAAATGGCCTACTGGGACGGGCTGAGCGTGGCGGAGATCGCCCGCGTTCTGCAGTGCAGCGAAGCTGCCGCCAAGGTCCGCCTGCACCGTGCCAGGGCCGCCTTCCGCAAGCAAATGCCGGTGACCGCAAGGCCGGGCAGACAGAACTCGGTCACACAGAAGATGGGTGCATGAGATGGATCCGATCAAAAACCTGATTGCCGGGTCAGACCCGCTCCGCAACGATCCTGCCGCGCTGCCGGACGCCGACGATGCCCTTCGGCGGGCAACCACCGGGGCCCCGATGTTCACGGACAGCCTGCCGCCGGACGTGCTGCGGTTCGAGGACCGCAAACAGCGGCGGGCGCGCGTTGCCGGTGTGCTGACCTTGGCCGCGGCGGCGGTGACCGCCGGTGTGCTGGTGGCGACGAACCTCGGATCGCTGGTATCGGCTCCCTCTCCGGCGGGCACCGTTGCGTCGTCGACCTCGGAAACGGCCGGGCCGGCAACGCCGACGGCGACGGCAACGCCCTCGGCGTCACGGACGGCGACAGCAACGCCGACGCCGGCTCCAACCCCTACTGCCGCGCCCGTCACGTGGACCACCTTCACGGACGCCACCGGCCAGGCCACCTTCGAACACCCCCTGGGCTGGAGGGTGTCGCAAACCCCGCAAACAATCGATGGCGGCGCCTACAACATCGTCGAGGTGAAGAATACCGCCGGCAGGACCATGGCCACCCTGCGGTTGGTCTACGACGCCGCCGGCGGGCCCGTGTGCTCCGACCCGAAGCCGTACCAGACCCTCGACTCCGTTGTCATCGACATTCCGCAGAAGGCGGCCAAGCTCAGGGAACACCCCCAGGGTCCCTCCGCCTTTGTCTTCCGGGTGATCCAGGGGGACAAAGTCTATGGCTCAGTCGCACTGGCAGACGGAGATCTGGCTCCCCAGACCACAACGTGCGGCTTGTACAACGGCATCCTTGGCCCGGACAACGTTCCCTTCGCCCAGTTTGGCGACACGACGTGGCTCACGGCCGATGGAAAGGACGCCCCCCTCAGGTTTGGATCCCTTGCCGAGGCGAAGGCGTACATGGGCACGCAGGAGTACCAGGACGTCAAACGCATGCTGATCTCCCTGGCGCTGCAGCCGGCGAAACCGGCGGCCGCAACAAGCAAGCGCTTCACCAGCGGGGACGGGAAAGCCAGCTTCGTCCTCCCCGAGGGCTGGACGACGAAGGATGTCCCGGTTGGAACGCCGGACCACCCGGGTTCGGGTATCACCGTGTCAGACGAGTCAGGCAAAGCCGTGGCCAGTTTCCAGCACGCTGCTGCGGGTGGCCTCGGCGGGGCCTGCACGGCTGGAACGTACAAGATAACGGAACTGGATAGCGGTGCTTCTTCGCTCAAAGCCAATTGGGCTGTGGCGCGCGGGGTGCGGTTCTCTTACCGGGTGATGGACAACTCCCCGCTCGGCAAGGGATTCAGCTATCAGTTGGGACTGGTGGACAAGGACAGCGGTTCCGTTAGCGACAGCTGCCTCATGTACACGCTGGTCACCGGAACCCCGCGGGGGATCCTGTCCTTCGCTGACCGGGCTGTGCAGGAGGTTGCCGAGCCGACCTTTGCCAGCGTGGCCGAGGCCAGGGCCTACATGGAGACTCCGGAATACAAAAAGCTGAAGGTCATGATCCAGAGCCTGGAGGTCACCTCCTGACGGTGCCGTATAAGGACCCGGCAGTAACAACGTCGGGCCGGCCACCCCAAAGGTGACCGGCCCGGCGTCGTGCTTTCCCGGCGTCGTACGCGCTATAGGCGGGTCACTACGGCACGTGCCGTTCGTCCGGACCGTTGTACGCACTTAGCGGCCGGATGAGCGAGTTCGCGTTCAGTTGCTCCATAAAGTGGGCCGTCCAGCCGGTGATCCGGCTGGCGACGAAGAGCGGCGTGAACATGTTCGTGTCGAAGCCCATGAGGTGGTACGTGGGGCCGGCCGGGTAGTCGAGATTCGGCTTGATGCCCTTGGCCTCGTCCATGGCGGTTTCGAGCCCGTTGTACAGGCCCAACAGTTCAGGCCGGCCGAAGTGGGCGATCATCTTGTCGAGGGCTGCCTTCATGGTGGGCACGCGCGAATCACCGTGCTTGTAGACCCGGTGGCCGAATCCCATGACCTTCTTCTTCTGGGTCAGGGCGTTCTCCATCCAGGCCTTGGCCCGGTCGGCGGCTTCCTCGAGGGACTCCTCCGGCCGGATGCCGATCTCGTCGAACGTGTGCATGACGGCTTCGTTGGCTCCGCCGTGCAGCGGTCCTTTGAGTGCGCCGATGGCACCGGTCACCGCTGAATGGAGGTCCGAGAGCGTGGACATGATGACGCGCCCGGCGAAGGTGGAGGCGTTGAAGGAGTGCTCCGCGTAGAGAATCATGGAAACGTTGAAGGCCTCCACCACTTCGGCAACGGCCTCCTCGCCGAACGTCATCCACAGGAAGTTGGCCGAGTAGCCGAGGTCATCCCTGGGCTCCACGGGGTCCTGCCCGCGCCGGCGCCGCTGGTCGTATGCCACCACGGCCGGCATGGCGGCAAACAGGTCCAGGGCTTTGGCCATGTTGGCCTCACGGGAGGAGTCCTCCGCGAGCTCGTGGCGGGCGCCCATCACCGACGCTGCAGTACGGCAGACGTCCATGGGGTGCGCCGTCGTCGGGAGGGCATCAATCACCTGCTTGACCACGGGATCCAGGGGCCGTCCCGCGCGCTCGCGGGCCGTAAACTCAGCCAGCTCGCCGGAGGACGGCAACTCGCCGTTCCACAGGAGGTAAGCGACCTCTTCGAAGCTGCGCGTGGCGGCGAGCTCCTGGACGGGGTAGCCGCGGTACAGCAGTGAGTTGGTGTCGGGATTGACCTTGGAGACGGCGGTGTAGTCCACCACCACGCCATCGAGGCCCTTCTTGATCTCTTCTTCAGCCATGCTGAACTCCTTCGTTCCTTGCGTCCGATTACCGGCCGAAAAGGGCCGGTGGTCCTGCGGGGATGTGGGCGTCAGTCGGTTCCGGGGATCCGGAAGTTGAAGACGCCGGTGTCAAATCGGTTGTAGGCCTCGTAATCCACCAGGTCATACAACCGCGCGCGCGTCAGCATGCTCCCTACCTGTGCCTCCTGCGTTCCGTCGGCCTTAATTGAGTCCAGCGTACGCTCAGCTGCCCCCATGGCACTACGGAGCAGGGTGACCGGATATATCACCATGTTCACGCCAACATCCTGCAGCTGGTCCACGGTGAAGAGGTCGCTCTTGCCGAACTCGGTCATGTTGGCCAGGATCGGCACGTCGACAGCGTCGCGGATGGCACGGAATTCCTCCAGATCCTTCATCGCCTCCGGGAAGATGGCGTCGGCGCCGGCCTCGACGAGGGCCTTTGCCCGGTCCTTCGCCGCGTCCAGCCCTTCCACCGCGCGGATGTCGGTGCGGGCCATGATGAGGAAGTTCGGATCCCTCCTCGCGTCGGCCGCGGCGCGGATCCGTTTGGTGGCGGTCTCCAGGTCCACGACGTTTTTGCCGTCGAGGTGGCCGCAGCGTTTGGGGTTGAACTGGTCCTCGATGTGGCAGCCGGCGAGCCCGGCGTTCTCGAGTTCCTGGACGCTGCGGGCCACGTTCATGGGTTCGCCGAAGCCGGTGTCTGCGTCGACGATGGAGGGCAGGTCGGTCATCCGCGCGATCTGCCCGGCCCTTGTGGCCACTTCGGTGAGGGTGGTCAGGCCGATGTCCGGCAGGCCGAGGTCGTTGGCGAGGACGGCGCCGGAGATGTAGACCCCGGCGAAGCCCTTCTCCTCGATCAGCCGGGCGGAGAGCGGGTTGAACGCTCCCGGGAACTGCTGGATGGTTCCGGACGTCAGGAGTTCACGGAAGCGGAGCCGCTTCTGCTCGGGAGTGGTTTTGGAATAGAGCATTTAGAACAGTCCCTTGGGGGCTGCATTGAAATCAATGACGCCGGGCGCCGCTGCGATGTTGAGCTGGTCCAGTTCGCCGGCGGCGAGTTCGGGGAGGCGTTCGACGGCGGCAAGGAACCGTTCGATTTCGGCCTCCTCCACGAGCCCGGCGGCGAGTGTGCGGAATTTGTTGATGTACTGTTCGCGGGTGAACGGGCGGGCGCCGAGGGGGTGGGCGTCGGCCACGGCGATCTGGTCCCGGATGACGGTGCCGTCGGTGAGGGTGATTTCCACGGAGCCGCCGAAGGCCTTCTCGGAGATGTCCAGGGAGTGGTACCGGCGGGTCCATTCCGGGTCCTCCACCGTGGAGACCTTCTGCCACAGCTCCACGGTGTCCGGGCGGGCGGCGCGTTCGGGGGAGTAGGAGTCCACGTGGTGCCAGGACCCGTCCTGCAATGCGACGGTGAAGATGTACGGAATGGAGTGGTCCAGGGTTTCCCGGCTCGCGGTGGGGCTGTACTTCTGCGGGTCGTTGGCGCCGGAGCCGATCACGTAGTGGGTGTGGTGGCTCGTTTTGATCAGGACGGATTTCACGTTCGCCGGGTCGGTGGCCTCGGGGTGTTCTTTGTTCAGTTTGCGTGCGAGGTCGATCCAGGCCTGGGCCTGGTATTCGGCGGAGTGTTCCTTGGTGTAGGTGTCCAGGATGGCCCGCTTGGCCTCACCGGGTGTCGGCAGCGGAACCATGTAGGAGGCGTCCTGGCCGTCCAGTAGCCAGGCGATGACGCCGTCCTCGCCTTCATAGATGGGCACCGGGGAGGTCTGTCCGCGCATGGACCTGTCCACCGCTTCGACCGCCATCTTGCCTGCGAAGGCCGGCGCGTGCGCTTTCCAGGTGGAGATCTCGCCCTTGCGGGACTGGCGGGTGGCTGTTGTGGTGTGCAGGGCCTGGCCCACGGACTGGAAGATCGTCTCCACATCGAGTCCCAGCAGTGTGCCGATGCCTGCAGCCGCCGACGGGCCAAGGTGGGCCACGTGGTCGATCTTGTGCTTGTGCAGGCAGATCGCCTTCACCAGGTTCACCTGAATCTCGTAGCCGGTGGCGATGCCGCGGATCAGGTCCTTGCCGCTGGAGCCCACATGCTGGGCAACAGCGAGGATCGGCGGGATGTTGTCGCCCGGGTGTGAATAGTCCGCGGCGAGGAAGGTGTCGTGGTAGTCCAGTTCGCGGACCGCCACACCGTTCGCCCACGCCGCCCACTCGGGGGAGACGCGCTCACCGATGCCGAAGACCTTGGAGCCTTTGCCGCCGCTGGACGGGCCGTGGGTGAGGGCCTGCGCCCGGGCCGCGACGATGGGGGCGCGGTTCAGCGAGGCGACGGCCACGGAGGCGTTGTCGATGATCCGGTTGATGACCATGTCCGTGACGTCAGTCGTCACTTCGACGGGATCTGCTGCCACCACGGCGATCTTGTGGGCGAGTTGTTGTTCGCGCGGGAGGTTCTCCTCGCTCTTGTATACGCGGACGTGGTGTTCCTTAACCATGGGACTCCTTCTGGGCGGATGCGTGGACGGCTTTGACGTGGGAAAGACTGCGGTGCAGATGAACGGTGGTGGTTGCTTCGGCCAGCCGGGGGTTGCCGGCCGCTATCGCTTCGGCGATTGCAGCATGTTCTGCTGCGGCCTCCGTGAGCCGGGCCTGGTCGTCGGCGGCCAGCCGGCGGACGCGGACCAGGTGGACGCGGAGGCTCCGCATGGCCTGCGCGAGGTAGGAGTTGGAGATCGCAGCGTCGATGGCCGCATCCAGTCGGCCGACAAGTTCGTAGTAGTCGTGCCGGGCGGGATCCGGGGAGTTCAGCAGGGCGGGCGCGTCCAGCAGTTCGTGCTGGAGCCGGCGGAAGACGTCGGCATCGCCCCGCTGGGCTGCCAGTGCGGCGGCTTTCCCCTCGAGGGTTTCGCGCAGCTCAAACAGTTCATCGATATTGTCCAGCGAGATATCCGTGACGACGACGCCGCGGCCGCCCGGCGTCGTCAGCCCCTCAGCCGTCAGGCGGCTCAGGGCCTCGCGCAAGGGCGTCCGGGAGATTCCCAGCCTGGCGGACTGCTCCACTTCGGCGAGTACCGTGCCGGGGAGGAGGCGCCACTCGATGATGTCATCGCGCAGTGCCGCGTAAGCCCTGTCGCTCGCGCGCATGCCGCCTCCTTCCGATCTCCCGTTTAGCCCTGAGTGTATACATCCATCGGCTTCTTGCCTAGTATTCCGCGGCAAACCGTACTGAAACCGCGACCACTGTATACAGGTCGCCGTCGAGTTGCTTCCGGTGGTCATCCACGCCGGACCATGGATATGTCGTCACGGTCCTTGTATCGTGGCGGCAGGACGCGTGGCGCCGGTCTGGGACGAAACGGGGAAGGGTCACCTGTGACACTTGTTGCAATCAGGACGAGACACTCGAGGCGCAGGGTAGCCCTGGGCAGCACTTGTGAATGAAGACGCCGGCTCCCGCCCCGCCCGGCGGAGCATCTCCTGGGATGAATTGCCGCCGAAGCGCCGGCGCTTTTACTTTTGGCTTTTTCTGCTGCTCTTCGCCGGCCCGCTTGCGCGATGGCCGCTGGAGACGGCTGGATTGTCCGCCGCTGTCACGGACATCGTCGTCCTTGGGCTGTTTTTGCTGATCCTGATACCACTTGGGCGGGCTGCCTGGCAGGAAATGGAGCAGCGCCGCGCGAGCGGCGAGGAACCTCAGGCGGCTCCGGTCAGGGGGAATTCGGTGCTCGGCTGGGTATCGGCAACGCTTCTCTTGTGGGCGGGGGTAGCGTGGCTGGCCATCTCAACTAGCCGCCCGCTGATTCCGCTCATTCCGATAATTTGCACCGTAATGGCAGTGAGAAGGTTCTGGCAGTGGCGCCGCGACAGAGTCCCCTAAAGCGCGTCTTAGGCTGTCTCGGCCGCTAGTCAGCGCGGGCGGCCCTTTGACGTCCCTGCTTCCCATGGCGTGTGTCTCGTTAGGTAGGCATCAATGTCAGTGCCCCCTGTCATGCTGTGGGTATGGATGGCAAGACGGCAGTGGAGACGATGGAGGGCATCGAGTCCGACGTCGCTGGGTTGGCTGTTGTTGTGCGTCGGGCCGCCGGGACCGAGGCTAGTTCTGCGGGTTTGGCTGGCGCTGATCCCCTGGCCGGTGCTGGTGCTACCGAGGCAGGTTCTGGGACGGGCGCTGACCATCTGACCGGCGCTGGTTCACTTGCCGGTGCAGGTGCCGGGTCGGTCGCGGATCCTTTGCAGGATCGGGCCGATGCATGGCTGGACGTACTGGCCGAGGCAACAAGGTTGGAGGGGCGGGTGGCCGCGCTGAAAGCGCACGCCGCGGCCGGCTTCGCCGGTACTGTTGCGGCCGCGGCGCTGCCGGACGCGTCCGCGCGGGAACGGGCCGCCACGCAGATGTCTGTGACTGCGCAGGTGGCCTGTGCGCTGACGGTGAGTGAAGGGTCGGCGGCACGGTTCCTGGCTGAATCCGCCACGCTGGGCAGGTACCTGCCCTTGACGCTGGCCGCGCTCGGGGCGGGGACCCTGTCCTGGCAGCACGCCCGGGTGATGTGCGATGAAACGGACGGGCTGGACCGGGCCGCTGCAGCGGCTTTTGAGGCGCATTTCCTGGACGCTGACGCGCCGCATGCCGCGCGGGGTTGCCCGGCCGGGGAACTGACAGCGTCCAGGTTCCGGGCCAAGGCGCGGTACTGGCGGGAGCGGCATCATCCGGTCACCATCGAGGCCCGGCACCGGAACAGTGCCAAGGACCGCCGGCTGGAGTACCTGCCGGACCGGGACGGCATGGCCTGGCTCTCCGCGTACCTGCCCGCGGACCAGGCTGCCGCGATCTGGGACCGCGCCACCACCGCCGCCCGCGCCCTGCAGGGCCCCGCCGAGTCCCGGACCCTGACCCAGTTGCGCGTGGACGTTGCGGCCGCCTGGTTGATGCGCGGGGTGGCTGAACGAAGCCCGTCTCCGGCGGCGCAGGTCCTGGTCACGGTTCCGGTGTTCTCGCTGCTCGGCCTGACCGAGGAACCAGCCACACTCGACGGGTACGGGCCGATCCCGCCATCCATGGCCAGCCGGCTCGTCGCCGACGGCGCTTCATCATTTTTTCGGGTCCTGACCGATCCGCGGGACGGAGCTCCGCTGGAGATCGGGCGCACCAGCTACCGGCTCACCAAGCCAATGCGCCAATGGCTCCGGCTCAGGGACGCGCGGTGCACCTTCCCGGCCTGCAACAACCACTCCCTGGACAACGACGCCGACCACATCCTCGCCTGGGCCCATGGCGGAACCACCGGCGTCACCAACCTTGGCCAGCCCTGTCCGAAGCACCACCGCCTCAAACACACCACAGCCTGGAAACCGGTCGGAGCCACGCGGGACACCCCGCCCGGCTGGATCTCACCATCGGGCCGGTCCTACCCCAGCGAACAGCAGGACTGGGAACCACCACACTGGCCCGAGCCACCATCTGTCCGCGACTGGGAACCACCACACTGGCCCGAATCGCTGCGCAACCGAGAATGGCAGGATCCACTGATCCCACCAGAGCCGCCCCACTGGCCGGAACCGCCGGATGAGCCAGACGAGCCCGATGACTTCGACGTGTTCGGCGACGTTGACGATGTCGAGGGCCTCGGGGTCCTCGACAGACTCCGACCACCACAGCCTGAGGATCCCTGGCCCCACTGGTCCTCACCCGCGGCCGCATAAGGCGTCTCCCATGCCAGTGCCTGCTCAGCGGCATGCCTGAAGGCGCGTCCCGCCCAAGGGGTCTGGATGATCATGGGCGGGCAGGATTGCAGGGTGCCCATGTACAGGGGTCCCAGTAAGTCAGGCGCGGGACCAGCGGTATTCGTTCTCGGGACGGCCTGGAGCCCCGTACCGCGCCGTCCGGGACACCGTCCCAGCGTCGGCCAGGTACTCGAGATACCGCCGCGCGGTCACCCTCGACATGCCCAGGGCAGTCATGACTTCGGTGGCCGAGACGGCACCGGGCTGCTCCTTAATAAAGTCGCGGACGGCGTCGAGCGTTGAAGCAGCCAGGCCCTTCGGCAGCGGCAGCTCGGACGGCGCCCGCAGGCTGGCGAAGGCCTGGTCCACATCGCTCTGCGACGCCGCTGCCTTCGCCGATCCCGACTCTGGTCCTGCCAGCTGTTCGCGGAACTGCCGGTAGCTCTCCAGTTTGTCCGCGAACGTCGCGTAAGTGAACGGTTTGATGAGGTACTGCACGACGCCGATGGAGACTGCGCTGCGGACAATCGCCAGTTCCCGAACAGCTGTAATGGCAATGATGTCGGCGAAGTGCCCGGCGGAACGCATCCGCCGGGCGATGTCGAGCCCATGCAGGTCCGGCAGGTTCATATCCAGGAGAACCAGCTCCACCGGGCTGCCGGCGGCGGAGAACTCGGTGAGCATCCGAAGTGCCGACTGGCCGTCCGGGGCCGTTCCTGCCAGCGTGAAGCCGTCCACCCTGCCCACGTAGGCGGCGTGTGCCGCAGCGGCGACGGGCTCGTCCTCGACGACGAGGACTCGGATGTCTGTCACGTGTGCTCCTCCGGGAGACTCGATGTGGCCGTGCTTGACGGAAATGTGCTGGGCGGCAATGTGCTCGGCGGGACAGTGCTAGGCGGGAAAGTGTCCGGGGAAGGCGTGTCTGGACCGTTTGCCGGAAGCGTGACGTGGAAGCGCGCCCCGCCGGTGCTCGAGTTGCTGATGGCCATGGTACCGGCCAGGCGCTGGACGGCCTGCTTCACCAGCGCAAGGCCAAGGCCCCGCCCGAACGGCCCGGCGGTCTTGGTGCTGAAACCGTAGCGGAACACATCGTCCACAGCTGTTGGGTCAATGCCCTTGCCAGAGTCCTGCACGGTAATGTCCAGGCCGCCGCCCGAAGTGTCCACCAGCAGCTCCACCCGCCTCGGTGCGGGGGCGTCGGCGGCGGCGTCGATGGCATTGTCCAGCAGATTGCCGAGCACCGTGACGAGGTCCTGTACCGCCAGCTCTCCGCCGAGGGCCGGCCCGGACGCCTCGACCACGAGTTCCACGCCGCGCTCATGGGCCTCAGCGGCCTTGCCCATGACGAGGGCGCTCAGTACCGGCTCCTGGACCGAACCGATCACGTCGTCCGCCAGCTGCTGGCTCAGCTCCAGGTCCTTCGTGGCGAAGTCCAGCGCCTCATCCGTCCTGCCCAGCTCCAGCAGGGAGACCATCGTGTGCAGCCGGTTTGCATGCTCGTGGGTCTGGGCACGGAGGGCATCGGAGAGTGTCCGCATGCTTTCCAGCTCCGTGCCCAGGGATTCGATCTCGGTGCGGTCGCGGATGGTGGCAACAGTGCCGAAAACCGTGCCGCGCTGCCGGCTTGCAGCGGCCCCCGGCCCCACGGCCGGCCGCTGGTTTACCACGAGGACGCCGGCATGGGTGAGATGGATTTCGTCGTGGGCCGTCCGCCCTGATTCAAAGAGGTCCTTCAGGCTGGGTGCGAGGGGCAGGTCCGCGAGCAGCGGCGAGGCCGCATGGTCGTCCTCGGCTTCCCGCGGCTCCAGCCCCAGCAGTTCCGCCGCCTGGTCGTTGTAGATGACAACCCTTCCGGCCGGATCGATCAGGACAACCCCTTCCCGGACGGAGTGGAGCACCGATTCGTAGTAGGCGAAGAGCTGGGCCAGCTGCTCGGGGCCCCACCCCCTCGTCACCCGCCGCAGGTAGCGGCCAAGAAACCACGACGCGAGCGATCCGCCGGCCAGAAGGGAGCCGGATACGGCCAACAGCGCAGGCAGCCTGCCGGACACGGCCACGTCCACCGTATTGACGGTGACGCCGGCCGCCACGAGCGCGCGGACAGAACCGCGGGCATCTTTGACGGGGGCAATCGTCCGCACCGACGGCCCGAGCGTTCCGGCGGTGATCTCGGTGAACACGCGGCCTTCGAGAGCCTCCCGGATCGAACCGATGTAGGGGCGGCCCAACTCCTCGTCCAAAGGGTGCGTCCACCGCGTCCGGTCCGGCGCCATGATGGTGATGAAATCGGCTCCGGAGTCGGCCATGACCTTCAGTGCGTAGGGCTGCAACTGCGCTGAAGGGTTTTCCGTGCCGGCGGCCTGCAGCACCAGCGGGTTATCGGCGATGGACGTCGCCAGGGCGCCCATCCGGCGGCCGGCCTCCTCGTAGGCATGGTCCCGGGCGTCCACGAATACGGCCGTCCCGACGATGGCCGTGAGGGCCAGCATGAACAGCAGGTTCGCCACGAACAGCCGCCTCGCGATGCTCCAGCGGTGGATCATCAACACCTCCCACGACCAATATGAACGCAACGGTGAGCCAAGTCACTCCGTGGCGAATGATGGAAATCACAAAGGAGCGACGCGCGGAGCCCAGAGATTGTGCCGAAGCGTCTTCCAGATTATCCATAAGGAGAGAAAGATGGCTTCTCAACGAGGAGAGTCGGCAGCGCCGGCCAAAGCCGAGCGCAAGGGACTGGACAAGTCTCACTACCTCTACATTGCGGTTATCGCCGCGGTGATTCTCGGTGCACTGGTGGGGCTGCTGTTCCCCGAAGTAGGAAAATCGCTCAAGCCCCTCGGCGACGGCTTTATCAAGCTGATCAAGATGATGATCGCCCCGGTGATCTTCTGCACCATCGTGCTGGGCATCGGCTCCATCGCCAAGGCAGCCACGGTCGGCAAGGTCGGCGGACTGGCCCTGGGCTACTTCGTGGTCATGTCCACCTTCGCCCTGGCGATCGGCCTTGTCGTCGGCAACATCATCCACCCGGGTGAAGGGCTGGAACTCGCGCCGTACGACCCCAACAAGAAGGCGTCCACGGACAGCACAGTTGACTTCCTGCTGGGCATCATTCCCGGGGACATTCCGGTGCTTCCCACCCTGCTCGCCGCCATCCTCGTCGGCTTCGCGCTGCAGCGGATGGGCCCGCAGGGCGCGCCGATCCTCAAGGCCATCGGCTACGGCCAGGCCCTCGTCTTCCGCATCCTGATCATGATCATGTGGCTTGCCCCGCTGGGCGCTTTCGGGGCCATCGCCGCCGTGGTCGGCGCCACCGGCTTCGCGGCCATCGTGAGCATGTTCACCCTGATGATCGCGTTCTACATCACCTGCGCCGTGTTCATCGTCGTCATCCTCGGCGGCCTGCTGCAGGTTGTCACCGGCGTGAACATCTTCAAGCTGATGAGGTACCTGGCCCGCGAATACCTGCTGATCTTCTCGACGTCGTCTTCCGAAGCCGCACTGCCCCGCCTCATCGCCAAGATGGAGCACCTGGGCGTCTCCAAACCGGTGGTCGGTGTGACGGTGCCGACGGGCTACTCCTTCAACCTGGACGGCACAGCCATCTACCTGACCATGGCGTCGCTCTTCGTGGCCAACGCCATGGGAACCCCGTTGGACCTCGGCGCCCAGATCTCCCTGCTGATCTTCATGATCATCGCCTCCAAGGGTGCCGCCGGTGTCACCGGCGCCGGACTGGCCACCCTCGCTGCCGGCCTGCAGGCACACAAGCCCGAACTCCTCGGCGGCGTCGGCATGATCGTGGGCATCGACCGCTTCATGTCCGAGGCCCGGGCGCTGACCAACTTCACCGGCAACGCCGTCGCCACGCTGCTGATCGGCACGTGGGTCAAGGAGGTCGACGGCGAGCAGGTGAACCTGGTGCTGTCCGGCGAGGACCCCTTCGACGAGCAGACGATGGTGGCGCATCATCACGGTGTGGCGGAAACGCCGGAGAGCGCCGTACCGGCCAAGGCCTAAGGCCGCGGCCCCGCGCCATACAACTAAAGCGAATCCGCCCGTGCAGGCCCAGCCTGCGCGGGCGGTTTCATTTGCTGCCGGACATCAACCTTATACCTCAGGTACAAGGTAAAGGCTCAAGCGCCATCAAAAGTCAAGGTCCAAGGAATGCCGTGTCGGGCGCTGTAACCTTGGGGTGGAAGAAGCAGGGGCGCTGGCAGACAGCGGCAGAAAATCACCGTCATCGAAAGTGTGGATTGATACGTGAGCAGCGAACAGGGTTCAGCAACTCTGGAAGGCACGGAACTCGACCTGGAAGACGCCGTCATGGGTCCCACAGGCCGCCCCCACCGCGAATTTCCGGAGCCCGCGCCGCTGTCCTCCCATGGACCGGCCCGCGTCATAGCCATGGTTAACCAGAAGGGCGGGGTGGGCAAGACCACCTCCACCATCAACCTTGCCGCAGCGCTGGCCGAATATGGCCGACGCGTGCTCCTGGTGGACTTCGACCCGCAGGGCGCACTGTCCGCCGGGCTCGGCGTCAACCCCCATGAACTCGATCTCACCGTCTACAACGTCCTGATGGACCGCAAGATCGACATCCGCGAAGCCATCCACCAGACCGGCGTGGAGAACGTGGACCTGCTGCCGGCCAACATCGACCTCTCCGCGGCCGAAGTCCAGCTGGTCAACGAGGTCGCCCGCGAGCAGGTCCTTGACCGTGCGCTGAAGAAGGTCGAGGACGAGTACGACGTCGTGCTCATCGACTGCCAGCCTTCCCTCGGCCTCCTCACGGTCAACGCGCTGACCGCGGCGCATGGCGTGATCATTCCGCTCATCTGCGAATTCTTTGCCCTGCGCGCTGTGGCCCTCCTGGTCGAAACCATCGACAAGGTCCAGGACCGCCTTAACCCGCGGCTGCAGGTGGACGGCGTGCTGGCCACGATGTACGACGCCCGCACACTGCACAGCCGCGAGGTGATCAGCCGCCTGGTGGAAGCCTTCGGGGACAAGGTCTTCGAAACCGTCATCAAGCGCTCCATCAAGTTCGCCGACGCCACCGTGGCCGCCGAGCCCATCATGAGCTACGCCGGAAACCATGTGGGTGCCGACGCCTACCGCCGCCTCGCCAAGGAATTGATTTCGCGCGGCGGCGCGCCCTAACCCGGATGACCGCAGAGCCGGCAACGCGCCCCGCCGAGGCCAGGCGGTCCGGCTTCGAAGTACGCCTGGCAAACTTCAGCGGCCCCTTCGACCTCCTGCTGGGGCTGATCTCCAAACACCAGCTGGACATCACCGAGGTGGCGCTTGCCACGGTCACCGACGAGTTCATCCGGTACATCCGGAATCTCCAGGAACTGGGGGAGGAGTGGGCCCTCGACGAGGCAAGTGAGTTCCTCGTCATCGCGGCAACGCTGCTGGACCTGAAGGCAGCGCGCCTGCTGCCCGCAGGCGAGGTGGAGGACGACGACGACATCGCCCTCCTCGAGGCACGTGACCTGCTCTTCGCCCGGCTGCTGCAATACAAAGCCTTCAAGCAGGTCGCCGCGCTGATGGACGCCACACTGGAACTGGAGTCCCAGCGCTATCCACGGCAGGTCGCCCTTGAGGAACATTTCGCCGCGATGCTGCCGGAGCTCGTCTGGAAGCACAGCCCCGCGCAGTTCGCGGCGTTAGCCGAGACAGCGCTCAGGCCTAAAGCCCCGGCGCCGACGGAGGTCGGAGTGGCCCACCTGCACGGCGGCACCGTGAGCGTTCGCGAGCAGGCGGAGCTGATCGGCCTGCGGCTGCAGGCCGGCCGGCCCCTGACATTCCGGGCCCTGATTGCCGACGCCGAGTCCACCCTGGTTGTGGTGGCGCGCTTCCTGGCGCTCCTGGAACTGTTCAGGGACCAGGCGGTGGCCTTCGACCAGGTGGCGCCGCTTGGGGACCTGACCGTGCGCTGGACAGCGGCGGGCAGCGGATGGACCGCGGAGCACCTGAGCGAGGAGTACGAGGAGCAGCAATGACGGACGCAATTGCAGGCCGGGAACGCGCCGCGCTTGAGGCGGTGCTGATGGTGCTGGATCAGCCCACCTCTGCCACCGACCTTGCGGCAGGGCTCAACCTGACCGTGGACGCCGTCGAGGCTCTGCTGCTGGACCTGCAGCGCGACTATGACGGCTATACTGTTAAAGCCCCGGATATGGAAACTGGCAGTTATGGACCTGAGCATGAGGTCCCTTCCAGCCCCCGGGGCTTTGAATTGCGGAATGTCGCTGGCGGCTGGCGCATCTACTCGCGGGCTGAATTCGCCGACGTCGTCGGTACTTTCGTCCTGGAAGGGCAGACAGCCAGGCTGACCCAGGCGGCGCTCGAGACACTCGCCGTCATCGCTTACCGGCAGCCGGTGTCCAGGGCAAGGGTGTCTGCAATTCGTGGAGTCAACGTTGACTCTGTTGTGCGGACGCTGACCCAGCGCGGGCTGATCGAAGAGGCCGGAACAGATCCGGAATCGGGCGCTCTCCTGTACCGCACGACGTCGTATTTCCTTGAGCGCATGGGAATCGGCTCGGTGGCTGAGTTGCCTCAGCTTTCACCGCACCTTCCGGGGCTTGAAGGAATTGAAGAATTCTACGACGCCGGAAGAATGTAGGCGGCATGCCTGCGAAGCAGTTTTTACCAGGGCAGATTTAATCTGCACGGCTGGCTAGTGTTGTCTTTGGACAACCTTTGCCGGTCAAAATCACAGAGGACGGGTCATGACACAGGCGGGACGCCAGGGTTCACCACGTAACAGCTCCGGACGCAAAGGTCCGGACAGCAACGCCGCGCGCGGCGCGGCGCAAGGCCGCGGGGCGGTACAAGGCCGCGGCGCGGGCGCCGGGAAGCGCGACTTCCCCAAGGGCGGTGAACGCCCCTTCGGCGACCGCACCTACAAGACTAAGCCGCGCGAGGAGCGCTTCGTCGATCCCGATGAGGCACCCGCCGGCCGCCGGCCGGCAGGCGACTGGAAGCCGGGCGCCAAGGCCCCCGCACCCAGGACTGGCGCACCCAAGGCCGGTGCACGCAAGGCGGCCGCTGCCCGGAAGCCCGGAGCGAACAAGGCCCCCGGCACCCCGGGCGCGCTGAAGCCCAAATCGGGTGCTCCCAGGGCAGGTGGCTCGCGCGCCTTCGGCAGCGAACGCTTCGGCCAGAGCCTGGGTCCGGTCCGCCGGCCCTCCCGGACGCGCGGTCCCCGCGCCGAGGTACCGCAGTCGGAAGTCCACGATGCCGATGGCGTCCGCCTGCAGAAGGTAATGGCCTCCGCCGGCGTTGCCTCGCGCCGCGTCTGTGAAGAGATGATCGCCGAGGGCCGCGTGGAGGTCGACGGCAAGGTTGTCACCGAGCTCGGCGTACGCGTCGACCCCAAGACCGCCGTCATCCACGTGGACGGCCTGCGCATCCAGCTCGATGACACCCTGGTCTACATGGTGTTCAACAAGCCCAAGGGCGTGGTGTCCACCATGGAGGACCCCGAAGGCCGGCCGTGTATCAGCGACTACGTCCGCAACAACCAGGGCGAACGGCTCTTCCACGTCGGACGCCTGGACGTCGCCACCGAAGGCCTGCTCCTGCTGACCAACGACGGCGAGCTGGCCAACCGGCTGACCCACCCGTCCTACGAGGTCCCCAAGACCTACCTGGTCCAGGTCCGCGGGCCGTTCCCGCAGGGCATCGGCGCACAGCTCAAGGAGGGCATCGAACTCGAGGACGGCTTCGCGTCGGTCGACTCCTTCCGGTTGGTCGACTCAACTCCCGGCCACGTGCTCATCGAAGTGGTGCTGCACTCCGGCAAGAACCGCATTGTCCGGCGCCTGTTCGACGCCGTCGGATTCCCGGTGCTGCGCCTGGTGCGCGTCAAGGTCGGGCCCATCGGCCTGGGCGACCAGCGCCAGGGAAGCATCCGCAACCTCGGCAAGCAGGAAGTCGGCCACCTGCTGGCATCCGTGGGGCTGTAGGGCATGTCGGCTTTCCGTACGCACGGCCGCGGACATCTGAACGGGCCGGTCGTCGTTATTGGCACGGGTCTGCTCGGCGCCAGCATCGGTCTCGGCCTGCGCGGCCGTGGCGTTGCCGTCTACCTGTCCGACCCCTCGCCCACCAACCAGGCGGTCGCCGTCGACATCGGCGCCGGCCTGCCGTTGGCCGCCATGGGGGATGAAAGCCCTGAACTGGTGGTTGTCGCCTCGCCGCCGGATGTCACCGCGGAAGTTGTGGACCGTGCGCTGGCAGACTATCCGGACGCCACCGTCGTCGACATCGCCAGCGTCAAGGCGGCGATCCTGGAGGACCTGCGCAGCCGCGGCGCTGACCTCAGCCGTTACGTCGGTACCCATCCCATGGCCGGGCGCGAGAAATCCGGGCCCGTCGCCGCCAGGGGCGAGCTCTTCACCTCCATGCCGTGGGTTGTCTGCCCCACCGAGGAATCCTCGGCCGGGGCGGTCCAGGCTGCGCGGACGCTGGCCACCGACCTCGGGGCCCTCGTGTCGCAGTTCACGGCCGAGGAACACGACGGGGCCGTGGCGCTGGTGTCCCATCTGCCGCAGGTGATGTCCTCGCTGCTGGCGACCCGTCTGCAGGACACGCCGCTGCACGCCCTTTCCCTGGCAGGGAACGGGCTCCGCGACACCACCCGCATCGCAGCCAGCGACCCCACACTGTGGGTCCAGATCCTGGGGGCGAATGCCCGCAAGGTGGTGGAGATCCTTTACGGTGTGCGCGAAGACCTCAACCGGCTGATCGGAACTCTGGAAGACCCTGCGGCCGCCGGGGCCCGTCTCGACCTGGCCCAGCTGATGAGCGAAGGCAATGCCGGGCAGGCACGGATTCCGGGTAAGCACGGCGGACCGCCGCAGGCATATTCCTGGCTGACGGTGCTCGTGGACGACCGGCCCGGGCAGATCGCCAGGCTGCTGACCGAGATCGGTGAGATTGGCGTCAACCTCGAAGATCTCCGCCTGGACCACTCCTCAGGGCAGAATGTGGGCATGGTGGAGATCTCCGTGCTGCCGAGCGCGCATGACCTCCTTGTAGAAGCACTAAGCGACCGTGGATGGCGGGTACTGCAGTAATGACACAGGAACTGACCGAAACTTTGCCTGCCCTCCGGCTGGGCCGGCCGCTGGTGGTGGCCATCGACGGGCCGTCCGGCTCCGGAAAATCCAGCGTCAGCAAGGAAGTGGCTCGCCGCCTCAGCCTTGCCTACCTGGACACGGGCGCCATGTACAGGGCCCTCACGTGGTACTGCCTCGACCGCGGAACAGACCTTTCTGATGCCTCCGCCGTCGAGCTGGCCGCCGAAGAGCTGCCGCTGGACATCAGCACCAGCCCGCACACCGAGTATGTGCGGGTCGACGGCACGGACGTTACCGACGCCATCAGGGAACCGGCAATCTCCTCGGCCGTCAGCGCCGTTGCCACCACGCTCGGTGCCCGGACGGAACTCATCCGCCGCCAGCGCGCGCTGATCGAAAAGCACAACCGCCGCATGGTGGTGGAAGGCCGGGACATCACCACCGTCGTCGCGCCCGCTGCCCAGGTGCGCATGCTTCTGACCGCCAGCGAGGAGGCGCGCCTCCGCCGCCGCGGCCTCCAGCTCGGCGGAACGCAAAGTGCCGAGCAGCTGGCTGCCCAGGTGACCCAGCGGGACGCGAAGGACTCCACAGTGGTGAACTTCACCCAGGCGGCGGACGGCGTCGTGACACTGGATTCGTCGGAGCTGGATTTCGAGGAAACCGTGTCCGCCGCGCTCCGCATCGTCACCAAGGTCATCAACCATGAGTGAATCGGCCAGGATGCCGGGGACTGGAGTTCCCGGGAGCTGGACTATGGCCTGGAGCCGGCCCGTCGGCCGGTTCCTGAACAACATCGTCTACCGCACATCCGTGACCGGGCGCTCCAACGTTCCGGCCGCGGGGCCGGTGATTTTCGCAGGAAACCACATCAGCTTCCTCGACGGTCCCGTCATGTTCGGTGCCTCGCCCCGGCCCATGCACATCCTCGTCAAGAAGGAGATGTTCAAGGGCATCCTTGGCCGCGTGCTGAAGGCGTCTGGCCAGCTTCCGGTCGACCGGGCGGGGGACCGTGCGGTTCTCCAGCTCAGCAAGGACGTGCTCGACGCCGGCCGCTGCGTCGGCATCCTGCCCGAGGGAACCCGGGGGAGCGGCACCGCAGCCGGCATCAGCAACGGAGTGGCGTGGCTCGCCCTGAATTCCGACGCCGTCGTGGTGCCCGTGGCCATCCTGGGCACGCGGCAGGGCGGCGAACACCTGGACAGCATCCCGAAACCGGGCCGCCGGCTGCACGTCAGCTTTGGCCAACCCCTCGCGCTCGGCCGGAAACCGGATGAAACCGGGCGTGCTTCAATGGACAGGGCGGCCACGGAAATCCGTGACCTTCTGGCCGCACACGTCCGCGACACTGTCCGGCTCAGCGGGCTGTCCCTGCCCTCCGCGGATCATCCGCACCAACGTTCCACCGCAGTAGCCGGACCGCCGGCAGACCACCATTAAGGAAAGTGCAATGAGCGATACGACTCAAACTTCCGGCCACTCCGGCGCCGGCGAAGACGAATACACGCCCACCGGCACGGACCAGGTGGCAGAACATCTGGCAGCCTTGGACGACCAGGAGGCGGAGCTTCGCGCCGCTTCCCTCCGCGCCGGACTGGACGACTACGAACTCGACGAGGAAGACGCCGCGCTCCTCAGCGGCCTGCACGACGAGGACGAGCTCGAGGGCCCGCTCAAGCTGGACCCCGTGCTCGCCATCATCGGCCGCCCGAACGTCGGCAAGTCAACCCTCGTCAACCGCATCCTCGGCCGCCGCGAGGCGGTCGTGGAGGACACTCCCGGCGTGACGCGCGACCGCGTGATGTACTCGGCGAACTGGAACGGCCGGAACTTCACCCTGGTGGACACCGGCGGCTGGGAGCACGATGCCCGCGGCATCCATGCCCGGGTGGCAGAGCAGGCCGAAATGGCCGTGGAGCTGGCTGACGCCGTGCTGTTCGTCGTCGACTCGGCCGTTGGAGCCACCGCCACCGACGAGGCCGTCGTGAAGATGCTCCGCCGGAGCAAGAAGCCTGTCATCCTCGTGGCCAACAAGGTGGACGACTTCGCACAGGAAGCCGATTCGGCAGTCCTGTGGGGCCTGGGCTTCGGCGAGCCGTACCCTGTCTCTGCCCTGCACGGACGTGGCGTCGCCGACCTGCTGGACCACGTCATGGACACCCTGCCAGAGTTCTCCACCGTCGAGGGTGTTGAACGCTCCGGCGGCCCGCGACGGATCGCCCTGATCGGACGCCCCAACGTCGGCAAGTCCTCCCTGCTGAACAAGCTGGCCGGCTCCGAGCGTGTGGTGGTGGACAACACCGCCGGCACCACGCGCGACCCTGTCGACGAATTCATTGAACTCGGCGGCCAGACCTGGCGCTTCGTGGACACCGCTGGCATCCGCCGGCGCCAGCACATGGCGCAGGGCGCCGATTTCTATGCCTCCCTCCGGACCCAGAGTGCGCTGGAAAAAGCGGAGGTCGCCGTCGTTCTTCTTGCCGTTGACGAGGTGCTCAGCGAACAGGACGTCCGCATCCTGCAGCTGGCCATCGAATCGGGGCGTGCCCTGGTGCTCGCGTTCAACAAGTGGGACCTGCTGGACGACGAACGCCGCCGGTACCTGGAACGCGAAATCGAGCAGGACCTGGCGCACGTGGAGTGGGCACCGCGCGTTAACATCTCCGCCAAGACGGGCTGGCACAAGGACCGCCTGGTGCCGGCGCTGGAACTGGCGCTGGAAAACTGGGACCGGCGCATTCCGACCGGACGGCTCAACGCCTTCCTGGGTGAACTGGTTGCAGCCCACCCGCACCCTGTCCGCGGGGGCAAGCAGCCCCGCATCCTCTTCGGCACGCAGGCCTCCAGCCGCCCCCCGAAGTTCGTCCTGTTCACCACGGGATTCCTGGACCCGGGCTACCGCCGGTTCATCACCCGCCGCCTGCGGGAAACCTTTGGCTTCGAGGGAACGCCCATCGAAGTCAGCATGCGTGTGCGTGAAAAGCGGGGCAAGAAGCGTTAATTACGACACACCGGGCGGCGAATGCCGGAAAGTGTCACTGGCACCCTCCGGAATCGTGTAAGCTCTTCTAGGTGGTTCGGCCGGACTGCTGAGGTGAAATTCTTCGGAACAGTCACCAAAGCGGAGAACGGCGGAACTGACGGGCTGTAGCGCAGCTTGGTAGCGCACTTGACTGGGGGTCAAGGGGTCGCAGGTTCAAATCCTGTCAGCCCGACCAAAGAAAGTACTGATCAGAGGCCGTTTCCGGGAAACCGGAGACGGCCTCTGTTGTTTCTCATCACGTCGTGACCACCTTTTGTGACCACCATTAGCCGCTTAGCGCCGTGCCCAGAGCGTCCAAGGCCCCGGCGGAAACGTCTGGGGAGACATGACCGTAGATATCACCCGTGATGCTGACTGAGAAATGGCCGAGAATCTCCGAGACCACCTTTAGCGGGACGCCGTTCTCGATCAGCACCGTCGCCGCCGAGTGGCGGAGGGTGTGTAGGCCGATGCCGGGCAGGTCGGTCTTGGCTGCGGCAGATTTCAACGCCCGCAGGGCATTCCTGGGGTCACAGGGCTCCCCGGTTTCTGTTGTGAAGACATAGTGCGTCTGCACCCACACGGAGCCAGCCTTGAGGCGTTCCTCCTTCTGTCTCAGCCGAACAGCTTTGAGAATTCGCTCTGATGACGGAGACATTCGGATCACACGTCTGGACTTCTCCGTCTTGGGCTCCGTTACCATGAGCTGTCCATTCACCCGAGCAAGCGTCCCGCGTACCCGGATCAGCTTTTTATCGAAATCGACATCGGACCAGGTCAGCGCCAACGCTTCACCGCGCCGGAGACCTGTGTTTACCAACAGCTCGAAAACGGCCGCGTACCGGCTCGACCCTGCCTTTTCAAGGAGAACTCGGACTTGTGCCGGAGTCAGGTGCATGGCCTCCTTCTTGCCCACCTTGGGACGGGCCACGGCGGCGGCAGGATTTCTAGCGAGTGCCTCGTCCCGAACGGCAGTGTCCAAGATCGCGCGCAGAATAGTGTAGGCGGATCGCACCGTTGATTCTGCAAGTCCGCGCCGCTGGAGCTCCACCTTCCATGCCTCCACGTGAGAGGGCTTCAGCTTGTCTAGGGATATCCGCCCGATACCCGCGTTTATGATGTGGTTCCTAGCCACGGCGGCGTACATCTCCTTCGTGGTTGACTTGCGGTCGGAGGCCGCAAGCGTCGAGGACATCCACTCAGCCGTGAACACGCCGACGGTCACCCTTCGGTCCCTTGCAGGCAGGTGGGCCCTCAGCCTGTCACGGACATCGTCCGCCTTATCCCGGGCTTCCTTGGGCGTCTTCCCGTAAACCGTTGTCCGCTTCGCGACGCCGTTGTCGTCAGTATGGCGGATATGGACTTGCCACCGGCCATCGCTTCTCTGGACAGGGTTGGAACCCTCGTGGTTGCCGCGCCTCTTTGACGTGCTCAAAGCCCGTCCTCAATTGGCTCAAGGAAGCCCAACTTTCTGGCCTCACGAATGTATCGATACGCCGTCCGCGGGGACACGAAGAACGCCCTTTGTACGGCTTGCGCAGGCGTGGCTTCATCTGACCTGTAAGTGTCCGCAACCCGCTTCAGTAACTCCGGGGTTACCTTTCGACGGCCCGCCCGAATCGACTCTCGGAGCTCCTTCTTAGCCTCCTTCGTATGGGCGGCATCAACGTCGGCAACGCGCTGAACAATTTTCATCTGGACCCGGCCGTCGTCTGATATCTGGCGTTCAACGATTTCGTCCATGAAGAGCGGAACGATTTGTTCTATCCATGTCGCGAGGTCGATTTGCCGGAAGTCGTGTGAGCGCAGATTAGGCCCTGACAGCCGGGCGTCCGTGCATCTGGGGATTCCTGAGGACGAGTCGAGAGTCAGCTCCAGCTTGGGCTGCCCTTCGGCGCCGGGGAAGGTCACGAAGATGAGCGCGGGTACGGTGCGGTCCCCAACCTCCACGGTCTTCCCTGCTAGATCGGCTTCTGCCCAACCAATATCGAGGTTTATCCGCTTCCTGATCTTCATGTTTTTTCTCGATTCCATCTGGTACATCCTTCCTGTGTCGGTAAGTGGCAGGCGACTGACACTCCAAAGTGTGATATTTCCCTGCCACAGTAGTCAATGTCCTCGTGGATACGCGGGGACACTACCGGAAGGAGACTTTGCGATGGTCCGCCTGCTGCACCCGCTCCCTGAGGCTCAGGAGGTCCTTGGAGGGATGGGCCGATCCACCCTCTACGAAGTGATTAAGGCTGGCGATATAGCCGTGATCAAAGTCGGTCGCCGCACGTATATCTCCCATGACGAGCTGGAGCGATACGTCCGAGGCTTGGCTGAACACAGGAACCGGCTGAACGACCTGGAAGAAACAGATAGGGGCGGTGGTGCCTGATGAGGTCACAAGAAAGCCCCCGACGCCTGGAAACATCGGGGGCCGCAAACCTTGATATCGCCACTAGTCTAATTCGCCGCCGCCATGCGTCCCACCGTTGCACACCGTTTGCGGACGGCCGCCGTGATCCCCTAGACCCGTGCCCTCCAGCGTTCAATGTGGCGCCCACGGTAGAGGGTCTTGAACCATGGGAGCGGGCCGCAGAGGGCCGACGCTTGGAGCAGCTGGGCTGGCGCCCATGGGAGCTGGCCGTAAGGCTAGGCGCGGACTGGCGGGACGGCAAAGACAGGGCAGACAAACGGCGTGGGGACATCCCAGCCGCGGGACTGGCGGATATGGCGGATATCAGGACCACTGTCCGCTGGGCGGCACGTTTCATCGATGTCCAGATTGCCCGGGAAAAGACCCGGCAGGCGAACCTGAATCATCCGGACTCCCGGCGTTTCACTTGGGAGCCGACCGCGGAGAGTGGCAGGCCGTGACGAACCCCTACATCGCCCTGACAAATTCAACTTCAATTTGCGGGAAACACGACACAATCCAGACGATACCCGCATCTGCATCTGAACCGTTCCCTGTACCTCACACAGAGGGGGCGGGAACGAGGAACGCCCCATCAGGTGTCGTGTACGGGGATGTGGCAGGCCTGCTCGCCGGTACGTTGGCCAAGCCTCCGCAACCATCAGTTTTGCGCGCAGCGACGACGCGGCGCTCTTCTATCAGGGTCAGGTCAACATGCTGTTCGGTGAACCCGAGTCTGGTAAGACCTGGGTGGCCCTGGCTGCTGTAGCGGAAGCCTTGGCAGACGGAGGTTCCGCCGCCGTGGTGGATCTGGACCACAACGGCATGGCCTCCACGGTCGCCAGACTCTTGGAACTGGGAGCGCCAAGACCGGCATTGTCAGATCTTGCCCGCTTCCGGTACAAGGAACCGGAAGACCGACCAGACCTCATGGCAACGGTTGCGGATCTGGGGGAGTGGGTGCCGTCTGTAGTGGTGATGGACAGCATCGGAGAACTACTCCCTGTGATGAACCTCAACTCCAACAGCCCTGACGACTTCACCATCGCCCATGCAGGGGCGCTGAAGCCGCTGGCTCGGGCCGGATGCTGCCTCATCGTCATCGATCACGTGGCGAAGAACCCGGAGACCAAGGGGCCGACGGGGACGGCAGCGAAGATGCGGGCAATCGGGGGAACATCGCTGCGTGTCCGGATCGATGAGCCTTTCGCACCGGGGAGGGGCGGCTCCTGCCGCTTGGTCCTGCAAAAGGACCGGCATGGAGGTTTGAGGGCCACGTGCCCGGGCGGTCAGCGGGAACCGCTGGCAGGTACGTTCCGGATAGACGCGGACGGTACGTGGTCGGTTTGGGCGCCGACGTCCGGGGACGTTGTGCCTGAGGCTGTGCCGGGACCGGACTTGGCCGCGTTGAAGGCACTCGATCCGGCACCGGACTCCGTCCGGGACATCAAGGATCGCCTGAAATGGGGGACGGACCGGGCGGCCAGGGGATGGAGGGCCTACCGCCAGCAGTTCGGGTCGCTGGCGAGTTTTTGATCCCCCGTTCCTGGTTCCCTTGACGTTCCTTAGGAACGAGGAACGCGCCGGTGGCGATGTTCCTCGTTCCTCCGGCCTATGTGTCGGGAACGAGGAACAAAGGCACTCTCCGACTTCTGCTCATGAGGCCACAGACCATATGTGAATAACAGCTGGGCAACGCCCAGTACCGGCAAGGGAGTCCATGATGCGACTCGCGGGGATCACTGGCCGACCAGCCGCGGGGGCGCTAGCTCGGGGCACCAGCAGGAAGACGACATAGGTCAAAAGCGATGCAGAGGTTACGCGACTGTTGCCTGCCTTGGGCAATCTGGCAGGACGATCCTATGCTCATTCAACGATGATTCACAAGGTTCGACGAAGCCCTCGGCACGCCGTGGTCGCAAGACGTATCGGCCAATGGGGAGGGGGGTATGAGTTTGCAAAAATTCGGTCCGTGGCCCCGCCGGGGTCTTGTTTCTCATAATGGCTCAAATCCGCAGAGCCCCCTTGAAGATCAGGTTTCGGCGCCACACACACTTTCCGCACCGCGCAGGCCGGCATGGAATGGAAGGCCCCTCTCTACAAGAGGGTCTAGGTAGGCCAGCGCAATTCCCCGGCACCTTGGTCAATAATTAGGACGCGCGGCCGCCAACCGAGCTGTTGGCCAGCATCCGCCTAACTTTCTGTTCCAAGGTCGGCTTTCGCGGCTCTTCGATACGCGGCAATGTCACCGTCCAGCTTTTGCATAAGGGAGTCAAGGCTTTTCATTTCATCGCTGCTGACCGGCGTATCGGGCGACAGGAGTCTCTTCGTCATGAATGCACTCTGAAGGCTGATCAATGTTGTCCTCACCTCTTGAAAACGACTGGACGCGTTCTCCGAGCCGTAGGTGTGGACGTCTATACTTGCCGCGTCGAGCTCCATCGCTATACTCCCAAATTGCTTACCTTTTCCCTGCACGGCCGCTTTTCGTATGCTCGACATGACGAAATCGATCTTCTCGCTATTCGTTGCCTGCCGATACGCCTCAATGGCCCGCAATGCCTCTTCATGAGCCTGAGCACGTTTGGGTCGCCAAGTCTCGGCAAGGGCCTTGTCAGCTTCCCACTTCTTCAGGGCGAGGGCTCTTTCATCTGACGCAGCCGCCATCAACCGCTGATGTTCTCTATCTGCGGCTATTTGCTTGTTGCGGTCCTCGCGTTCAGCGACTTCACGTCTCTCTGCCGCTGTCAGTGTTGCCTTGTTGGATCTCCACTGAATGAAGGCCGACAGAGTGACGCCAAGGGCGGAAATGAGCGCAATCCATATCGCAGTTTCCACTGGGGCTCTCCTTGCTCTGGGCCGGCGGACGGTCAGATTCATCCTAGAGGGCCAAAATGTCGTCGCCGTTGGTTGGATAGCACGTCGTAGTGAAAGCGTCCCCTCCCGTAGTCTTACCCGCTCCCGCAGATTTAGGACGCGCGCGAGATTCGGGTAAGGTTATTGGCGGCCCCTCATGTGGCGTCATCCTGTTGAACTCCCCCAGGACCGGAAGGTAGCAAGGGTAGACGGGCTCTGGCGGGTGCATGGGGGGTCTTTGCGTGCTGGTTAGAGCGCGTGGCATGTTCGCTTGTTCCAGGGTCTCAGTGGAGCGCTGCCTTGACCGCCCGGAGGACTATGGCCGTTACCGATAGCCGGGGACTGGATTGAGCCTTCACCGATGTATCTGCGACTGAGATGCAAGGTGATTTGGCCCATCTCGACAGTGCTGCCAAATGCGGCGGGTACCTGCTACTGAGCCTTGGGTTCGGCCGATGACTATGCCGAAACCGTCTAACCGTGGCATGCATGTCAAGGGTGAAGAATGCGTGGAGAATCGTTGTAGGACCACAAATCGGCAGGACTTTGACCAAGGAAGAGCAGCCACAGCGTTTGCCTTATTGCGTCTATAAGTCTCCCTGAGGGACGAGCCCCCGGCCAGGAGAACTAAGAAGGACAAATGGGCTTCAACCGAAGGTGCAGATGAGGACGGTGCCTCCAATCGCGTGTCCTCGGCGACCTTGAACCACCGGCAAGCTGTTTGAGACGTCGCGCACTTCTACGTGGTCCGAACCAACGACCAGACTGGCCACCGTATCAAGCCTCACCGATACCCAGCGGTTTCCGCCCGGATTGAGCGATCACGTCTTCTGCTTCCTGGTTGCGGTTTTCGACAGACGCTGGCCCCCGACTTTTCCACTTGGCGACTACGCTCCGGTAATCTCACGTTGACTGGCACCTGAGGACGCCCGACCTAACGCAGCGCGGCTTGAGCGCGAGTCGAGGAGGCGTAGGTCCAAGAAGGGGTAGAGGGCAATTTTGTAGCCCGACACGCATTTACTGCCGCCTGACTTCCGCTCCATGGCTGCGATGATTGAATAATGACTGTTGACGATTTTCCTGACACGGGCGCCGATCCGACCACCCCAAACGAATTCGAAGTTAAACTAAGCAACGCCGCTAATAAGGTGGTAGTGGGTACCAAAACCGGCTATGCGTGGCAAGAAGTCGACAAGATTGTGGCCGAGGAGTTAGAGGCGGACGGCCAGGGGCCAGTCACCACGAGATGCAAAAAAGCTAACGGGTCGGGGCGCGCTGCCAACGTCCTTACCGAAAGTAACGACAAGGATATAGACCTTTACCTCATATTCTGCAAAGGAACATACAACTCCGAAAAATTCCGACGGGTTGCCGCAGATCGAATTCGAAGGTTTCCGAAGGTTGTAAACGTTGCGGTCTTCACAAATAATGGGACGGCTGATAATCCATTCTGGACAATTGCGGAGCTAATTCATAGATCCGATCAAACCTTGCCGGTAAGGTTGATGCAGCATTTCCCTACCCTGACAGAAGATAAGCTCGTGTCCGTTCAGGCTTCAGGTGAAGGTGAAACGACGCCTCCTGCTGATGTGATGGTCGACCAAACCAGGTTCGCCGATCTTGCTCAGGGTGTCACACGTTCCATGGAAAAGGTGCCCGAGCTTCCAGATTTGCTGGCCAAGTTGGCTACACAGAGGGGCCTGACCTTAGATCAGGCGACAATAATCGACGTGTTAGCATGCGCCCTCTCTAGTCACCTCTTGATGTTTGCAGGCCCCAGCGGCACCGGGAAGAGCGCGCTGGCCAGACTGCTTGCGGAATTCTTTGTACCTCCAGAGTCTTTCGCGGTCATCGAAGCGCGTCGCGGTTGGCTCGGACCAGAAGATGTCGCGGGGTACTACTCAGCGCTAACTACCGAGTTCGCCGCGACCGCTGATACTGAAACCTTTTTACTGCTCCATGAGGAGTGCCAAGGGCTCCTGAACATCAGCGAGGGTGCTGGTGCCTCCGTTTTTAGCCCTATCCTCTTGGTAGAAGAGGCCAATATGTCAGTGGTGGAGGCCTACCTCGCGCCGGTTACTCATGGTCTTAGCGCAACATCAGTTTCAACTATAAATTGGACGCTTCATAACAGCGCCAAGGAGCACACGTTCGGAGTTACCGATATACCCATACCTCAAGCGCTCCAGTTTGGCCCGTGGCCTCGGGTGTTTGCCACCATCAATGTTGACTCGACAAGTCCCGCCCCGGCGCGGAAGGTAACGGGAAGAGGCCTGGTGGTGCTCTTGGAGCCCCGGGAGATGGAAGTGATTGCCGATACCGCTGCCTCTATATTGGCGAGTGCCGGAGCGGCGGAAAACGAACTCGAAAGCTTCCCTGAGAACGTGCTGGGCAATCCGTCCGCCGTTTTGAACACATACTCGGAACAAGACCTCGCCATCCTACTGGGGCATCTACACGAACTGCTAAACACGATAGAGGAGTCATCCAGGTTTCAACCGAGTCGGCGGGATCTTAACCGCGCAGCCTTATATATGTGTTGGTATGTCCGCCTTTGCGAGAAGATCCAAAACGTTGATGCCCTGCAGGTCGGTAAATGGGCGGCGCAGAACGCCTTTCTGCATGTCTTTTTGCCGCAAATGGGTCCGAAGGAATTTAATGCCGCCGTGACGACATTGATTGCGTCGAAGGATTTGCTGGCAACCAGTGGGGGTCTAGACCTCGGTGTTTTGCAGGCGAGGCTGGTCCGCCTAGAACGTGCCAGAACTGCCCAAGTCTTTCCTGAATCGGTGGATTTCTGGGCCTCCCTCTCGTGAAAACGGAAGCCTGGCGACGATCTTCAGTTTGGGATCCACGGCCACAGACCATTGTTCTAAGGGATCGGTTTCGGAGCACAGCTCTGAAGACAGCCGGCACGTTCGTTCTCGCGCCCGCGGGCCTTCGCGTCACTCAGGAGGGAACGACTACTTTTCTGGACGTCGATAGATCAACTATGAGCGGGTCAGATATATGTTGCGGATCCGTCGACGTACTTGTAAGCGTTGGCGGGAGCCCCAAGATAGAAACGCTGACCTTGGATCCGCCTGCCCCGGTAACGATGGAGGCGCTCGGGGCGCTCTGGGAGGACCTTATTAATGAAACCGGTCATGCACCGGCTAGCGTCTTGGGCCAGCAGCGTGGGCTGCCGGGACGAGCAAAGCCATCGGACCACTTGCGTTTAGCCGCAATCCACCGCGCTCACGCCTCATGCCAAGAGGTTCTTGCTGCTTGGCCCCAAAGACATGAGACGGTCTCGACTGTCCGGCCAATCGACTTGCCTGGCGGCAGGGAAGACCTACGTCAGACAGCTTTGACGGGAGCTCGACGAGCCGCGGGTATCTGCGTTGACGGCCGGATACTTCCATCTCACAGCCTGCGTTTGATGAGTGAGTATGAGGATTTTGATTGCCCCGCCTTGGCTGCAGCCGCTTTGGCGGTAGCAAAAATAGTCCGTACGACGGAAGGCTTGTCACCTGAAGAGGCTTCATGGATCGCCGCACCATTTCTGCGCGTTGCGGGCAAGGCGGGCGGCTCTTCCCAGCCGACACCGATCTCTTCATGGCCCGTTTCACTAATCCATGCTTGGGAATCTCTCCAGCTTGTTGTGTCTGCTTTCGACGCGACAAGGAATGGCTCGCAGGCTTCGGCGCCGCTCAGCGAGATATGGCGCTTGTATGAGGGGTGGGTTGGTATATGCACCAAGCGCACAATCAATGAGGAACTTACAGACGTGGTGGCATCTGAGCGACTTGAATTGGTGGGTGCTGATTGGGGGTATACATGGACGTTGTCCGACGGCACGGTTGTTGGCATGCTGGCACAGGCGGTTGTCACTTCGACGCAGGCTTTCACAAGCAAATTCCCGGAAGGAATTTCCTCTAGTTCCTCAGACCTCAGGCCGGACGTTCTTCTGTTCGCCACAAAACCACAGCGGCCTACTCGGGTAGCGGTTTTCGATGCCAAATACAGAGCCTTCGAGCCTCTGACGAGGGAAGCCGCGGCCACGGGCGGCAGCAAGTACATGTGGGGTTTGCAGATTGGACAGTGTGCGAGCGCTGACGAGCCTGGGCGCCGAATCATTAGTGTGACGTTGGTGTCTAACGACACGTCCCCCCGAATGCACAAGGCATCTTCCCGCATTGGTGGTGCTACGCTGCCCTTCTACCAGGATGTACCTGACAGTTTCCGCCGCACTGTAAGGAACGTCCTTGTGTCTCTGACTACATAGGGCGGGCCTGAACGTGGCGCGGTCATGAACTGTCGGTGCCTTCCCTTAGGGTAGTCATCATGAGCCTGCAACCCGTTCCCGAAGAATTTGTCCCACAAAGGTTGCAGGAAGAGTACGAAGCAGATGACAGCGTTGTGCGTCGGCGGGTGTTCCTTCGGGACGGATCATTCCACGAAACCATGCGAAGGCGGATAACGCCTCCCGGGCGGGAGGGTCTTGCGCCTTCTGAGGCTTTTTGGGACGAATGGCTAGAGGGACCTGCTCCCATGTCCGCTGGCCCTGATGTGACGGTAGTAGACCTGTTCAGTGGCTGCGGTGGCCTGTCTTTGGGGGCGTCAGAGGCTATTCGGGCGGCGGGAAAGAAACCAAAGCACGTGTTTGCCTTGGACAATAATCTCGATGCGCTGGAGGTGTTTCGGACCAATTTCGCCGACGCCGAGGCATCGCAATCCGACGTTAACGACCTAGTCCCTGGCGACATAGGTGATTCTCCGAGGCTTGAGGAACGGAGGCTTGCCCGAAAATTTGCCGGGTTGGACCTCCTTATTGGAGGCCCCCCTTGCCAAGGCAACAGCGACTTGAACAATCACACAAGACGTGCGGACCCCAAGAATCTCCTCTACTTGAAGATGGTGCGGTTTGCGGAAGTCGTCCGCCCTAAGCACGTCCTTATCGAGAACGTTCCCGGTGTGATGCATGCCCAGAAGGGCGTAGTGCACATCGCCGAGAAAGCGTTGACGGAGATGGGATACAACGTTTCCTACGGGATCCTCAACGCCTCTCAGCTCGGAGGTGCGCAGGCCCGTCGGAGGCATATCTTGCTGGCCAGCCGAGTGCATTCCGACGTGTCAGTTGATCGGCTCGCGGATGACATGAGAAAAGCCCCGCGGCCGGTCCTCGATGCTATCGCTCGGCTGGGTGAGAGCAAGGGCGGCAGCGTATGGAACACGAGTGCTAAGCACTATGCCCAGAATGAAAGACGTATGAAGTACATGTTCGAGCACGAACTATACGAACTTCCTGATGACCAACGACCAGACTGCCACCGTCTCAAGCCTCACCGATACCAGGCGGTGTATGGACGCATGTATCCTCACCTACCTGCCCCGACTATTACGGCCGGATTCGGGAGCACCGGTCAAGGCAGGTTTGTACATCCACTAGAACCCCGGACGCTGACGCCACAAGAGGCTGCTCGTATCCAGGGCTTCCCGGGATGGTTCAATTTTGCTCCCCTCCCGGGGCGTCGCTCGCTGCAACAAATGATAGGAAATGCTGTACCAACGATGATCGCCTACACAGCCGCCTTGGAGCTTGTCCGATGACCCGCGCCTACAAGGTTGCCGGCCTTTTCGCTGGAATCGGCGGCCTGGAGATTGGCATGGAACGTGCAGGTCATCGTACTGTCCTTCTCAACGAAGTGGATCCCATTGCGAGGGCAGTGCTTTTAGAGCGCTTCCCATCCGTACGCCTGACTCAAGATGTCCGCAACCTCAGGGCGCTCCCAAAGGTAGATGTACTAACCGCAGGATTTCCCTGCACGGATATCAGTCAAGCAGGACGCAAGGTCGGCATTGAGGGGCAGCAGTCGGGGCTCGTCAGCGAGATCTTTCGTCTTATCGAAACGGCCAAGCAGCGGCCTGAGTGGATCGTGCTTGAAAACGTCAGCTACCTGCTGAAGCTCAACAGAGGACAAGGGCTTGGCTTCGTACTCCAAGCCCTGGAGGCGCTTGGTTACCGGTGGGCTTACCGTGTGGTTGACGCTCGGGCGTTTGGCGTGCCGCAAAGGCGTCAGAGGGTCATCATCGTCGCAAGCCTTTCACAAGATCCTCGGACCGTTCTATTTAGCGACAACGACGACGGACCGGAGTACGACGACTCAGTGGGCTCTGTGGAACGCGGTTCGATGTACGGGTTTTATTGGACCGAGGGATTTAGGGGACTGGGATGGACCAAGGACGCTGTGCCTACCGTTAAAGGCGGATCAGGCTTAGGAATCCCCTCCGCACCAGCCATATGGGATCCCGAAACCGGAACCTTCGGAACTCCTTCCATTGAAGATGGGGAACGGCTGCAAGGTTTTCCGGCTGGCTGGACGGAACTTCAAGACTTCGTGCCGCGAAGCTTAGGCGCGCGCTGGAAGCAGGTCGGCAACGCTGTGTGCGTGCCGATGAGCGAGTGGATCGGGAAGCGGTTGGCGTCTCCCGGGATCCTGGTGGAAGGTAACTGGTCGAAAGAGGCTACCGGCGGGAAGTGGCCCGCAGCGGGTTACGGGGTCGGCGGCAAGGTATATGTCGCACCCGTCAGCACTCGGCCTTTTCGCCCTGAATACAAAATCAGCGATTTCCTACTGCACGACCTCAAACCGCTCTCATTTAGGGCTGCGTCCGGTTTTGCTAGTCGTGCCGCAAGGAGCACGACGTTGCGATTTGCTGACGGCTTCCTTGATTCGCTGGATGACTACATCTCAGTGCGTCTGGCCGCCTGAGGAAGCATTCCTGAGGGTGGTGGGCATGACCACATTTACCGTGGAGGGGTTAATCGCCGCTGGCTTCCATGAACCGATACTGTTGAAGCCCATTAAGCGAACTGACGTCTTGGCATCTCGAGGAGCGAATGACATCGAGGGCATATACGTCGTGCTCCACCAACCCGCAGCAGTGCCCATATTCCTACCTCCAGATCATCCACGGTACAGAAAGTTCACTTCCGACGAACGCCTCGCCGAGCGTTGGCTTCCGGCCGCATCCGTCCTCTATATAGGAAAAGCTCCTTTCCGCAAGGCTGATCCAGATGGGAAGAGGGACGGGCTATGGCAACGGATTAAGGAACTGCGCGGTTTCGTTTACCGGGCGGGTACTAACCACAGAGGGGGAGAAGACCTTCGTCGAGTGCCCACGAGAGACTCCTTCACAGTGACCTGGAAAGAGACGGTCCGCCCGACGGAAGAGGAACGGGATCTCATCATGGAATTCAAGGACGTTCATGGCGGCGCAAGGCCTTTCGCTAACCGCAACGATGGCAGCGTTGATCCCAAGGGAACGATCAACTAGCGAGCCATCAGCTGTCGCAGATCGGGTAGCCGGGGTAGGGTGACTTGGGCGTCCGGCGGCGTTAGGTTGCCCCGAAATCGGCCCGAGTGTTTCCGCTTGAAGAATGGTCACCACTGTAGCTGCCAAGCTAAACGCGCCTGTTGTCCTATATACCCGTAGTTCGCGGTTCGCCCACTCAATGAGCTTGTCGGATTGCATCCCACCCCGATCGTGAGCATCTGTCGGAGTAGATTGCCGGGCGCAACGGAGCCCTCGCTGCCCCCGTCGATCACTCTGTCGAGAAGAGGCATGATTCATATCAGGCCACGTCGTTCCTTAAGACCTACGTGTGCGGCGTTTGCGGCCCCGCACCGAGCGGCTTAGATTGGCCGAATGGAGGACTCCTGGGCGACTACTCCCGCGGTCAGAAAGTCCATGCAGGGCAATCGATCCCGAGACACTAAGCCTGAGCTTGCCGTACGGCGGGCGATCCATGCCCGCGGCCTGCGCTACTTCGTGAACAGCAGGCCTATACCTCATCTACGTAGGACCGCAGACCTAGTGTTTCCGCGATTAAAGATCGCCGTCTTTGTAGACGGCTGCTTCTGGCACGGATGCCCAGTCCATCGCACTCTCCCGAAGGCAAATGCAGGTTTCTGGTTGGGCAAGGTAGAGGGGAACATACGCCGGGATCTGGACACGACTCTGCAGCTGAGCACCGCAGGTTGGACGGTCCTCCGTTACTGGAGTCACGAAGATCCTGAATCTGTGGCCGATGACGTTCAGCACGCAGTCGAACGCTTGCGGGGGAAGGGCAAAGATGTTGGCGTGGCCCGACCACCATTCTGACCACCATTGCCTGTCATCCGGGGCTGTCCGGCACCGTTCGAAGCCCTAGTCCTGGGCGCGGACCGTGTAGTCCCGGATGCGTCTGGATCTTGCGCCGATGTCTGGGGGTCAAGGGGTCGCAGGTTCAAATCCTGTCAGCCCGACCACAACAAAACCCCGCCAACCCTACTGGGTTGGCGGGGTTTTTTGTTGCCCGTACGACGGCGGCACGTGCTACTTGAGGAAACGGGACGTTCTGCGGTCGGCCAGGATCTTGCCGTTGGTCTGGCATGTGGGGCAGTACTGCAGGGCAGTGTCCGCGAAGGACACCTCCCGGACGGTGTCACCGCATACCGGGCAGGGCTGGCCCGCACGGCCATGCACGTTCATGCCGCTCCGTTTCGCGTCCTTGAGGTCGGCGGGCGCCTTGCCCTGGGCCTGGGCCACTGCGGCTCCCAGGACGGTGTGGATGGCGTCGAACAGGATCGCGACCTTCGCCGGCTCCAGTGAATTGGCCATGGCGAACGGCGAAATTTTCGCTGCGTGCAGGATTTCGTCGCTGTACGCATTACCGATGCCGGCAACGACGCTCTGGCTCCGGAGCACGCCCTTGATCTGGTGCGGGTGCCCGGCGAGGATCTCGGCGAACATCTCCCGGGTGAATGCGGGGGCCAGCGGATCCGGGCCGAGCTCGGCGATGCCGCGAACGTCGCCCGGCTTTGCCACCACGTAGATCGCCAGGCCCTTCTTGGTGCCCGCCTCGGTCAGGTCGATGCCCATCTTGGTGCCGTCCGCCCCGGCAAGGTGCAGGCGGGCCGCGATGGGACCCTTGCCGGGCCGGAGCGGATCGGGCGAGGGTTTTTCGGTGTAACGGACCCAGCCCGCCCTGGCGAGGTGGAAGACAAAATACAGGCCGCCGGCGTCGATGCTGACGAACTTCCCGAACCGCTCCACGCCGGTGATCGTTCGGCCCGCCAGCGCCGTGTAGGGAGGATCCGCCGTCTTGAGTACCGCCACGGACAGGATCTGCAGCTTCTCCAGCACGGCGCCGCGCAGCCGCGCGTCCAGGAACGTGCTCAGTGCGGCCACCTCGGGTAGTTCCGGCATGGCACCACTTTGCCACAAGGAATGCCCGCTTGGGCGGTTCCCGCAGGGGCATCATGGCACAGCCGGCGGCCAGGGACTTGTGCATATACTTTCAACCGGTGGCTGTTCCCTACGCCTCCGTTGACATTGGTGATTGACCCGATGAAAGGCCCCTGATGAGCAACATTCCCTCTGATCTGTCCTACACCGCCGAACACGAATGGGTGACCGCACCGAATGCCGATGGTGTGGTCCGCGTGGGGATCACCGACTTCGCCCAGGACGCACTGGGGGATGTCGTCTACGCCCAGATGCCGGAAGTCGGTACAACTGTTAAGGCAAACGACGTCGTGGGCGAGGTCGAATCCACCAAGAGCGTCAGCGACATTTACGCGCCCGTCTCCGGCGAGATCGTGGCCCGCAACGAAGCACTCGACAGCGATTCAGCACTCATCAACTCCGATCCGTACGGCGACGGCTGGCTGATCGAAGTCAAGCTCGCTGAACCTGATGCAGTGGATTCCCTGCTCAGTGCATCGGAGTACGAACAACAGGTAGGCTAAAGCTAACCGGTCCCGCTGCCCGGCCACGGGAGTCCAGCAATGGAGTCCAACGGCCGGACGGCGGGCGGCATACCGGAGCTGCCCGGCAGTTCCGGACGGTACGCGTTGATTGCAGGGGGACATCTGCAACGAAGGAGGAGGAATCCATGGTTGGCGGCGAACAGAACCACACCAACGGCGATTACGGCACAGGTGCGGGCGGGGCCTCGGAAACCACCTCGATTAACCTCACTCCGGTACATGATGAGCCAACGATCGTACCCAAGCTTTCCCCGGAGGAACGCTCTGCCGTCGAGGCACTGCCCTCCGGCTCCGCGCTGCTCGTGGCCCACAGCGGGCCGAACTCGGGTGCCCGATTCCTTCTTGACTCCGATGTCACCACGGCCGGGCGGCACCCGGATGCTGACATTTTCCTCGACGACGTGACGGTCTCCCGCCGCCACGTCGAGTTCCGGCGCACCCCGCGGAGCTTCGAGGTGGTGGACACCGGAAGCCTGAACGGCACCTATGTCAACCATGACCGCGTGGACAGCGTGGAACTGAGGTCCGGAAACGAAGTCCAGATTGGCAAGTTCCGTCTCACCTTCTACCTGAGCCCTGCCCGCGCAGCAGGACGCGTCTGATTCGGAGCGGCTGCCTGTGGCAATGGCACAACCGGAGCGCCGGGGACCACTGGTCCTGAACATCGGGGAAGTGCTCGCTCAGCTGAGCGATGACTTTCCCAGCATGACGGCGTCGAAAATCAGGTTCCTTGAGGAAAAAGGGCTCATCAATCCCCGCCGTACCCCCGCGGGCTACCGGCAGTACTCGGACAGCGACGTCGAACGGCTGCGTTTTGTCCTGTCGCTTCAGCGTGACCAGTACCTGCCGCTGAAGGTCATCAAGGACTACCTTGACGCCATCGACCGGGGCGAACGGCCCGAGAACCTTCCGCCCGGCGTTACCGTCTCCCCGCGGATCGTCTCGGACGAGCTCGCCGCGGAACTGCAGAACAAAGCACGCAGGCTCAGCGAGGAGCAGCTGCGTGCGGAGTCGGGGGCCAGCGTGCCGCTCCTGCAGTCACTGCTCAGCTTCGGCCTCATCGGGCACACCGACGGCAAATTCGATGAGCACGCCCTCCAGGTGGCACGCGCCTGCGTCCAGCTGGAGAGCCACGGACTGGAGCCACGGCACCTCCGGCCCTTCCAGGCGGCCGCGGAGCGTGAATTCGGACTCGTGGAACGCGCCGTGGCCACCCTGACCTCGCGCAGGGACGCTGCGTCGCAGGCCCGGGCAGCGGAAGCCGCCCGGGAGATCAGCGACCTTTGCCTGACCCTGCACCGCGCCCTTGTCCAGGACCGTATCTCGCGGATGGAAATCTGATGATCGAAGTCGAGATTGTGGGCGTCCGCATCGAACTGCCTTCAAACCAGCCCCTGGTGCTGCTCCGCGAGATGCACGGCGAACGGCACGTTCCCATCTGGATCGGGACACCGGAGGCAAGCGCCATCGCGCTGGCCCAGCAGGGCGTGGTGCCGCCGCGCCCCATGACCCACGACCTCCTGGTGGACGTCGTCGAGACGCTCGGCCATTCCGTGGTCAGCGTGAACATCGTGGCCGTGGAGGACAACATCTTTTATGGCCAGCTCCAGTTCGAGAACGGGGCGACGGTGAGCTCAAGGGCATCCGACGCGCTGGCCATCGCGCTGCGCGCCAAGTGCCGGATCTGGTGCGCTGACTCTGTCATGGACGAGGCCGGCGTGCGCATCACCGAGCATGACGAGGGCGAGGACACGGAGCCCGGCCCCACCGTGGAGGAAGAGCGCGAGCTGCGCAGGTTCCGGGAGTTCCTTGACGACGTCGAACCCGAGGATTTCGACGGCTAAGGTCACGTTAAGGTTAAAGTTAAGGCTGAAACTTTCGACACGCCCCACTAATCATGCGAACGTCTTTGACCTTGGGCCGCGGCAGGCCTAACGTCGAAGGTACCAAGTTCCCATTGCATACGACAGCGGCGCAAGTCACACTGGAAAGTGCTACTCCGGCCGAATTACAAGCATGAATTTCATTCCGGACTTCGTGCGCGTAGCAGCTGTTGCGGCAACTTCCTCAGGGGAGCTCATGACAAGGAGGATCCACGTGAGTCCGAAAGGCGAAGCAGGCGAGCTGAAGCGACCCTCGACGGCCGGCGTTGCCGTGCCCGCAAGCGGTGCTCAGGGCCTTCTCTTCACTGAGGATCTCCCGGTTCTGGACGAGGACGCCGGGTACCGCGGTCCCACGGCCTGCAAGGCTGCCGGCATCACTTACCGGCAGCTCGACTACTGGGCCCGCACCGGCCTCGTGGAGCCTGCAGTCCGCGGCGCAGCAGGTTCCGGTTCCCAGCGGCTCTACGGCTTCCGCGACATCCTGGTCCTGAAGGTGGTCAAGCGGCTGCTGGACACCGGGGTATCGCTGCAGCAGATCCGCAGTGCCGTGGAGCACCTCCGTGAACGCGGCGTCGAGGACCTGGCCCAGATCACCCTCATGAGCGATGGCGCCAGCGTCTACGAATGTACCTCCGCGGACGAGGTCATCGACCTCGTGCAGGGCGGCCAGGGCGTGTTCGGCATCGCCGTGGGCCGCGTCTGGCGCGAAGTCGAGGGAAGCCTCGCCTTGCTGCCCAGCGAGCACGCCAGCGACCAGACGTTCCCGGACGACGAACTCAGCAAGCGCCGCGCCGCCCGCAAGATCGGCTAGCGGCACCAGCCAGCAGATGAACGCATAAGGCCGCCTCCCGTCCGGGAGGCGGCCTTCATACATTCAGCCCTGGATGAGCAAAGCGCACTGTTAGCGGGCGCTCCGGCTGCGGCTGGTCTTGTTGGTGGCCATGAGGTTCCCCAGCAGCGTGTCGTAGAGCCCGGCAGCGGCCTTGGCGGAGTCGCCCGGCCAGTGGTGGACCGAATGTGCCGCGCCCTGGATCTGCTGCCAGTTGGCCTGCTCCGGGATGTGCGGAGTCAGCAGGAGGTCGCCGAACATGGCCTGCATCTCGGCAAGCCGGAAAGCGTGCTCGGAGGATCCGGAGCGGACCCGGTTGGCCACGATGCCGGCGGGGGAGAGGTTAGGTGCGAATTCCTGCCGGAACAGCTGGATGGCCCGCATGGTGCGTTCGGTGCCGGCCACGGAGAAGAGGCCAGGCTCGGCCACCAGGGCCACCTTGTTGCTGGCGGACCAGGCCATCCGGGTCAGGCCGTTCAGGGACGGCGGGCAGTCCACCAGGATGAGTCCATAGGCATCCGCGCCGGCGAGCACTGCCGACAACCTGCGCAGATCGCGCTTGCCAAGGTCGGGCCGGTCGTAGATGCCGGTGTACGCGGATCCGACGGCGACATCGAGCACCGCTGGACCGGAACCTTTAACGGTTACCCGGCTGATCCAGCCGCTGGGCACGACGTTCCTGGCGATCTTGGCCTTGCGCGGATTCTTCAGCATCCTGCCGATGTCCAGCTTGTCGCTGGGCTGCACCCCGAGGGCTGTGCTGGCGTCGGCATGGGGATCGAGGTCAACTACGAGGGTTGGGATGCCTGCGGCCAGTGCCGCAGACGCCAGTCCGGTTGTAACGGATGTCTTGCCGACACCGCCCTTGAGGCTGCTGATGCTGACTACTTGCACTTGATAAACCAATACCTAACGCCGGTTGCCGTGTTGGGGTACGTTCCGTTCCGGTACTGCCGGAACCGGGGCAGGCTTCCGCCGCCCCATTCATCATATGTTGACCTCGGCCCGAATCCCTTTTTATCGGGACCCGGGCATGCCTTCCCGCCCGGACGGTCCGGCCTAGGTAGTGCAGCGAACCCGGCGGTGGCAGTACAGCTGCAGTAAATACGGGGCCGGCAGTGAATATGGCCCGGACATGACGGATAATTCTGTGATGGTAGACACAATGATTTGTGTTTCATCGCGCCCGTCTTACACACTGTGACCACTTACCGATACACCCGCAATGATGCAGGAGAAGTATGTTTTCCAAGATTCTGGTGGCCAACCGCGGAGAAATCGCAATCCGTGCTTTCCGTGCTGGCTACGAACTGGGCGCCAAGACAGTCGCGGTGTTCCCCAATGAGGACCGTAACTCGATCCACCGCCAGAAGGCCGATGAGGCGTATCTGATTGGCGAAGAGGGACACCCCGTCCGCGCTTACCTGGACGTTGACGAGGTGGTTCGGGTTGCCAAGGAGTCCGGCGCAGATGCCATCTACCCCGGTTATGGCTTCCTCTCCGAGAACCCCGACCTTGCGCGTGCCGCGAAGGATGCCGGCATTACCTTCGTGGGTCCTCCTGCGGAGGTCCTGGAGCTCGCCGGCAACAAGGTGGCCGCGTTGGAGGCCGCCCGCAAGGCCGGCGTCCCCGTGCTGAAGTCGAGCGCGCCGTCGAAGGACCTCGACGAGCTTATCGCCGCTGCGGATGAGATCGGTTTCCCCATCTTTGCCAAGGCTGTCGCCGGCGGCGGCGGACGCGGCATGCGTCGCGTCGACACCCGCGAGGCCTTGCCGGAGGCGCTGAAGTCCGCCATGCGCGAAGCCGATGCGGCCTTCGGTGACCCCACCATGTTCCTCGAGCAGGCAGTGCTGCGCCCGCGCCACATCGAGGTCCAGATCCTGGCCGACGCCGAGGGCAACGTCATGCACCTCTTCGAGCGTGACTGTTCCATCCAGCGCCGCCACCAGAAGGTCATCGAGATCGCCCCGGCCCCCAACCTGGACGAAGGCATCCGCCAGGCCCTCTACCGGGACGCCGTGAAGTTCGCCAAGGCCCTGAACTACGTCAACGCCGGAACGGTCGAGTTCCTGGTGGACACCGTGGGCGAACGCGCCGGCCAGCACGTCTTCATCGAAATGAACCCCCGCATCCAGGTGGAGCACACCGTCACCGAAGAGGTCACCGACGTCGACCTCGTCCAGGCGCAGATGCGTATCGCCGCCGGCGAGACCCTGGCCGACCTGGGCCTGTCCCAGGAGACTGTCTTCCTCAGAGGCGCCGCGCTGCAGAGCCGCGTCACCACAGAGGACCCGGCCAACGGCTTCCGGCCCGATGTCGGAAAGATCACCGCTTACCGCTCCGCCGGCGGTGCCGGCGTAAGGCTCGACGGCGGTACCGTCTACTCGGGTGCCGAGATCAGCCCGCACTTTGACTCCATGCTGGTGAAGCTCACTTGCCGCGGCCGGGACTACCCCGCCGCTGTTGCCAGGGCCCGCCGGGCGCTGGCGGAGTTCCGCATCCGCGGTGTCTCCACCAACATCTCCTTCCTGCAGGCCGTCCTTGACGACGCCGACTTCATCGCCGGGAACGTGGCAACGTCCTTCATCGACGAACGGCCCGAACTGCTGAAGGCGCGTGTCTCCGCAGACCGCGGCACCAAGCTGCTGACGTGGCTGGCCGAAGTCACAGTGAACAAGCCGAACGGCGAGCTGCCGGTCCGTACGGACCCCGCAGACAAGCTCCCGTCCGTCGCCGGCGCCGAGGCACGCCCCGGCTCCCGCCAGCGGCTGCTCGAACTCGGACCTGAGGGCTTCGCCAAGGCCCTGCGTGAACAGAAGGCTGTGGCCGTCACCGACACCACGTTCCGCGACGCCCACCAGTCCCTGCTTGCGACCCGTGTCCGCACCCGGGACCTGGTGGCGGCCGGACCCGCCGTCTCCACCCTCCTGCCGGACCTGCTGTCCGTTGAGGCCTGGGGCGGCGCTACCTACGACGTCGCCCTGCGATTCCTTGGCGAGGATCCCTGGGACAGGCTGGCAGCGCTGCGCAAGGCCCTGCCGAACGTCTGCCTGCAGATGCTGCTCCGCGGCCGGAACACCGTGGGCTACACCCCGTACCCCGAGGAAGTGACCGAGGCCTTCGTCAACGAGGCAGCGGCCACGGGCATCGACATCTTCCGCATCTTCGATGCACTCAACGACGTCAGCCAGATGGCACCTGCCATCCGCGCCGTCCGGGCCACCGGCACCGCCGTCGCCGAGGTGGCACTGTGCTACACGGGCGACATGCTGGACCCGAACGAGAAGCTCTACACGCTGGACTATTACCTCGCCCTGGCGGACAGGATCGTCGAAGCCGGCGCCCACATCCTCGCGATCAAGGACATGGCAGGCCTGCTCCGTCCGGCAGCTGCCGCGAAGCTGGTCTCGGCACTGCGGGAGCGCTTTGACCTCCCGGTCCACCTGCACACCCACGACACCGCAGGTGGCCAGCTCGCCACGCTGCTTTCGGCTGTCGATGCAGGCGTCGACGCTGTGGATGTCGCCTCGGCATCCCTCGCCGGCACCACGAGCCAGCCGTCGGCGTCGGCCCTGGTTGCCGCCCTGGCGCACACGGAACGTGACACCGGGCTCAGCCTGGCCGCGGTCAGCTCGCTCGAGCCTTACTGGGAGGCCGTGCGAAGGGTCTACGCCCCCTTCGAGTCGGGCCTGCCGGGTCCGACCGGCCGCGTGTACCAGCACGAAATCCCGGGCGGGCAGCTGTCCAACCTCCGCCAGCAGGCGATCGCGCTCGGCCTGGGCGAGCGCTTCGAGGCGATCGAGGACATGTACACGGCCGCCGACCGGATCCTGGGCCACCTGGTCAAGGTGACCCCGTCCTCGAAGGTGGTGGGCGACCTCGCCCTGCACCTGGTCGGCCTGAACGCAGACCCGGCCGACTTCAACGAGAACCCGCAGAACTACGACATCCCGGACTCCGTCATCGGATTCCTGTCCGGTGAGCTGGGCGATCCTCCGGGAGGCTGGCCGGAACCGTTCCGCACCAAGGCCCTCCAAGGCCGCAGCATCAAGGTGCGCGACGCCGAACTGAGTGCCGAGGACAGCGCTGCTCTCCGCGGAGACTCCAAGACCCGCCAGCAGACGCTGAACCGGCTGCTCTTCGCCGGGCCGACCAAGGACTACCTCAAGAGCAGGGAGACGTACGGCAACGTTTCAGTCCTGGACACCCGTGACTACCTCTACGGCCTGCAGCGCGGCGAGGAGCACGTGATCCAGCTCGAGAAGGGTGTGCGCCTCATCGCGTCCCTGGAAGCTGTCTCGGAGCCGGACGAGAAGGGCATGCGCACTGTCATGTGCACGCTGAACGGGCAGTCCCGCCCGGTCTCGGTGCGCGACAAATCCGTGGTCAGCAATGTGAAGACGGCAGAGAAGGCCGACCCGTCCGTGCCGGGTCACGTCGCAGCTCCCTTCGCGGGCGCCGTAACGGTCACCGTCAAGGCGGGAGACACCGTCAACGCGGGCGACACCATTGCCACCATCGAGGCGATGAAGATGGAGGCATCCATCACGACGCCAGTGGGCGGCAAAGTGACGCGGCTGGCCATTTCCGCTGTGGAACAGGTGCAGGGCGGGGACCTGCTGATCGTCGTCGATTAGACGACTGTTGGGCAGCTGACCTTCGAATGGATGGCTGGCAGGCAGATGACCGCTGAATAGCCTGCGGGGCGGCCGGCGGCCGCCCCGCAGGTAGGGTGGAAAACAGAAATAGGTTGTGGGGACGGCGCCAAGCCGCCCCCACAGCTATTTCCGAACCACACCGGCAGCCGGAACTTCGCCTGCAGCCGGTACGAGACAGAGCGGAAGCCATGACGCAGACCAGTACGCCCAAGCCCGGGCCGCGCCCCGACAGGCCCCCCGTCGTCAACGTGGCGGGGGAGGCCGGAACCAGTCCCGGCAGTATCTCTCCGGGGGACGCTGCGGGGGTGCCTCCGTCGGATGCCGGTGTGGCGCCGACAGGGAACATCAGCGTGGTGACCGTTTCCGACGCCCAGGACCGCACCTCCGCCGGGTCTCTCTCCGCCGTCGGTGGCGTGGTGCAGCATGAAGTGGCGCCGGTGGTCTTGCCCGCCGTGACGGCGGGACCCGGCGCCGTCAATGCCCTGGACGTCAGTGCGGGCGATAAAGACGAAGCAGGCACAATTGCCGTTGGCACGGAGCCAGCGGATCCGTCAGACGCTGCCGTCGCCGAACCGGTGCCGGATGCGGAAGCCAGGGAGCTCCCCGGCCGCCGCGAACGGCCTGAGGGGCCTGAGCCCGCTGCCGCCCTGTCCGCCGACCGTCTCCTCACCAGGTCCGCTGCCGCACCGGTGTCGGGCTGGCGCCGGTGGCTGTACCAGGCAACCCTGGGCTATGTGAACCTGGGCGACTCGGACCAGGTCCGGATCCAGCGGGCAATGGAGCACCGCATCGCCCTGCGGCTGGGGGAGCGGACCCGGTATGTGCCGGTGCTCTCGCGCAAGGGCGGAGTGGGCAAGACCACCGTCACCACGCTGCTCGGCATGGTGCTGGCGGAGCTGCGTGAGGACCGAATCATTGCGATGGATGCGAATCCGGACCGGGGTACGCTCTCGGACCGCTCCCCGGGCAGGGCAGATTTCACGGCGCGCCAGCTGGTGAAAAACAGGTTCACGGTGGACTCGTTCGCACAGCTGTCCAACTACACGGCGCGCGACGGTTCGCGCCTTGATGTTCTTGCCTCGGACACAGACCCCATGGTGGCCCACGCCTTCGACGACGCTGACTACCGCGCCGTCACCGACGTCCTGGGCCGGTACTACTCGATCGTGCTCACCGACTCAGGCACCGGCATGGTGCACTCGGTTATGAAGGGCACGCTGGAAAAGGCCGACGCCGTGGTGCTCGTGTCGGGCGGCAGCGTGGATGAGGCCCGGCTGGCATCCGAAACGCTGTCCTGGCTCGAAGCCCACGGCCGCCAGGATCTCGTCGCCAAAGCCACGGTGGTCATCAACATGGCCGCCGGAAACCGCACTCTGGTCAACATCGACGAGATCGAGCAGCACTTCCTGTCCCGGGTCAAGAATGTGGTGCGGATTCCGCACGACCGGCACCTGGCGGAAGGCTCACGGATCCGCCTGGGCCAGCTGAAGCCGGCCACCCGCGCCGCCGCCGTGGAGCTGGCCGCGCTGGTGGTGGACGAGCTGCAGAAGGCCTGAGCCAGCGGCTGAGACTCCCGCCTAGGCGCGCGTGGGCTTCGGAGACTTGTACATTTCCTCGATCACCGCTTCGAAGTCCTTCATGACCTGGGCGCGCTTGACCTTCATGGAAGGGGTCAGGTGGCCGGAGGCTTCGGTGAAGTCGCTTGGCACGATCCGGAAGGACTTGATGGCCTCCGCCTGCGACACCGATTGGTTGGCCTGGTTGATGAGCTCCTGCACGGCGGCCTTGACCTCGGCATGGCCGGCTGCTTCGCCCAGGGGCGTGTCCGCGGGCAGGCCGTGGCGCTGCAGCCACCCCGGAAGGGCTTCCTCATCGAGGGTCACGAGGGCGCCGATGAACGGGCGGTTGTCACCCACGACAAGTACCTGGGACACCAGTGCATCAGCCCGGATCTGGTCCTCGAGCAGTGCGGGAACCACGTTCTTGCCGCCGGCCGTGACGATGATTTCCTTCTTCCGGCCGGTAATGAGCAGGTAGCCGTCCTCGTCGAGCTGACCGATGTCCCCAGTGCGGAACCAGCCATCAGCGAACGATTCTTCCGTCAGGTCCGGGCGCTGGTAGTACCCCCGCATGACGCAGCTGCCCTTGACGAGGATCTCGCCGTCGTCGGCGATCCGGACGCTGTTGCCGGGAATCGGGGCGCCGACCGTGCCGATCTTGATCCGCTCCGGCGTGTTGACGCTCACAGGTGCCGTGGTCTCGGTGAGGCCGTAGCCTTCCAGGATCTGCAGGCCGATGCCCTGGAAGAAGTGGCCCAGACGCTCGCCCAGCGGGCCTCCGCCAGACACGGCATGGGCCACCTCGCCGCCCATGGCGGCGCGGAGCTTGCCGTAGACGAGCTTGTCGAAGACCGCGTGCTTGAGCTTCAGGCCCAGGCCGGCGCGGCCGGCCTGACGTGCCCGCGAGTAGGCTATCGCGGTTTCAGCGGCCTTGTGGAAGATGGCACCCTTGCCGCCGTCCTCGGCCTTGGTGAGGGCCGAGTTGTACACCTTCTCGAACACGCGCGGAACGGCAAGGATGAACGTCGGCTTGTAGCTCTGCAGATCGGGCAGCAGGTGCTTGATGTCGGGGGTATGTGCCACGCTGACGCCGGCGGCCACAGCCAGGACCGAGATGAAGCGTGCGAAGACGTGTGCCAGCGGCAGGAACATGATGGTTCGGGACTGCTCGTTGACAACGCCGCTCAGCGAGGTGGCCAGGGCGTTCTCGGACAGCTCCACGAAGTTCCCATGGGTGAGTTCGCAGCCCTTGGGCCGGCCGGTGGTGCCGGACGTGTAAATGATGGTGGCGAGGTCAGTGAGCCCGGCGGAGCGCCGCCGCGCCTCCAGCTCGTCGTCGCTGACGGCGGCGCCGGCCGCACGCACGGCGTCCAGCCCGTCCCCCTCCAGCTGCCAAACGTGGGCCAGCGCCGTAAGCCCTTCGGTGGCAGCTGCCTGCCGGATGACGTTCTCGTGGTGGTCCGATTCACCGAAGGCGGCTACTGCACCTGAGTCGCCCAGGTTCCAGGCAACCTGGGAAGGCGACGACGTTTCGTAAATGGGAACGGAAACGCCACCTGCGAACCAGATGGCGAAGTCGATGAGTGCCCATTCGTAGCGGGTCCGGGACATGATTCCCACGCGGTCACCCGCGCCGACGCCGCTGGCGATAAGCCCCTTGGCGAGGGCTGACACGTCGGTCAAAAACTCCTTGGCCCGGATGTCCTGCCATTGGCCGGCGGAGTCGAGACGCGAAAACAGGGCAGGGTTGGACGCCTTCGCTGCCTGGCGCAGTACAAGGTCCGTGATGTTGCTGTCCAAGGGGACGTTCGCCAAGGGCGGAACGCTGAATTCGCGCACGATAGCTCCTTTGATATCCGTTGGCCGCACCGGGTAACCCTAACCTTAGTACGACAAATGGCGCGGGCCGGGAGATCTTGGTTACCCGTCGGTAACTTTACGGCGCGGGGGCCCGCGCCGCCAGAGTGCACGACGTGTCGTTTGCGTTGTCGTACCTGCGAAGACGCTCTGCGGCGACACCTAGAATGGGGGACTATGCAGCCCTCTCCACCCAACGAGCAGCCAGCCCCGCCCTTTGACTCCGGCCGGAGCGGTCTGGCCGGCGGATGGGCGTCCCGACGCGCGGGGTCACGGCACTCGACATCACGGCGCCCGGTATCGGGGTACGGCGGCCAGCTGGCTGGGCACCGCCTGTTCCGGCAGCAGCTGCGGCTGGGCCGGCGGGGACTTGCCATCGGCATCGACATAGGCGGCACCAAGGTTGCCGCCGGCGTTGTGGACGCCGAGGGCCGCATCCTGCGTGAGGCGCGCCGGTCCACACCGGGAAGCGACCCGCGTGCGGTGGAGCGCGTCATCGTGGAACTGGTTGAAGAACTGAGCGCTGGTACACGGATCAGGTCCGTGGGCATTGGTGCCGCCGGCTGGATGGATCTCGACGGCGGCACGGTGCTGTTCAGCCCGCACCTCGCCTGGCGGAACGAACCGCTCCGGGAAAACCTGCAGCATCTGCTGCGCCGCCCCGTCATGCTGGTTAACGACGCCGACGCTGCGGCCTGGGCCGAATGGCGCTTTGGCGCCGGGCAGGGGCAGGACCGGCTGGTCTGCATCACCCTCGGCACTGGCATCGGCGGAGCAATGGTGATGGACGGGCACGTTGAACGGGGCCGGTTCGGCGTGGCGGGGGAGTTTGGCCACCAGATCATCATGCCCGGCGGCCACCGGTGCGAGTGCGGCAACCGCGGCTGCTGGGAACAGTACGCCTCAGGCAACGCCCTTGGCCGGGAAGCCCGGGAACTGGCCCTGGCGAATTCGCCGGTGGCGCAAGAACTCCTCAAGGCCGTGGCGGGAAGCGCCGAACGCATCACCGGCGCTACGGTGACCGAACTGGCGATCGCGGGCGACGCCGCCTCCCGGGAACTCTTGGAGGACGTCGGAAACTGGCTCGGGCTGGGGCTGGCCAACCTTGCCGCCGCCCTCGATCCCGGGAAGTTCGTGATCGGCGGCGGCCTGTGCGCGGCCGGCGAACTGCTGGTGGCCCCGGCGCGCAAGGCCTTCGCCCGTAACCTCACCGGCCGCGGATTCCGTCCCGCCGCAGAAATCGACCTGGCTGCCCTGGGGCCCAACGCCGGCCTGATCGGCGCTGCAGACCTGTCGCGGGTCAGCAGCCGTACGCACCGCTGACCCCGATCCGCCGCTGACGGAAGCGTCAGACCCTGGCGCCGTCGTCGTTTTCGTCTTTCTCCTGCGGCAGCTTCATGATCAGATACACCACAGCCCCGATAAAGACGGCCACCATGCCGAGGATTGCCAGCAGCGGCGCGGAGCGCCAGAACATCGAGGACAGGACCAGGGCAACCGGGGCGCCCACGGCGCCCAGCCACGCCAGCATCGTCAGCGGGTCCGTCGCCGACAGCTTGGGAGGCTCTTCCGGGACGAACTCGCCGTCGTCGTCATCGACGCTGTAGTCCCGCGGATCCCCTGCGCTGGCGGGAACTTCAGCCTGCCCTGACCGGGCGGCCTTCTGCTGCCAGGCTGCCTTCTCCCGGTCGGCGGCCTGCTGCCGTTCGGCCGCCGACAGTTCCCGTGGCGCCCGGGGCGCCAGGCCCAGCGGATCGAAGTCGGTGAAGCGTTTTGCAGCGCGTTCCGGACCGGAAACGTCCGCCTGTTCTGCTGGTGCAGGGCCGGCGTCGTCGCTGGTAGCCGTGCTGTGCCGGGGACCGCCGTGATGGCGAGACCCGGGCGCCGGGGAGTCAGCGTCGCCGGGGGCGGGGTTTGCATCGGGAGCCGGGGCATCGCCCTGGAGCCTTGCCACCAGGTCGAGCCAGACGGCGTCGTCCTGGTTGGCGCTCGGATCGGACGAATTCGAATCGGGCCTATTCATCGGTGGCGCCCTTCTGGCTGGCTGTCGCGGAGTCGGCGGATCCCTGGCGGATGTCCGCGACTACGGAGCGGATGAAGTCCACCGAACCGCTGAAAATCTGGCCGGCGTCGTGGTCCAGCGTGGCCACGTGGTAACTGTTGTCGAGCCGCGTGAGCTGCAGCGGAGCGTGGGTAAGCCCGCGCCGCAGGGCCGTGATGCTGGAATCGGACACAACGTGATCCACCGTGGAGCGGAACACCCGCACAGGCGCCGTGATGCGTGGCAGCAGCCGGACCGTGTCTTTGAACATCTTATTCAGTTCGTGGGCGGCTGCCACGGGGGTCCGGGAATATGCGCCCTCGTCGACCCCCTGCTTCCGTATGTCGTTCGCGATGGCTGGCGTGCTCTTGAGGACCAGCTTGAGGACGCCGGCCAGCGGCGCCCGGCGGTCATCGATGACAAGGCCGGGGTTGACCACGATGGCTCCCGCCACAGGCCTGGTCGCGGCGATCCGCAAGGCCAGGGCGCCGCCCATGGACAGCCCCGCGGCGAACACGAGATCGCACTCGGACTCAAGCTCCAGGTAGGCGGCGTCCATAGCGTCATGCCATTGCGGCCAGCGGCTGCGGGAAAGGTCCTGCCAGGTGGTGCCGTGGCCCGGCAACAGCGGCATCCTGACGGCAAAACCGGCATCGGCAAAGGACTGGGCCCACGAACGCAGGCTGTGCGGACTGCCCGTGAACCCGTGGGACAGGGCGATGCCGATGGACGGCCCCTCGCCGGAGAAAGCGCTGCTGAACGGGCTGTGATCGGGGACTGTGGTCATGACTTCTCCGACGGTATGTGGCTTCGGGAACGCAGCTGGAAAAACCGCGCCGAGGACTCGAAAATTTCCTGGGCGTCCGTGTCCAGCGTAGCCACGTGACCGCTGTTCCTCAGCGGCACCACGTCCAGGGCAGCCGAGGTGAGGCGCTTCCTGATCAGGCTGAGCGAGGTCGGGGGTACCACCGCGTCATTGACCGATTTGAAGACCAGCACCGGGGCCGTGATCCGCGGTAGTCCGCGGGCGGCGGCAGCGAAGAGCCTCTTCAACTGGTGAACCGCGGCCAGCGGCGTCAGGGAGTAGTCGCCGTCGTCCGTGGTGGCCGCCGTCGGATTGTCCTCCGCAACGGGCACAGTGGTTCGTTGGATGTACTTGAGCAGGCCAATGATCCGGATGCGCCGATCGTAGAAACTCAGGCCGGGATTGACGACGGCGACGCCCGCCACGCTGTGGCGGGATGCCGTGAGCAGGGCGATCGCCCCGCCCATTGAGAGGCCGGCCACGTAACACTCGTCCGTCCTCGCGGCCAGGTCCAGGTATGCCTGCTCGAAGGCGCCGTGCCACTCGCGCCATCCTGTGCTGGCCAGATCCTGCCAGGTGGTGCCGTGGCCGGGGAGCAGCGGAACAGTGACGGCGAAGCCGCGCCCGGCCAGGTATTCGGCCCACGGCAGGATGCTCAGGGGGCTGCCGGTGAAGCCGTGGGAAATCGCGATTCCGATCCGCGCATTGGGTCCGTGACCCACGTAGCTGAAAGCGGCGGGCCTTGGGCGGTCGCTGCTTTCTGTCATGAAACCATCGTGTCACTGTTCCGGACAATTCTCACTAGAGTAGGGTTGCATTGCAGTGCCGCCGGGCCCCTTGAACGCCCTGGCGGTAGCCTTCCGGAGAGGTACGACACGTGTTCTATTGGGTCATGAAGCGGATCTTCCTGGGGCCGGTGGTCCGCACGCTTTTCCGGCCATGGGTCAAAGGGCTGGACAACATCCCGTCCGAGGGCGCGGCCATTATCGCCTCCAACCACCTCTCATTTTCGGACTCGATCTTCATGCCGCTGATGGTGCCGCGGCCTGTCGTGTTCCTGGCCAAATCCGAGTACTTCACGGGCACCGGACTCAAGGGCCGGCTGACCGCCATGTTCTTTCGGCTGACCAACCAGCTGCCCATGGACCGTTCCGGCGGGGCGGCCTCGGCGGCCTCACTCGAGGCGGGCATGGACGTGCTGACGCACGGCGGGCTGCTGGGCATCTACCCCGAGGGCACCCGCAGCCCCGATTCGCGGCTGTACCGCGGGAAGGTCGGGGTGGCGCGGCTGGCGCTCCAGGCCGGCGTCCCGGTCATCCCGGTGGCGATGATCGGAACAGACAAGGTCCAGCCCATCGGCAAGCGGCTGCCGAACATCCGCCGGATCGGCATGATCTTCGGAAAGCCGCTGGACTTCAGCAGGTATGAAGGCCTGGCTGATGACCGGCTAATCCAGCGGTCCGTCACGGACGAGATCATGTACGAGCTCATGCGGCTCTCCGGCCAGGAATACGTGGACGAGTACGCCTCGGTGGTCAAGCTGAGGCTGGCGGGGAAGTCGGGCGAAGAGCCCGGGGAGGCCGGTACGTCCCGGTCAGCCTAGGTGGCCCAGATGCTGTGCCCATAGACCCCGTGGACCGTGCATCTGTGACGCCCTGGCCGATCGCATGACAGTCCGGGTGTCCCGAGCCGGTCCGGCCAACTACTCTAGTTAGTGTGACTGAGCTATCTGCAAAACCTGCCTCTTCCCTGACCAGCACTTCACAGAGCGGTGCGGCCAACTATCCGGGACTCGACAACTGGCGGGACCTTCCCATCTCCCAGCAGCCGAGCTGGCAGGACGCCGGGGTCTTCAACGCGTCCATCAAGGAACTGTCGGTGCTCCCGCCGCTCGTTTTCGCCGGCGAGGTGGACATCCTGCGCGAGCGTCTCGCCGCCGCAGCCCAGGGTAAGGCCTTCCTGCTTCAGGGCGGTGACTGCGCCGAGACCTTTGAGGGTGCCACAGCGGACAAGATCAGCGCCCGCGTGAAGACGATCCTGCAGATGGCCGTGGTCCTGACCTACGGTGCGGCGATGCCCGTCATCAAGATGGGGCGCATGGCCGGGCAGTTCGCCAAGCCGCGTTCCTCCAACGACGAGACCCGGGACGGCGTGACACTGCCGGCATACCGTGGCGACATCGTGAATGGATATGACTTCACGCCCGAGTCGCGGGCCCACGACGCCAGCCGCATGCTGCGCGCCTACCACACCTCCGCTTCCACGCTGAACCTCATTCGGGCCTTCACCCAGGGCGGCTTCGCGGACCTGCGCCTCGTCCACACCTGGAACAAGGGGTTCACCGAGAACCCGGCCCATGCCCGCTACGAGTCGCTCGCGCGTGACATCGACCGCGCCATAAAGTTCATGGCATCCTGCGGCGCCGACTTCGAAGCTCTCAAGCGGGTTGAATTCTTCGCCAGCCATGAGGCGCTCCTTCTCGACTACGAGCGTGCGCTCACCCGCATCGACTCCCGCACCGGGCTGCCCTACGGTACCTCCGGCCACTTCCTGTGGATCGGTGAGCGTACCCGCGAGCTGGATCACGCCCACGTGGACTTCCTGTCCCGGGTGCGTAACCCGATCGGCGTAAAGCTGGGCCCGTCCACGTCCGGTGACGATGCCCTGCGCCTTATCGACAAGCTGGATCCGGAGCGCGAACCCGGCCGGCTCACGTTCATCACCCGCATGGGTGCCGGCAACATCCGCGAGAAGCTCCCGTCCCTCGTGGAGAAGGTCACCGCCTCCGGTGCCCAGGTCCTGTGGGTCACGGACCCGATGCACGGCAACACCGTTACCTCGCCCAACGGCTACAAGACCCGTAATTTCGACGACGTCATTGACGAGGTGCGCGGGTTCTTCGAAGTGCACCATGCCCTGGGGACGGTTCCGGGCGGCCTGCACGTCGAGATGACCGGGGATGACGTGGCCGAATGCCTCGGCGGCGCCGACCCCATCGACCAGGAAGCGTTCCTTGACCGCTACGAGTCGGTCTGCGACCCCCGGCTGAACCACATGCAGTCGCTGGAGATGGCCTTCCTCGTGGCGGGCGCGCTCACCCGCCGCTAGGCGCCAGGGGAAGATCAACAGCGGGCAGGTCCAACAGCATAGAAGAAAGACCGGTGCCGGGGAGCAGTTCGAACTCCCGGGCGCCGGTCTTTCGTTTGCCCTCTGGCTACACCACGGTGAGGGTGATGACGGAGCCCTCAGGGACCTCGGTGTCCACGGGATCCTGGTCCCGCACCGTGCCGAAGAATCCGCCGAGGATTTCGTTGACGCGGACCTGGAAACCGCGCTTCCTCAGCGCCTCAGTTGCATCTTCCACCTGTTTGCCGATGTAGTTGGGCACCTTCACGAGCTTGGGCCCCTCGGAAATCGTCAGGGTGACCGTTTGGCCCCTTGTCAGGGTTCCGGAAGCAGGCTCCTGGCTGACCACGGCGCCCTTCGGTACGTTCCGAGAGTGCACCGTTTCGTCGGCAAAGACGGCTTTCAGGCCGGCGGATTCAATAGCGCGGAAGGCTGCGTCCTGATCCTGTCCGCGCACGTCCGGCACCGGAATGGGCTGCGGGCCTTTGGAGACAGTGAGGCTTACCGGTGTCCCGTGCCGCACGGGGGTTCCCGACGCCGGAGCCTGGTCCAGCACCGTGCCGGCGGGCACCTCCTCGTCGAACTTTTCGGTGACCTTGCCGAGCGCCATCTCGGCGCCGTTGAGTGCTTCCTTGGACCCATCGAGCGTTTTTCCCGTCAGCTGCGGGAGGGGAAACAGCTGCGGACCCTTGGAGACGAACAGCGAGACCTGCTGGAATTTGCGGATTTCCGTTCCGGCGTCCGGCTCAGATCCCACCACGAGTCCGGCCTTGACGTCGTCGTCGAAGACGTCCTTGGTACTGGATTCGAAACCGGCGTCCCGGAGCAGCTGCTGAGCCTCTGCCACGGTCCTGTTAGCCACCGCCGGCACGGTACCGGGGGAGCCGGGTCCCATGCCGAAGAACCAACCCGCCCCCGTGGCCAGGAGGGCCAGGATCACCAGGACCACAATCCAGAGCGCGCCCCGGCGCCGGGAATTCCCTTCGCGGAGTGTTCGGACGGGAGTAGCCGCGGCGCGGGCCCGTTCCTTCTGTTCGTGGCGGTCCAGCTTCCGCTGTTCCCGCTTGCTCAGGGGGAGCGGGGCTGCCTCTCCGTCGTCATCGTCGAATCCGTAGGGAGGAAGGACCGGCCGGTGAGTTGAAGAGACAGGAGCTGAAGGAGAGCCAGGGCTTGAAGAAGAGCCAGGGGCTGAAGAACCGGGGGCGGAAAACACAGTGGTCGGGTTGCTGGTGCGTGAAATGACTTCCGTGGGGCGGACCCGGGGGACTTCACCGCCGCGAATGGGCGCGAGCAGCTCGGTGTGGTTTCCCTGGCCTCCCTGGACGGGCGGGCTCTGCGGCATGCCGGACGGCATCCGGGCAGGCGCGGGGGGAGCGGCCACGCCGCGCGGGCCGGCGTTGGGGGCCGCGCCTGCCGCCGTGGCCGCCTGGATGGCCGCAGGGGGTTGCAGATCAAGTTCGGTGTCAGTGAGGTTGGTCCGGATATGACGGAGTTCCGCGAGCAGGGCGTTGCCGTCCACTGGCCGTTGCTCGGGGTCGCTGGCGGTACACCACTGCACGAGTTCGTCCACTTCCCCCGCGAGGCCGGGAACGAGGCCGGAGGGAGGACCCACAGCGGAATTCACGTGCTGGTAGGCCACCTGGATGGGGACCTCGCCGTCGAACGGCTGGCGTCCGGTGAGCATCTCGAACAGCATGATGCCCGTGGAGTAGATGTCACTCCGCGCGTCGGCCGGCTTGCCAAGGACCAGTTCCGGCGAGAGATATGCGACCGTGCCGATCAGGGCACCTGTGCTGGTTGTCGTCGTGACGGCACGCGCGAGGCCGAAGTCACCGATCTTGATCCGGCCGTCGTCGGCGATCAGGACGTTCTCCGGCTTGACGTCGCGGTGGATCATGCCGGCGGCATGGGCTGCCCCGAGGCCTTCCACCACCGGATCGATGAGCGCCAGGGCGAGGCGGGGGGACAAAGCGCCCTTGCTGTTGATGACGTCGCGGAGGGTGTGCCCCTTGATGTACTCCATCACGAGGTAGGCGGTGTCGCCGTCGTGCCCCTGGTCCAGGACGCCCACTACATGCGGGTGTGAGAGCTTTGCGGCTGCCCGTGCTTCCCGGGCCAGGCGGTCGAGGAAATTTCCGTCGTTGGCCAGGTGGGGATGCAGGACTTTCAGGGCAACATCACGGTCCAGCCTCTGGTCCGTGGCCACGTAAACGGTGGACATCCCGCCCCGAGCCAACCGGGACTTCACCAGGTAGCGGTTGTCCACGAGCGACCCGACGAGACTGCCTAAAGCGTTTTCCTGCACTCTTCGATACTAAGTGCTGCACGGAAACGGGTCCGAATCAACATGCGATCCGGACCCGTATCGTTATGCGCCTGCGGGCCGGGGCCTCCCGGTCCTGAGGCCCGTTGGGGGCGTCAGCTGAAGTTCTTGCGGTGTGCCTTGATGGCGGCGACGTAGTGCTTGGTGTCGGAGTACATGCCGTGCTTGTTGACCGAGTACTGGCCCTGGTAGTAGCCCGCGATGGCGTAGTCCAGGCTCTTGCTGGTCCGGATCAGCTGGCGGATGATCGCGACGCCGGCGGTCGCATTGTCATACGGATCAAGCAGGTTCAGCTTCCGGCCCACGAGATCTGATGCCCACTCGCCCGAGGAGGGAATGACCTGCATGGTGCCGATGGCGTTGGCCGGAGACACTGCCCGCTGGTTGAACCCGGATTCCTGGTACGCGAAGGCCTGTGCCAGCGCCGGATCCACGCCCATCCGCCGTGCTGTGTCGGCCACGATGGACTGCATCTGGGCAAGCGACGGAACCGGTGAGGCGTTAAGCAGGGCCTTGTTCTTGTTGGCCGAGCTGACCACGGCTGCGGGGTAGGTGTAGCCGAGGAAGGAGCTGGGCACGAGGGGCGTGACGCTCGATGCCGGCTGGACAGCGCTGGCCTTACCGGGAATGGCGAGCTTCTGGCCGGGGTAGATGACGCTGGTGACCTTCAGCCGGTTCGCCGACAAGATGTCCGCGAGCCTGACGCCGTGCCTGGCGGCGATGCCGGACAGGGTGTCCCCGGACTTGATGACGTAGGAGGCTGAGCGGGTGGCAACGGGTGCTGCCGCTTTGGCCGGGGCCGACGCCACAGCCGTGCCGGCACCGAGGCGGATCTTCTGGCCGGGATAGATGATTGAGGTCACCTTGAGCCCGTTCCAGCTGAGCACCTGGGAGAGCCTGACGCCGTGCCGCCCGGCAATGCCGCCCAGTGTGTCGCCTGACTTGACCGTGTATGTCCTGGCAGCGGTGGTGGCAGGTGCTGCCGCAGTCCGGGCCGCCGGAGCCGCAGCAGCCTTCAGCTTGATCCGCTGCCCCGGGTAGATCACGGAGTTCGACTTCAGGTTGTTGAGCTTCAGCACGGCGGTGGTGCTCAGCCTGTACCGGCCGGCGATGCCGCTGACCGTGTCGCCGCGGACCACCGTGTGGGCAGTTGGGGTGACGCGGGCGGGCTGAAGGCCCGAAGGGAGCGCTGCCGGCACGGAGGCTGCGGGGATGATGCCCGCCTTGACCGCTGCTGCCTGGGCCTCGATGGCGGCGGCAAGCGTCGCGGGCACCGTTTGGGGCCGGGCGTCGGCCGCTGCGGGCTCAGCGACCGCAAGGGAGGAAAGCATGACGGCGGGAAGCGTGGCGGTCGTGGCCGCGATCAGGGGCAGCCCCGGCCGGGTTGACTGCTTGGTGGAGCGGGTCGTCGTCATGGGAAAGATCCTCTTCTCAGCGGCGAATGCTGTCGGTCATGCCAAGTGCGTGATACCAATGTTACTGATGTTAATCGTGTTGCGAATGTTATCTATGTGAATCTCTCACGATTTCTCGGTTAGCACAAGAATTAGCTTTGAGCCGGAAAGTCTGCCCGGCTGGGAGTGTCGCGCGCGAAAATGGAGCGGGCGCACACGTGCGCTGGTTCGACTAGGCTTGCAGCCGCCCGCCATGGCAACCTTGACCCGTGAGTACTGTAGAAACCCTTGTAGGCGACTGGCTGCCACTGCCCGATGTTGCCCAGTTGCTGGATGTGTCCATTACCAAAGTCCACGGCCTCCTTGACGAGCGCGCGCTGGCGGCCCTGCGGGTGGGGGAGCGGCGGATCCGCTCGGTGCCCGCGGCTTTCCTCCAGGACGGCCACGTCGTGGACAGCCTCAAGGGCACGATCGTGGTGCTGTCAGATGCCGGCTACTCCGACGAAGAGCTGATCGGCTGGCTGTTTACCCCTGACGAATCACTGCGCGGGCGACCAATCGATGCCCTCCGTGAAGGCCGCAAGACCGAAATCCGGCGTCGGGCGCAGTCCCTGGCCTGGTGATAAGACCCAGCTTGGTGATAAGACCCAGCCTGGTGAAAAGGGGCATAGGGACGAACCCGGCCCCGTAAACGGGCCGGGCCGGCCGACTAGGCGGCCCGGCTCACTGTCGCCTCAGCCAGCCGCCGCAGCGCGGTCTTGGGGAGGTCTTCCAGCGGCAGGAGCTCCAGTGCCGCGTATGCCGCAGCGCCGAATTCCTCGATGAGCACTTCGGTGGCCTGCAGCGCCCCGCAGTCCGCGATGATCCGGCGGATCTCGGCCACGTCGTCCTCGCTCAGTTCGGGGCTTCCAAGCTTTGAGTCGATGAACGCGGACTCCTCGGGCGTGGCCAGGTCCAGGGCGAAGGCCACGAGGACGGTCCGCTTACCTTCCCGGAGGTCGTCTCCCGCGGGTTTGCCGGTGGTGACAGGGTCCCCGAAAACGCCCAGGACGTCGTCACGAAGCTGGAAGGCTTCGCCCAGGGGGAGGGCGAAGGCGGAGTAGCCCCGGAGCAGTTCGTCCGAGGCCCCGCCGAGCGCACCGCCCAGGGCGAGCGGATGCTCCGTCGAGTACTTGGCCGACTTGAACCGGATGATCGACTGGGCGCGGCTGACGGCCCCGGCGCGGTCCCGGACCGGCCCGGCCACCTCCTCGAGGATGTCCAGGTACTGGCCGGCCATGACCTCCGAACGCATCAGGTTGAAGATCAGCCTGGCCCTGCTTCCTGAGGCTGCCGTCTCGCCGATGTCGGTGAAGGCCTCCTCGCTGAACGACAGGCAGAGGTCGCCGGCCAGAATGGCAGCGGCGTGGCCGAAGCGTTCGCTGTCGAGGGCCCAGCCCTGGGACTCGTGGAGCTGGCTGAACCGGCGGTGGACGCTGGGTCCGCCGCGGCGCGTGTCCGACCTGTCGATGATGTCGTCGTGGATCAGGGCTGCCGCCTGGAACAGCTCAAGTGCGGCGCCTGCTGTGACGATGTCCTCTGCCGAGGCGGGGCCGCCGGCTCCGCGCCACCCCCAGTAGCACATGAGGGCACGCAGCCGCTTTCCGCCGGTGACCAGGTTGGAGATGGACCCCATGATGGGCTCGATGTCCGGCGAGATGGCCGTCATGATCGACTGCCGGGTGGTCAAAAAGTCTGTGAGCTTTCCCGCTACGGCGGCCACGAAGTCCGCCTGCTCCACGCGAAGCTGCTCGGCCAGCATCACTTGACGGACTCGGGCGCCACGTTGGCACCGATCGTGAAGGTGGAAACTCCGCCGGTTGCGGGGACGGCGATGTTAACCGTCTCGTTGCCCGCCCGCACGAAGTCCTTGGACGCCACGCTGCCCACCGTGCTGCCGGGAACGGCCTTGAAGCCCTGCGCTTCCAGCGCTTTGGTGTAATAGGCGACGACGGCGGCCGGCTTGGCGGCGGTTGAGCCCACCAGGGCGGCGGTGGCCGGGGACGTGGACTTGTCGAAGCTGCTGGCCACCACCTTGGTCCCGGGCATCACGGGAAGGAGCTTTGACGGGAAGCCTGCGACCAGCGCTCCCACGGTGGCCGACGTGCCAGGTGATGCACTCGGGCTGGCGGTTGCGGCCACTGACGCGGTGGCAGCCGCCACCGCTGACGAGGTGGCCGGTGCCGTTGCCGCGGGCGTTGCGGAACCGGGTGCCTGTGCCGTGCACGCTGACGCCGCCGCCACTACGGCTGCACCCGCGGCGAGCAGCCCAAGGCGGGCAGGCATGAGCGTTCCAATGACCTTCACAGGTGCGGTCCTCCTGGGTGTTGATGCCGGATTCAGCCTCCAGTTTAGTCAGGTGCAGGGCATAGGATTGCAGACGTGGGTCCGGACGAAGACAGAGAGCAGGCGGAAGCGCGGCTGCTGAACCTTCGGCGGGCGAGCATCATGCACGTCGATATGGACGCGTTTTTTGTCTCGGTTGAACTGCGCGCCCGCCCCGACCTGCGCGGCCGGCCGGTCATCGTGGGCTTTCCGGCGGAGCGTTCCGTTGTGCTGTCGGCGTCGTACGAGGCACGCAAATTCGGCGTGAAATCCGCGATGCCCATGGCTGTGGCACACCGGCTGTGTCCGCAGGCCACCATCATCGAGCCCAGGCATAAGCTGTACTACGAAGTGTCCGGTCAGCTGATGGCCATATTCGAGTCCATCACGGAGCTCGTTGAGCCGCTCAGTGTCGACGAGGCATTCCTGGACGTCGGAGGCGCGATCCGCAGGCTCGGTCCGCCGTCTGAAATCGGGCAGCTGATCCGGCGCAGGGTCGCCGGAGAGCTCGGCATCACGGCGTCCGTGGGGATCGCCGCCAGCAAGTTCGTGGCTAAGATCGCCTCAACCCGGTGCAAGCCGGACGGCCTGCTGCTCATACGGCCGGAGCAGACTGTCCCGTATCTTCACAGCCTTCCGGTCAATGCCCTCTGGGGGGTCGGGGGAAAGACGGCTGAGGTTCTGGCCCGCATGGGAATCCGTACCGTGGCGGACGTCGCCGCGACGCCGGTCTCCTCGCTCAAAAAGGTGCTGGGTGCCACCGGTGAGCACGTCCATCAGCTCTCCTGGGGTATCGACAGCCGGAAGGTTACCCCGGTGCGGGTTGAGAAAAGCATCGGCGCGGAAGAGACGTTTGCCGCGGACACGGCGGACGATGCCTTGCTGCACAGGGAACTGCTGCGGCTGTCCCACCGCACTGCCGAGCGGCTCCGCGCCTCCGGGCTGGTGGCCCGAACGGTGGCGCTGAAGCTGCGGTACGCCGATTTCTCCACCGTGACCCGAAGCCGCACCGTCCACACGCCCCTGGACAGCGCACAGCTCATCTACGCCGTGGCGATCCAACTGCTGGAATCACTGGGCAGCCGGCCCCTGACGGTCCGGCTGGTGGGCGTCCGTGCGGAGCAGCTGGAGCCGGCCGCCCAGACATCCCTTCAGCTGAGCCTGGACAGGCGCGATGACAACTGGCGGGCCGCCGAACAGGCGTTGGACAAGGTCGCGGAGAAATTCGGCAGCAAGTCCGTGCTTCCGGCCCGTCTGCTTGAGCCGGGAAGCAGCAAGTCCTGATGTGTTTCTGGCTGGGGTGATTCCCGCGACATCCGCCGGCGCGCGAAACCGCGTTCATGGCCCCAGATCCGTGTCAGTTCAGGGCCCAGGCAGTGTTGCCGCCCGTGAACAGCGTCTTTCAGAACAGCCTCCAACAAACTATCCTTATAGATACAAAGATTTCGAACGTCTGGACATGTGTGGATCACCTGACCCGCCGCGTCAGTATGCTTGAATCCCTGGATCTGCCGAGGTTGGCAGGCCGGGAACCTGGATGGCATGCCGGTCGTTGACGAGGCAGGAACAACCGGTTCCGACCTGTCTGGACGTTGGCCTACTTAAGGAGGTCGTGATGCCGCTCTCGGAGCACGAACAGAAGCTGCTCGAGCAACTCGAGAGGCAACTGCATGAGGACGATCCCAAGTTTGCCAATTCCATGGGCTCGGATCCCGGCCGCAGCTGGTCCACCCGGCACATCGTGATTGGCGTACTGGCCACACTGGCCGGGGTGCTGCTCCTCCTGGTGGGTGTCTCTCTCCAGAACATATTCGTCGGGGTCCTCGGGTTCGTCGTCATGGGTGCCGGAGTTTACTTTGCCACGATGCGCAGCGTTGCGGCCGGCAAAGCAAAGGCTGGCGGGCATGGCCGTAAATCGAAGAGCAAGAGTTCCTTCATGAACAGCCTCGAAGAGCGATGGGACGAAAGGCGGCGCGGGGAGTCCTGAGCCCGCCGCTCCACTTCCCACCACCTCCATTTCGTACCACCCTCCACATCGCACCACCGGGGAATGCCGGGTGGGCGCCAATAGCCAGGAATGACCCGCCGCGGCGGGTCATTCCGCTTTAATCCGCGGAACGGTGCCGGACCGGCATCCCGGAGCGTGATGACACGTCTGCTGCCCTGGGCGGACCGGCGCAGTTTCCCTCCACTTTCCACCCCCGCCCAAAATCCCCGCAATTTCGCGGAAAACTGTTTGTCCAAGCTGCAGAGAAATGCCCGCGCCGCGTTGACTGTGGGGAGAAGTGGAGTAAAGTGGAGCGCGTAAGAGGGTAGTGGCAGCGCGGGGGTTGTTCGGCTTCTGACGGCAGACGGGCGGTGGGACGTGTTCCTTGGGACACACTCGCCGCGTCTTGACGAAAAGGGCAGGATCATTCTTCCCGCCAAGTTCCGTGAGGAGCTTGCCGGCGGACTTGTTCTCACGCGAGGCCAGGAGCGCTGCATCTACGTCTTCAGCGAGCAGGAATTCGCGAGGGTACACGAGCAGATCCGGGAGGCTCCGATCTCCAATAAGCAGGCTCGTGACTACATCCGGGTTTTTCTCTCTGGAGCCTCGGACGAGGTACCTGACAAGCAGGGGCGCGTGACCATACCTCCCGCGCTCCGGGAGTACGCAGGGCTCGGCAGGGAGCTGGCCGTTATTGGGGCCGGCACCCGGGCCGAAATCTGGGACGCCCAAGCCTGGAATACGTACCTGGCGGAGAAGGAAACCTCCTTCTCTGAAACCGACAACCCCATCGCCGGCATCCTGTAGGCCGGCCCGAACCTGTTTCTTGGACGAGATCTCCAGCCGCCCATCCTCGTCGACTTCCTGGCTCACTTCCCCGGAGCCAGGCAGTCAAGGGGATAGGCGCGGATGGGGATCTGGCCCAAGAAACCACCAGAGGCGCTCAAGAAGGGACGAAGGCGTGACAGAACCTGACCAGCCGAAGCCTACGTCCGAACGCCATGTGCCGGTCCTCAAGGACCGGTGCATCAATCTTTTGGCGCCCGGATTCGAGGCGGCACGCCTGCGCGGTGAGACGCCGGTGGCCATCGACGCCACGCTGGGCATGGGCGGGCACTCCGAAGCCATGCTCCAGCGCTTTCCAGACCTGCACCTCGTGGGCATCGACCGTGACGAGGAAGCACTGGCACTGGCAGGCGAGCGGCTCAAGCCCTTCGCAGCCCGCACGGACCTGGTCCATGCTGTGTACGACGAAATTGCCGAGGTGCTTGAGGACCTCGGCATTCCCGAGGCCCACGGCATCCTGATGGACCTCGGGGTCTCGTCCCTTCAGCTCGACGAGCGCGAACGCGGTTTCGCGTACTCCTTTGACGCACCCCTGGACATGCGGATGGACACCAGCCGAGGCCAGACTGCGGCGGACGTCGTGAACACGTACAGCGAAGAGGAACTGGTCAGGATCATCCGCAAGTGGGGTGAGGAAAAGTTTGCAGGGCGCATCGCCAACAGGATCGTCAATGCCCGGGCAGTGAAGCCGTTCACCACCACAGGGGAACTCGTCGAACAGATCCGGGCGGTGGTTCCGGCTGCCGCGGCCAAGTCCGGCGGACACCCGGCCAAACGCACGTTCCAGGCGCTGCGCATCGAAGTCAACGAGGAACTCGAAGTCCTTGAGCGTGCGGTTCCGGCAGCGGTGGATGCCATCGCGCTTGGCGGCCGGATCGTCGTGATGTCCTACCACTCCCTGGAGGACAAGATCGTCAAGGGCGTCTTCCAGGCCCGCTCCAAATCGTCGGCTCCGCTCGGGTTCCCGGTGGAGCTTGAAGAACACAAGGCCGAACTCAAAACCCTGACCAAAGGCACCGAGGTGCCAACCGCCGTCGAGATCGCAGAGAATTCGCGTGCAGCATCAGCCCGGCTGCGCGCAGTGGAACGCATCAGAGCCAGGAGAGCAACATGAGCGCAGCAGCTGCCAAGAACCTCGCCCTTCCGTCCGGCCCGAGCGTCCAGGATGTAGAGGCCGGACTTCCGGGTTCGACCCGCAAGGCCCGTACCCCGCTGTCCTTGGTCCGGTCCGCACCGCGGAAGCGCCGTGCGCCCTTCGTTGTCCTCTGCTTCGGCATGCTGGCGGCTGCGCTGATCGCGGTGCTGGTGCTCAACATCTCTGTGTCCACGGCCCAGTACCAGCTGGTCAAGCTCCGTGCCGAACAGACGTCGCTCACCAAGCAGAACCAGGACCTGACACAGCAGGTGCAAAACTTCGAGGCTCCCCAGAATCTGGCTGCCAAGGCCGCAGAATTGGGAATGGTGGCTTCCACCGGCAAGGGGCAGATCGATCTTTCCACGCTGACGGTGAGCGGGGATGCCAAGCCGGCGGTTAAGGGAGACTCGGCTGGAGCGGTGATCGCTGCCCCTGCCGTCCCGGGTCAGCTGAATGTGGTTCCGCCCGCCAGCTCGGGCGAGCCGCTTGCAAGCAGGGCGCCCGCTGCCGGTGAAACGGCAGCTGCCCAGCCGGAGACCCCGGCGCCTGCGAAGCCGGCCGAGCCGGCCGCTGCCGCAAAGCCGGCCGCCCTGAACGGCGGCACCATTCCGGCGCCGGAGCAAAGGACACCGGGGCAGTAGGGCAGGAACAGGCGGCTGGTAGCCCGCATGGCAAGCAGTAGGGGATGAACGTGGCGCAAGGCAAGAGCAAGGCAAGCAAGACGAAGGCCGCCAACGCCACGAAGAGGCTCCGCCTTGGACTCAGCATCATGCTTGCGCTGTTGGTGGTGGTCGGCGGGAAGCTGTTCCTGGTGCAGGGGCTGGACGTCGGCGGCATGGCCGAAGCTGCGCTGGACAACCGGCTGCGCCCCACCGTGCTCCCGGCCGAACGCGGCAGCATCCTGGACGCGAACGGCACTGTGCTGGCCAACAGCGTCATCCGCTACAACATCACTGTTGACCAGTCTGTAAATACCAAGACCGAATCCTTCAAGCGGCTTGAAAAGGTGAACGGCAAGGACGAACTCGTCACCGTGACCCGTGACCAGGGGATCGCCGAGCTTGCCGCCGTCCTGGGCATGGATACCGAGGACGTGCGAAAATCCGTCACCGGAACCAGGACGTACTACATCGTGGCCAAGGACCTCCGGCCCGATGTCGAAAACCGGGTGTCGGAACTGCAGATCCCGGGTATTTTCTCCGAGGGCACCAGCAAGCGCGTCTACCCGAACGGTTCGGTGGCCGGCGGCATTGTGGGATTCCTGGAGAACGGAACCACCGGCCAGGCCGGCCTCGAACAGACCCAGGACGAGATACTGCGGGGCACTCCCGGGAAACGTGTGTTCGAAATCGGCGCCGACGGCCTCCGCATTCCCGTGGGCATCGACGAACTGACGCCCGCGCAGGACGGCAAGGACGTCAAGCTCACCTTGAACTCCGACCTCCAGTACTTCGCCCAGCAGGCCATCCAGACCCAGGCGGACAAGCTCAGCGCCGAGTGGGGGGTCATCATCGTCTCGGACGTGAAGACGGGCAACATCATCGCCATGGCCGACACCAACACCCCAGACCCCAACGACCCCGGCAAGGTGGCGGCCGAGGACCGCGGCGTCCGTTCCGTCACCGCTGCGTACGAGCCCGGGTCGGTGGAAAAGATGATTACCGCCGCTGCGGTCATCGAAGAAGGCAAGGCCAAGCCGCTGGACACCTTCGTGATCCCGCCGTCCCTGGTGGTCGACGGCCAGCAGTTCGATGATTCCTTTTCGCACGGGACTGAGAAGCGGACCCTGGCGGGCATTCTGGGCTGGTCGATGAACACGGGCACCGTGATGGCGGGCCAGCGCCTCACCAAGGACCAGCGCCACGACTGGCTGCAGAAATTCGGCATCGGAGAGGCGCCGGAGATCGGCTTGCCGGCGGAGGCGAAGGGCATCCTGACCCCCGCCGACCAGTGGGACGGGCGCCAGCAGTACACGGTGCTGTTCGGTCAGGGTGTCTCGCAGTCGACACTCCAGACAGTCCGCGCCTACCAGTCCATCGCCAACGACGGGGTGATGCTGCAGCCGCGGCTCATCGACAGCTACATCAGCCCGGACGGAACCGAGGAAAAGGTGGCGGCCAAGCCGTCCCGCAGGGTGGTCTCGGAGGGGACGGCGCAGCAGGTGAGGGACATCCTCGAAAGCGCCGTTACGGAGGGCCAGATCAAGGAGGCCGCCATCGACGGCTACCGGGTGGGCGCCAAGACCGGTACCTCACAGTCGCCCTGCGACGACGGGACCGCAGGCTTCTGCGGGTACACCGCCTCAATGGTGGGGATGGCGCCGATGGACGATCCGCGGTTTATTGTGGAGGTGGTCCTGCAGCGTCCCAAGGGGTCCATTTACGGGATCACCAACGGGCCCGTGTTCCGCTCGGTCATGAGCCAGGCACTGCGGACGTACAACGTTCCGCCGTCCAAGGGCACGCCCGTCAGGCTGCCGCAGTACGCCAAGTAACGCCCGCCAAGAAAGACCGCGGTACACCTGAACAAACAGTTCTGTCGTGTCCGTTGGTCCACTAGCACCAACGGAGATTCAGTTGTCACAGCACCATGACCCCGGCACTGCCGACGCCCCGGAGGGGCAGGCATCCAGCAGCGGCTTCCGGCCCACCGCCATCGCAGCCGTCGAACTGGGTGTCATCGGCCAGTCAGTGGGCGTCACCGTGCCCGGGGCCTCCGAGTCAATCCAGGTCACCGGCATCTCGCTCGACTCCCGGTCCGTGGAACGCGGGGACCTGTACGTTGCCCTGCCGGGGGCGTCGCGGCACGGCGCGGACTTCGCGGCGACGGCGATCGCGTCCGGTGCGGTGGCGGTGCTGACGGATGACGCCGGCGGAAAACTTCTTGCCCTGGGGTCGGACATCGCCGTGCCCGTGCTGGTGGTGGCAGAGCCCCGCAGCGTGGTGGGCCGGCTGTCCAGGCTGATCTACCGGAGCCAGGACGCTGACCTCCCGGGCCCCTCGATGTTCGGCGTGACGGGCACGAACGGAAAAACCACCACCACGTACTTCATCAACGCCCTGCTGCAGGCGCTGGGCAAGAAGACCGGACTCATCGGCACCATCGAAATCCTGGCCGGCGGGGACCCGATTCCCAGCCTCCTGACCACGCCGGAATCCACCGATGTCCACGCCCTCCTTGCCCTCATGCGGGAACGCGGCCTGGACGCCGCATCCATGGAAGTCTCCTCACACGCGGTGTCCTTCCGCCGGGTGGACGGCGTGGTCTTCGACGTCGTCGGGTTCACCAACCTCACCCAGGACCACCTGGACCTGCACGGCACCATGGAGGAGTACTACCGGACCAAGGCGGAGCTGTTCACCGCCGAACGAGCCCGGGCCGCCGTCGTGACGGTCGACGACGAGTGGGGACGGCGGCTTGCCGCCGAGACTGGGCTTCCGGTCACCACACTGGGAACCCTGCAGCCCGGCAGCGGGCCGGAAGCGGACCCGGTGTCCAATTCGGCAGCGGCCCAACCTGCAGGGGCCGACTGGACGGTCACCGACCCCAAGCCCCGCGGCCTCGGCACGGAATTTACCCTCCGCGGCCGGAACGGCACGGAACTGCGTGTGCACACCGGGCTGCCCGGGGCCTTCAATGTCTCCAACGCGGCACTGGCCGTGACCATGGTGCTGGCCGGCGGCGCAGACCCCGCCGACGTGCAGGCAGCACTCGATGCCAAAGATCCGTTCACGGTGGCAGTGCCGGGCCGCATGCAGCTCGTCTCCACCCGGCCGGCCGCCGTCGTCGACTTCGCGCACAACACCGATGCACTGGCACGCGCCCTGGAGGCCGTCCGGTCCCCGGAACCCGCGTCCAAGGTGATCGTGGTCTTCGGCGCCACGGGCCAGCGCGACCAGGGCAAACGCCCGTCCATGGGCGCCACCGCCGCGCGGCTGGCCGACGTCGTGATCGTCAGCGATGACGACCCCCACGACGAGGACGCCGCCGCGATCCGCGCCGAGGTGCTGGTAGGTGCCACGGACGCCAAGGAATCCGAGCAGCTCGACTGCAAAATCATGGAGGTTTTTCCGCGGGAAGCTGCCATCCGGGAGGCCGTCAACCTGGCGGCACCGGAGGACACCATCCTCATTGCAGGGCGCGGGCACGAAGTGTGGCAGGAGGTCAAGGGAGTGAACCTTGCCCTCGACGACAGGGTGGAACTACGGAACGCCTTGACGGCACGAGGATTCACCGTTCTCCAAGACGACGGGATAGAGTCCTAGACCGACATGATTGAACTAACTGCGGCGGAAATCGCCGAAATCACCAACGGCCGGCTGCTTGCCGACCCCGGCGTCACCCCGGCATCCGTGGTCACCGACTCGCGGGAGGCCGTTGCCGGCTCCCTCTATGTCGCCAAACCGGGCGAGAGCGCAGACGGGCACAGCTTCGTGGGCGCGGCGTTTGACCGGGGCGCGTTGCTGGCCCTCACCGAACGCGAGATCAAGGACGACGCCGGCCGGAACTATCCGTCGATCGTGGTCGAGGATGCGGTGCTGGCCATGGGCGCCCTTGCGGCAGAGGCTGTCCGGCGGATCCGGCACCACCGCGAGGCCGCCGGCGAGCACCTGACGGTCATCGGCATCACTGGTTCCGCCGGCAAGACCACCACCAAGGACCTCCTCGCCGGCATCCTGTCGGCTGAAGCGCCGACCGTAGCACCCCAGGGTTCCTACAACGGCGAGGTCGGCGTGCCCCTCACCGTCTTCCAGGCGGGGTTTGACACCCGGTACCTGGTCATCGAGATGGGCGCCACCGGCATAGGACACATCCGCTACCTGGCCGAGATGGTCCGGCCCGAGATCGGCGTGGTGCTCGGCGTGGGAACAGCCCACGCCGGGGAATTCGGCGGCGTGGAGAACATCGCGGCCGCCAAGGGCGAACTCGCCGAGGCGCTGCCCGTCGACGGCACCGCCGTACTGAACCTCGACGATTTTCGCGTTGCTCCAATGGCCGCGCGGACCCAGGCGACTGTTCTGGGCTTCTCCTCCCGGGACGCCGAGCCCGACGCTCCTGCCGTCCGGGCCGCCAACCTGGACACCAACGCCTCGGGCAACCCGGAGTTCGACCTCGAAGTGCCGGGGGAGCCCACGGTCAGGGTCACCAGCAAACTCATCGGCGAACACCACGTGGCGAACCTCCTCGCCGCCGCAGCGGCCGCGCATGCGGCCGGCGTACCGGCAGACCGGATCAGCGCATCACTGAGCTCCCAGTCCGCGGCCAGCCGCTGGCGCATGGAGCGGACCGAACGGCCCGACGGCGTCACGGTCATCAACGACGCGTACAACGCCAACCCGGAATCCATGCGGGCTGCCTTGCGCACGCTCGCGGACCTCGGCCGCGGCCGCCGTACCTGGGCCGTGCTCGGCGCCATGCTGGAACTGGGTGACGATTCCATCCGCGAGCACACCGCCGTCGGAACGCAGGTGGTGCGGCTGAACATCTCCCGCCTCCTGGTGGTGGGCCGCGAAGCGCGTTCGCTGTACGTTTCCGCCGTGCAGGAAGGCTCGTGGGGGGATGAATGCGTCTTCGCTGAGACCGTCGACGAAGCGTACGAACTGCTCCAGGAGCAGCTCGAGCCCGGCGACCTCGTGCTCTTCAAATCCTCGAACAGCGTGGGACTGCGCCATTTGGGCGATCGGATAGCATTACCCCCACATGCCACCCCCACAGCCAATGAAGGGAGCGAGCTGCTGTGATTGCACTTCTGATCGGCGCTGGCCTGGCCCTGCTGCTGGCACTGGTGGGCACACCGCTGTTCATCCGCCTGTTGGTCCGCAAGAGCTATGGCCAGTTCATCCGCGACGACGGACCGACGTCGCATCACACCAAACGCGGCACGCCCACCATGGGTGGCACCGTGGTGGTGGGCGCGGTCCTGCTGAGCTATGGACTGACCCACCTGATCATGTGGCTCATGAACCCGCGTTCGGCCGGGCCGTCCGCATCGGCGCTGCTCCTGCTGTTCCTGATGGTGGGGATGGGTCTGGTGGGCTTCCTCGACGACTTCATCAAGATTTCCCGGCAGCGCAGCCTGGGCTTGAACGCCAAGGCCAAGCTCATCCTCCAGGCGGCCGTCGGCATCATCTTCGCCGTCATGGCCCTCTACTTCCCGGACGCCGACGGCCTGACGCCGGCGTCCACCAAAATCTCGCTGGTCCGTGACATCCCGTGGCTGGACCTGGCATTCGGCGGCACGGTACTGGGTGCGATCCTCTTTGTGCTGTGGTCGAACCTGATCGTCACGGCGGCGACGAACGGCGTCAACCTCACCGACGGCCTTGACGGCCTGGCCGCCGGTGCTGCGGTGATGGTGTTTGGCGCTTACACGCTGATGGGCATCTGGCAGAGCAACCAGGCCTGCGGCTCTCCCCGCCAGGCCGGCAGCGGCTGCTATTCCGTCCGGGATCCCCTGGACCTGGCGCTCCTTGCGGCCATCATGAGCGCCGCGCTGGTGGGCTTCCTGTGGTGGAACACGTCACCGGCCAAGATCTTCATGGGTGACACCGGTTCCCTCGCGATCGGCGGCGCCATCGCAGGGTTCGCCATCCTCTCCCGCACCGAACTGCTGCTGGCCTTCATCGGCGGCCTGTTCGTCCTCATCACGCTCTCCGTCATCATCCAGGTGGGCTACTTCAAGGTGACCAAGGGCAAGCGCTTCTTCAAGATGGCGCCGCTGCAGCACCACTTCGAACTCAAGGGCTGGGCGGAAGTCACCGTGGTGGTCCGGTTCTGGATCCTCGCCGGCCTGTTCGTCGCCGCGGGTCTTGGCATCTTCTACGCAGAATGGGTGGTCCTGCTGTGAACGGCTCCGCATCCCACACCGAAGCACCAGGCACCGCAGCAACAGGTCCGGCCAGGCTCAAGGACCTGGTCAGCTGGGACTCCGACTGGGCCGGGCTGCGCGTCGTGGTCACCGGAATCGGCGTCTCGGGCTTCGCGGCCGCGGACACGCTGATCGAACTCGGTGCCCGCGTAGTGGTGGTTGACGGCGCCACTACGGAAACGGCCCAGGCCAAGGCGGACACGCTGCGGATCGTGGGTGCGGCCGACGTCCTCCTGGGGGAGGACGCCGTCCACAAGCTGCCGAAGATCGACGGCCAGAAACCGGAGCTCGTGGTCACCTCTCCTGGCTGGCGCCCGGACCAGGCTTTGCTAGCTGCTGCCGCCCGCGCCCATATCCCGGTCTGGGGCGACGTCGAACTCGCCTGGCGCCTGCGCGTCCGCGAAGGACGGAAAACAGCTGACTGGCTCACCATCACCGGTACGAACGGCAAAACGACGACGGTCGGCCTGACCGAGTCCATGCTGCGTGCCGCAGGTCTGAAGGCGATCGCGGTGGGCAACGTCGGCACGCCCATCCTCGATGCCCTGCGTGACCCGGTGGAGTACGACGTCTTCGCGGTGGAACTGTCCAGCTTCCAGCTGCACTGGTCCGATTCCGTTTCGGCAGTCGCCAGCGTGTGCCTCAACGTCGCCGAAGATCACGTTGACTGGCACGGCTCCTACGAGTCCTACCTTGCCGACAAGGCCAAGATCTACGCAAACACGCAAAAGGCCTGCATCTACAACGACGAGCAGATCGAAACCGAACGCATGGTGGAGGACGCGGACGTGGTGGAAGGCTGCCGCGCGGTGGCCTTCACCACCCTCACGCCTGCCATCAGTATGCTCGGCGTTGTGGAGGGCCTTCTCGTGGACCGGGCCTTCATCGCCGAACGGAAGGACAGCGCCGTCGAACTGGCTTCCATGGCGGACCTGGGCCCGGTGGCACCCCGCCACATGGTGGCCAACGCCCTGGCCGCCGCAGGCCTGGTACGGGCCTACGGTGTCGGCCCGGAGCACGTGCGCGAGGGACTGCAGGCCTACATTCCCGGAAGCCACCGCATCCAGCCGGTCGCCAAGCAGAACGGCGTCCTCTGGATCAACGACTCCAAGGCAACCAACCCGCACGCCGCCTCCGCCTCTCTGGCTGCCTTCGACCCGGTGGTGTGGATTGCCGGCGGACTGTCCAAGGGCGTCAGTTACGATGACCTGGTCCGTGACCACGCGCGCCGCCTGAAGGCCGTGGTACTGATCGGCAAGGACACGGCATCGCTGGAGGAGTCCCTGCAGCGACACGCACCGGATGTCCCCGTCATCCGGCAGGCGGCAGGCCACACTGAAATTGTGCAGTCAGCCGGAACCGGACATGACGCCGCACCGGATTCAGCCGAAACCGGGGAGGCAGTGATGGCACGGGCCGTCGCATCGGCGGCACAGCTCGCCGCCTCCGGTGACACTGTGCTGATGGCCCCGGCTGCTGCATCCATGGATCAGTTCTCTTCCTACGCTCATCGTGGCGACGCCTTCATTGCAGCGGTCCGCGAGCTTGTGGAAGGGGAGGCCCGGACCGGCAAGGAGTAAGAATGGTCAGCACACCCACACGTCCCGCGGCCGCCCGGCAGCGGGCGGGGGAGAAGGCCGGACCGGGTGCTGCATCGACCACTCCCGCAGCCAGGATTTCCACGGGCGGCCGGCTGCTCCGGTGGTACCGGCGCTTCTGGTCCGCCCTCGAGGGAAACGGCAAGTCGCGCAACGGCTCCACCTACTACCTCATCCTGGGCACCACGCTGGCCCTAACGGCCATCGGGATCATGATGGTGCTCTCGGCGTCCAGCGTGGAGGCCATTGCTGCGGGCGAGTCGCCCTACACCGCAGCCCTCAAACAGGGGCTGTTCGCCGGTATCGGCACCTTCTGCATGTTCATGCTTTCGCGGATCAACGTGGTGTGGCTAAAGCGGCTCGCATGGCCCGGCATCATCATCGCCTACGCCCTGCTGGGGCTCGTGCTGGTCATCGGCACCAGCGTCAACGGCAACAAGAACTGGATCGACATCGGCGGGGTCTTCACCCTGCAGCCCTCCGAGGCAGCCAAGCTTGCCCTGGCCCTGTGGATGGCCACCGTGCTGGCCAAGAAGGCGTCCCTGCTGCACCAGTGGGGACACGCCGTGGTCCCGGTGGTACCCATAGCCGGGGGGATCATCGGACTGGTCCTGATCGGCAACGACCTCGGCACCGGCATGATCATCATGCTTATCACGGCCGCGGCCCTGTTCTTCGCCGGCGTGCGCCTGTACCTGTTCGGTTTCGCGGCCGTGGGCCTCGGCGCCGTCATCGCGTTCATGGCCATGACCAGCTCCAACCGGGTCTGCCGCATCACCTCGTGGTGGACCGGCCAGAGCTGCGGCGACGGCATCGACGCCAACTACCAGTCCACCAACGGCCTCTACGGGCTGGCGTCGGGCGGCTGGTTCGGCGTCGGGCTCGGCCAGAGCCGGCAGAAATACAGCTGGATCCCCGAGGCCCACAACGACTTTATCTTCGCCATCATCGGTGAGGAACTCGGGCTGGTGGGGACCGTCGTCGTACTTGTCCTCTTCGCCATCCTGGGCGCCGCCATCTACCGCGTGGTGGTGGCACAGGAGGACCTGTTCCACCGGGTCCTGGCCGGAACCATCATGGTGTGGCTGCTGGGCCAGGGAACGGTCAACATGGCCGTGGTCACCGGCCTGATGCCGGTGATCGGCGTTCCGCTGCCGTTCATCTCCTACGGCGGCTCGGCGCTGCTGATGTCGCTCTGCGCGATCGGCGTAGTGTTGTCACTGGCCCGCGAACAGATGGCGCCCAACATCCGGCCCCGCAAACTGCTCGGCCCGTGGCGGTTGCCCGGGCGCAAGAAATCCCGTACGAAAGCGTAAACCAGCACCTGATGAAAACCGAGTCATTGTCCGTGGTCCTCGCCGGCGGCGGAACAGCAGGCCATATCAACCCGCTGCTGGCCATCGCCGCCGCCATCCGCGATGCCCGCCCCGGCGCACGGCTGCTCGCTGTCGGAACAGCCGCCGGCATGGAAACCAGGCTCGTCCCGGCCGCCGGCCTCGAACTGGCCACCATCGACCGTGTCCCGTTCCCGCGGAAGCCCTCCGCAGACCTGCTCCGCCTTCCGGGCCGTCTCGCCGGCGCCGTGCGCCAGGCCGGCCGCATCCTCGACGACGCCGGCGCGGACGTCCTCGTGGGCGTGGGCGGCTACGTCTGCACGCCCATGTACCTCGCTGCCTGGCGGCGGAAGATCCCCATCGTCATCCACGAAGCCAACACCCGCCCGGGCCTGGCCAACCGGGTCGGAGCGCGGTTGAGCCGGCACGTGGCCGTGGCCTTTGCCGGCACCCCGCTGCGCAACGCCCGCCACGTGGGCATGCCCATGCGCCGGGAGGTGTCCGCCCTGGTCAGGGCAACGGCGCGGAGCGGGGCCCTGCAAAGCCTGGACCTGGAGCCCGAGCGGCCGGTGCTCATCGTTACCGGAGGCTCGTCGGGGGCACAGAGCATCAACCGCACCGTGGCGGCGTCACTTGAAGCGCTGTCCAGGGCCGGCGTCCAGACCATCCACATCACCGGCCGCGGCAAGTCCGTGACGGATTCAGACGGCAATGCGCTGAGCGCCGACGGCTACCGGCAGCTTGAGTACGTTGACGGCATGGAAACCGTGTACGCCGCGGCTGACCTGCTGCTCGCCCGCTCCGGCGCGGCCACCGTCAGCGAGGTCGCCGCCGTCGGCGTTCCCGCGGTCTTCGTGCCGCTGCCGATAGGCAACGGCGAGCAGGCGCTGAACGCCCGCGGACTTGTGGATGCGGGCGGCGCCCTGCTGGTGGCGGACCGGGACTTCACTCCCGAGTGGGTCCGCACCAGCCTCATCCCGCTGTTGACCGACCGTTCCCGCCTCGAGGCGATGGCGGCCAATGCGGAGAACCTCGGCATCCGAAATGCCGACCAGCTCATGGCCGACCTCGTACTGGAAGCGGTATCCAAATGACCACCAATGCAGCACCCAGCCAGGAAGCACTGGGCCGCGTGCACTTCATCGGAATCGGGGGCGTGGGCATGTCCGCCGTCGCCAGGATCATGGTGGCGCGCGGGATTCCCGTCAGCGGTTCAGACGCGAAGGACCTGCCGGTCATGAAGGAGCTCGCCGCGGCGGGCGCCCGGATCTGCGTCGGTTACGGTGCCGGCAACCTCGGCGACGCCCAGACCGTCGTGGCCGGATCGGCCATCCGCGCCGACAACCCCGAACTCGAGGCCGCCCGGGCCGCCGGCCTGCCCGTGCTGCACCGCTCCGAAGCCCTTGCAGCCACCATGGGGGAGGACCTCGTGGTGACGGTGGCCGGGACCCACGGGAAGTCCACCACCACGTCCATGATCACCGTCCTGCTGCAGGGCGCAGGCCTGGACCCGTCGTTCGCAATCGGTGCCAACGTGCCGGCGCTCGGCGTCAACGCGGCAAACGGCAGCTCCAAGGTGTTTGTGGCCGAGGCGGATGAATCCGACGGTTCGTTCCTGAACTACCGTCCGCAGATCGCCGTCGTCACCAATGTGGAACCGGACCACCTCGATCACTACGGCACCGCTGAGGCGGTGTACGAATCCTTCGACCGGTTCACGGAACTGCTGCCCGCCGACGGCGTGCTGGTGGCCTGCGCGGACGACCCCGGTGCGCATGCGCTGGCGCTGCGCACCCGCGGGCGGGGCAACACCCGTGTTGTCCTGTACGGCACCTCCGAGGCGGCGGACATCAAGCTCGACGACGGCGGCCCCGGCAGGGTGGCCATCACGACGGCGGGGGGCCGGTTCCCGCTGGCCTTGCAGGTCCCAGGGCGGCACAATGCGCTGAACGCCGTCGCCGCCATGGCGGTGGCGCTGGAACTCGGCGTGGACGCCCAGGCCGCCGCGTCCGCCCTGGCGGGCTTCTCCGGCGCATCGCGGCGGTTCGAATACAAGGGGGAGGGCCGGGGCGTGCGGGTCTACGACGACTACGCCCACCACCCCACGGAGGTACGCGCCGCCCTGGCGGCCGCCCGGTCCGTGGCAGGCGACCACAAGGTGCATGTCCTTTTCCAGCCGCACCTGTTCTCCCGGACCCGGGAGTTTGCCACTGAGTTCGCCGACGCGCTCAATGCTGCGGACACTGCCCTGGTGCTCGACATCTACCCGGCCCGCGAGGATCCCATCCCCGGCGTAACCAGCGCCCTCATCACCGAGCACCTCGGTGCCGGCGGCAGCCTGGTCGGGGCGGGCGAGGAGGCTGTTGCCGCCCTGGCCGCAGCCGCCCAGCCGGGGGACATCATCCTCACTGCGGGCGCCGGGGACGTCACCGCTTACGGGCCGCTCATCGTGGAGTCCCTCGGTGGCTAGCACCCGGCGCCCCACCTACCGTCCAGCCAAGCCCGCTGCGCGGGACAGTGGTGCCGGCCGGGACACTGGCGCGGCCCGGGACGACGGCACCCGGTCCGACGGTGGCAGGCGGGACACCGGCACCCGGCCCGACCGCGAGGTGAACACCGGCACCCGGTCCGACGGCGGCCAGCCGGCCGTGATCACCGCCTCCAAAGGTGTCCCGGAGGGTAACGCGCAGGAGACGGCACAGGGCAGCAGGCCGAAGGGCAAGGGGCAGGACAAGCCCGCGAAGTCGCCCTGGCCACGGCTGAAAGGCCGGGGACCTGCCAAGCCGGGCGCCACAGCGACCCGGGCTGCAGGATCGGACAAAACAGGATCGGACAAGACACGGCCGGACAGAACAGGGCCGGACAATGTGCTGGCCTTTCCCGAGCCGCGGGGCCGGCGCATAAGGCGCAACCTCATCGTTGCGGCGTGTGTCACTGCTGCCCTCGTTGCGGGGCTGATCGTTGCTGCCATCTATTCCCCGGTGCTGGCTGTCCACAGCGTGAGCGTCACCGGCACCAAGCTCCTCAAACCTGCCCAGGTGCAGGCGGCGCTCAAACCGCTGCTGGGCACGCCGCTGCCACAGGTCAGCGACGAGGACGTCAACTCGCTGCTGAAGCCGCTCGTCCAGATCAAATCCGTCACCACCCAGGCCCACCCGCCGTCCGTGCTCGTGGTGCAGGTCCAGGAACGCGTGCCTGTTGCCCTGGTGAAGCGCGGCAACGAATTCATGCTTGTGGACGTCGACGGCGTGAGGCTGGGCACCACCGCAGACGCGGCTTCCGTGAAGCTGCCGGTGATTGACGGCGGCGCAGGAACGATCGGCAAGGACCTGTTCCAGGCCACGGCCGAAGTCCTCGGCGCGCTTCCGGCCAATGTGCTCGCCAAGCTCTCCAACGCCTCCGCCAAGTCCGTGGACGCGGTGGAGCTGAAGCTGCTGGACGGCCAGACCGTCATCTGGGGCAATTCGGGGGAGAAGGAGCTCAAGGCGCGGGTGCTTGAGGCGCTGCTTAAAGTGCCGGCCGATCCCGCGAACCCGGTCAATACCTACGATGTGAGCGTGCCGCGACACCCGGTGACGCGGTGAGCCACTGTATTTCACAGGGATTAGGACGACACGCGGTGGCGGTTATTGAATGTAGCCAGCATAGGAAATAGCGTCACAGACGTGAGTTACTTGACATAACTATAACCTTCAACTGGAACGTTAAGGTTCAGGGCTTCAAGCTCGACTCCATCAGATTTCGCAATAGGACACTAACAAGGGACACGTAACGTGGCAGCTCCGCAGAATTACTTGGCCGTCATCAAGGTCGTCGGCATCGGCGGCGGTGGCGTGAACGCAGTCAACCGCATGATCGAGGTGGGTCTCCGCGGTGTCGAATTCATAGCTATTAACACCGATGCCCAGGCCCTGCTGATGAGCGATGCCGACGTCAAGCTCGACGTCGGACGGGAACTGACGCGCGGGCTGGGTGCCGGGGCCAACCCGGAGGTCGGCAAGCAGGCCGCCGAGGACCACGCCGACGAGATCGAGGAAGTCCTCCGCGGTGCTGACATGGTCTTCGTGACCGCAGGTGAAGGCGGTGGCACCGGAACCGGCGGCGCGCCGGTTGTCGCCCGCATTGCGCGCTCCCTTGGCGCCTTGACCATCGGCGTTGTCACGCGTCCGTTCACCTTCGAGGGCCGGCGCCGTGCCGGCTCCGCCGAGGCGGGCATCGACGCCCTCCGCGACGAGGTGGACACCCTCATCGTGATCCCCAACGACCGCCTGCTGTCCATCAGCGACCGCAACGTCTCCGTCCTGGACGCCTTCCGCTCCGCTGACCAGGTCCTGCTGTCCGGTGTCCAGGGCATCACGGACCTCATCACCACGCCCGGCCTGATCAACCTTGACTTCGCCGACGTGAAATCCGTCATGCAGGGCGCAGGCTCGGCCCTGATGGGCATCGGTTCCGCCCGCGGCGAGGACCGCGCGGTCAAGGCCGCCGAACTTGCCATCGCCTCCCCGCTGCTGGAAGCCAGCATCGACGGCGCCCACGGCGTCCTGCTGTCCATCCAGGGCGGCTCCGACCTCGGCCTGTTCGAGATCAACGAGGCTGCGCGCCTGGTGCAGGAAGTTGCCCACCCCGAGGCCAACATCATCTTCGGTGCTGTCATCGACGACGCCCTGGGCGACGAGGCCCGCGTCACCGTCATCGCGGCCGGCTTCGACGACGTCAAAGCCACCTCGCCGTCCATGGACCAGTCGCAGCCGCAGGTTGCGCCGCAGCGCCCTGCCGTGCCGGCGGCCGCTCCGCAGAGCCAGCCGTCCGCGGGCAGCCAGCAGGTCCACGTCCAGCCCGTGCACGCCGGTGTCGGTGCAGGTCTCAGCAGCTGGGGGCAGCAGCGCCCGGCAGCTGTCCCTGCCGACTCCGGATTCGACGTCGACCTTCCGTCGGTGGTTGAGCCTGACCTCACCGGCAGCCGGTCTGACGACCTGGACGTTCCCGATTTCCTGAAGTAGGAGGCAGCCGGGCGGGTCCCCGCCCGGCCGCTGACCCGTTTCCTGACCCTGCTAGCCGGAGTTCCGATTGTTTTTGTGGCGTGCTGAAGTGCAGCCTGGCGTGTCCGTGGCGTTCACCGACACGAATGCCGGCAATATCGCCCTGCACGTGGGTGACGACCCCGGTGCGGTACTTCGCCGCCGGGTCCAGTTGGAGCACGCCGCCGGCGTCGCGCCACGCAGGTTCCAGTACATGAACCAGGTCCACGGCAACGAAGTGTCCCTTGTTGTTGAATCTGGTGTAGTTGCTGATTCCGGTGCTGTCGCTGAGTCGGGTCCAGGTTTTGAAGCTGACCCGGCTGCAGGTGCTCCGCAGGCGCCGACTGCGGACGCCCTGGTGTCCCTCGGCAAGCCGCTTGCCGTGATGGTGGCGGACTGCATTCCGCTGGTCCTCGTGGGTGCAGGGGCTTCCGGCCCCGTGCTGGCTGCTGTGCATGCCGGGCGCCCTGGCCTGTTCTCCGGGGTCATTCCGGCTGCGGTGGAACGGATGCGCGCCTCCGGCGCCACGGACATCCGGGCCTGGTTGGGCCCTTCCGTCTGCGGGAAGTGCTATGAGGTGCCCGCCGAGCTCCGGGACGAGGTCTCCGCCGTCCTGCCTTCCGCTTGGTCAACCACCACTTGGGGAACGCCGGCGCTCGACCTGCCCGGCGGCGCCGCCAGCCAGCTTGACGCCCTTGGCGTTCCCATCGAGTACCGGGGGCCCTGCACGCTTGAAAACGAATCCTTGTTTTCCCACCGCCGCGACTCCCGGTCCGGCAGGTTCGCCGGACTGGTGTGGACCCATGACTGAAAGCCCGGCGTCCGGGGATGCCCGGACGGTACAGCTGCAGGAGCGACTCGACGCCGTCCGGCAGCGCATCGACCGCGCTGCCACGGCGGCCGGCCGCCACGAAAACCCGCCGCGCCTGATTGTGGTCAGCAAGTTCCACCCGGCCGACGACGTCCGCCGGCTGGCAGCGCTCGGCGTGAAGGATTTCGGCGAGAACCGGGACCAGGAGGCCTCCGCGAAAGCCGAGGAACTCGAGGCCCTGGACCTCACCTGGCATTTCGTGGGCCAGCTCCAGAGCAAGAAGTCCAAGACGGTGGTCCGGTACGCGTCTGCCGTGCACTCGGTGGACCGCTCCCAGCTCGTAACCGCCCTGGAGCGGGCCATGGCCGGCCAGCAGGAGCTCACCGGCCGGGCCGACCTGGACTGTTTCATCCAGGTGAGCCTGGAAGATGACGCCGGAGCCCACCGTGGCGGGGCGGCGCCCGCCGAGGTGACGCACCTGGCGGAGCAGCTCGAGGCCGCTGGCGGCCTGCGCCTGGCAGGTGTCATGGCGGTGGCGCCGCTCGGGGCGGACCCCGACCGGGCCTTTGAGAAACTGCTGGGCATATCAACAGGCCTGCAGCGGGATTTCCCCGGCGCTACGGGGATTTCGGCCGGCATGAGCCAGGACCTGGAAGCAGCTGTCCGTTTCGGTGCGACACACCTCCGAATTGGCTCAGATATTCTCGGTTCCCGCCCGACCGTGCGGTAGCGTCTGTCGTATTGGAAGTGAATGGCGGGGATTCCAATGCTGTCTTGACCCTTGGGCGGCCCGCTTACGGACACGATTAGGAGTCGACCATGGCTGGCGCTCTGCGCAAGACAATGATCTATCTTGGGCTCGCCGACGGCGATGAACACTACGAGTCTGAGCTTTCCACCCAGCAAAAGGACGAGGACAACCCAATGGAGCATGACCGTGAAGAGCGCCGCGCGCCTGCGCCGCTCCGAGAGGTCACCCGTGAAGTGCCACCAGCTGCCGAAGAGGAATACCGCGCACCCGTGACACCCATCAAGCGTGCGGCATCGAGCCGCGAAGAGACCACCGGGCTTCGGCAGATCACCACGATCCACCCGCGCTCCTACAACGACGCCAAGCTCATCGGCGAAAGCTTCCGTGACGGCATCCCCGTCATCATGAACGTGACGGACATGGGGGAGGCGGACGCAAAGCGGCTTGTCGACTTTTCCGCCGGCCTCGTCTTCGGTCTGCGCGGAAGCATCGAGCGCGTGACGAACAAGGTTTTCCTGCTGTCGCCGTCTTACGTTGAAGTCATCGGAGATGACAAGAAAGCCAGCGAGGCCACCGCCAGCTTCTTCAACCAAAGCTAAAAATCGGCTCTTCGGATGCCAGGCAGGGACGCACCTGCCTGGCATCCGTGCTGAAATAGGGGAGCAGCACAATCAGGCAGGAATCCCAGGGCACGGAAGTGTCCGCGATGAACATGGAGACAATGGGTTAGCTCATGGGAATACTATTCGGGCTCGTCTATATCGTCCTGCTGTTCATTTTCGTCGCTTTGATTGTCCGCCTGGTCTTTGACTGGGTTCAGATGTTCGCGCGGGAATGGCGTCCCCGCGGGGTAGCATTGGTGGCGGCTCATGCGGTCTACTCGATGACCGATCCGCCACTGAAGGTTCTGCGGCGGCTCATCCCGCCGCTGCGGCTGGGCGGCGTCTCACTGGACCTCGGGTTTCTGGTGCTGTTCATCGGCCTGAGCATCGCCATGGCGATCACTAAGTCATTTGCATAACTCCATATCAGCTTGCCGCGCCGGGGCCCGATCCGTTCCCCGGGCGCGGAAGACCTTTTATTTGACGCCACGGTGTTGAATTAGAGGAACCAGACCATATTTAGGTACCGTAGTTTTGACGGCCGGAAGGCCTCCTGACGAACTAGACCAACGAGGTGACCAGATGGCTTTGACGCCAGAAGACGTTGTCAACAAGCGCTTTCAGCCGACCAAGTTCCGCGAAGGCTATGACCAGGATGAAGTTGACGACTTCCTGGACGAGATCGTCGTCGAACTGCGGCGCCTGAACCAGGAGAACGAAGAACTTCGCAAGAAGCTCGCCGAAGGCGGTTCCGGATCGCCGGCTGCCACCTCCGCCGTCGCCCCTGTCGTTGAGAAGGTCCCCGCGCCGTCCAAGTCCGAGAAGGACGAAGCGCGCGCGAAGGCCGAAGCCGAGGCCAAGGCTGCCGAGGCTGCGAAGAAGAAGGAAGCCGAGCAGGCCGCACCGGTCCCTGCCCCGGCACCCGCCGTCACCAGCAGCAACGTCTCCGAGTCCGCTGCCGGCCTGCTGGCCATGGCGCAGCAGATGCACGATCGCCACGTGGCCGAGGGCCAGCAGCAGCGCGACAAGATCATCGCAGAAGCTCAGATCGAAGCCAGCAGCCTGGTCAACGACGCGCAGGAGAAGTCCCGCAAGATTCTCGGCGCCCTGGAGCAGCAGCGTTCCGTTCTGGAGCGCAAGGTTGAGCAGCTGCGCGGCTTCGAACGCGACTACCGCTCACGCCTGAAGGCCTACATCGAGGGCCAGCTGCGCGACCTGGACGCCCGTGGTTCCGTTGCCGCCCCCGAGGTTGGCGAAAGCAGCAGCGCCGCCGTTTAGCACGTATTCTGAAGGCCGGTGGCTGAGGATTCCTCGGCCACCGGCCTTTGCCATTAACGACGGTTCCCGAATGAAAGCACCATGACTGACGACCTTGCCGCTGACGCAGCGCATCCAGCTTCATCATCACCGCGGCGCCGGCGCGGCCTTCTGCTGTCCGTGTTCGCAGGACTGGCGGTTTTCGCCTATGTCTTCGACCAGCTGACCAAACTGTGGGTGACCAGCACCATGGTGGAGGGCGAACGAATTCCGGTGCTGCCCCCGCTGCTGCATTGGTACTACATCCGGAACTCCGGCGCCGCGTTCTCCATCGGCGAGAACGTGACCTGGGTGTTCACGATAATCATGGTGGTGGTTGCCGCCGCCATCCTGTTCCAGCTCCGCAAGCTCGGATCCACGTGGTGGGCGCTGGCACTGGGGCTGCTGTTCGGCGGCGCCCTGGGAAACCTGACGGACCGCCTGTTCCGGGACCCGTCCTTCGGCATGGGGCACGTGGTGGACTTCATCCAGCTGCCTAACTTTGCGATATTCAACATCGCCGACTCCGCCGTCGTGTCGTCCGTGGTCATCATTTGCCTGCTGACCCTGCGGGGGATCGCCCTTGACGGATCGCACCACAGCGTCGAGAAGCGTAACGGGACCGACGATGTCTGAGCGCGTGGTGGTGCCCGAGGAGCTGGACGGGACCCGCGTGGACGCCGGCCTGGCGAAGCTGATGGGCATGTCCCGTTCGACCGCCGCCACCCTGATAGCCGAAGGCAACGTCATCAGCGGCGGCAAACCGGTGGGCAAGTCCGCCAAGCTCGCGTCCGGCACCGTGCTGCACGTGACGGTCCCCGAACGCCGGGATCCCCTTGAAGTCGTGGAGGAAGTTGTGGAAGGCCTAAAGATCCTGCTGGATGACGACGACTTTGTGGTGGTCGACAAGCCGGTCGGGGTTGCGGCGCACCCGTCCCCGGGCTGGGTGGGACCTACCGTCGTCGGCGGACTTGCCGGGGCCGGCTACCGCATTTCCACCTCCGGTTCCGCCGAGCGCGCCGGCATTGTCCACCGCCTCGACGTCGGGACCTCCGGGGTCATGGTGGTGGCCAAGACAGAACCCGCCTACACCGCCCTCAAGCGGGCGTTCAAGGAACGCACCGTGGATAAGGTCTACCACGCAGTGGTCCAAGGGCTGCCGGATCCCCTGGAGGGGACCATCGATGCCCCGATCGGCCGGCATCCCGGCCACGACTGGCGGTTCGCCGTCATCGAGGACGGCCGGCCATCGGTGACGCATTACGAGGTCCTCGAGGCATTTGGCAAGGCCACCCTGGTGGAGGTGCACCTGGAAACCGGCAGGACCCACCAGATCAGGGTCCATTTCGCGGCGCTCCGCCATCCGTGTGCCGGAGACCTCACCTACGGGGCAGACCCGCGGCTGGCCGCTACCCTAGGGCTCACCCGGCAGTGGCTGCACGCCCGTGAACTGGGCTTTGACCACCCGCGCACCGGTGAACGCGTCACCGTGACCAGCGAGTACCCGGAGGACCTCGCCTACGCATTGGAAGTCCTGGGCACGGGCAAGGCCTGAGCCGGCGGCATGCCGACTCTAATTGTCAGGGGCTCGGCACTAGAATGGTCCGGTGACTTCCAGCAATGACTCGTTCGTACATCTTCACACCCACACCGAGTACTCGATGCTGGACGGCGCCGCCAGGCTCGGCGAGCTGTTCGACGAAACCGAGCGGCTGGGGATGCCCGCCCTGGCAACGACGGACCACGGCTACCTCTTCGGTGCCTTTGACTTCTGGAAGAAAGCCACAGACAAGGGCATCAAGCCCATCATCGGCGTCGAAGCCTATGTGACTCCCGGAACCGCGCGCGGCGACAAGAGCAGGGTCCGCTGGGGTGATGAAAGCCAGCGCAAGGACGACGTCTCCGGCGGCGGCTCCTACACCCACATGACCCTGCTGAGCTACAACAACGTAGGCATGCGGAACCTTTTCCGCGCCTCGTCGATCGCCTCCCTGGATTCGGTCTTCGGCAAGTGGCCGCGGCTGGACCGCGAGCTGCTGAACACCTATTCCGAAGGGCTTATCGCCACCACTGGCTGCCCCTCCGGCGAGGTCCAGACCCGGCTGCGGCTCGGCCAGTACCGCGAAGCCCTGGAAGCCGCTGCGGAGTTCCGGGACATCTTCGGCGCGGAGAACTACTTCTGCGAACTCATGGACCATGGCCTGGACATTGAACGCCGGGTCACCGGTGACCTCCTGCGGCTCGCCAAGGAACTGAACCTCCCGCTCGTAGCCACCAACGACCTCCACTACACCCACGAGCATGACGCCAAGGCACACGAGGCCCTGCTGGCCATCCAGTCCGGCTCGACGCTCCTGGAACCCACCTACGACAACGGCGGCTCCCGTTTCGCGTTCTCCGGCAGCGGTTACTACCTGAAGTCGCCGCAGGAAATGCGCGAGCTGTTCCGCGACCATCCCGACGCGTGCGACAACACTCTCCTCATCGCCGAGCGGTGCGAGGTGTCCTTCAACACCGGTGCCAACTACATGCCCCGGTTCCCCTGCCCCGAGGGCGAGGACGAAACGTCCTGGCTGGTCAAGGAAGTCGACAAGGGCCTCCACTACCGGTACCCCCAGGGCATACCGGACAAGGTCCGCAAGCAGGCCGACTACGAGCTGGAAGTCATCACCTCGATGGGCTTCCCGGGCTACTTCCTCGTGGTGGCCGACTTCATCAACTGGGCCAAGAACAACGGCATCCGGGTGGGCCCCGGACGTGGCTCGGGTGCAGGGTCCATGGTGGCCTACGCCATGCGCATCACCGACCTTGATCCGCTGCACCACGGCCTGATCTTCGAGCGGTTCCTGAACCCGGACCGCGTCTCCATGCCTGACTTCGACGTGGACTTCGATGACCGGCGCCGCCCCGAGGTCATCGATTATGTGACCCGGAAGTACGGCGACGAGCGCGTGGCCATGATCGTCACGTACGGCACCATCAAAACCAAGCAGGCACTCAAGGACTCCTCGCGCGTCCTCGGCTATCCCTTCAGCATGGGCGAGACGCTGACCAAGGCACTGCCGCCTGCCGTGATGGCGAAGGATATTCCGCTTGCGGACATCCAGAACAAGGATGCCAAGCGCTACAGCGAGGCAGGGGATTTCCGGCAGCTGATCAGCACGGATCCCGAGGCCGCCAAGGTTTTCGAGACCGCACTGGGCATCGAGGGCCTGAAGCGGCAATGGGGCGTGCACGCGGCCGGCGTGATCATGTCCTCGGACCCCATCATCGACGTCATCCCGATCATGCGCCGCTTCCAGGACGGCCAGGTCATCACCCAGTTCGACTATCCGACGTCCGAGGGCCTCGGCCTGATCAAGATGGACTTCCTCGGGCTGCGAAACCTGACGATCATTTCCGACGCCCTGGAAAACATCAAGATGAACCGGGGCGTCGACCTGGACCTCGAAACCCTCGCCCTGGATGACGCGGCATCCTACGAGCTGCTGGCCCGTGGTGACACGCTGGGCGTGTTCCAGCTCGACGGCGGTCCCATGCGCTCCCTCCTGAAGCTCATGAAGCCCGACAACTTCGAGGACATCTCCGCGGTGCTGGCGCTGTACCGGCCGGGCCCCATGGGCGCCAACGCGCACACCGACTACGCCCTGCGCAAGAACGGGATCCAGGAGGTCATCCCGATCCACCCGGAGCTTGAGGAACCCCTCGCCGAGATCCTTGGCGGCACCTACGGCCTGATCGTGTACCAGGAGCAGGTTATGGCTGTCGCGCAGAAGCTTGCCGGCTATACCCTTGGCCAGGCCGACATCCTGCGCCGCGCCATGGGTAAGAAGAAGAAGTCCGAGCTGGACAAGCAGTTTGCCGGCTTTTCGCAGGGCATGCAGGACAACGGCTACTCCATGGAGGCCGTCAAGACCCTCTGGGACATCCTGCTGCCCTTCTCCGACTACGCCTTCAACAAGGCGCACTCGGCGGCATACGGCGTGATCTCGTACTGGACGGCGTACCTGAAGGCGCACTACGCGCCGGAGTACATGGCCGCGCTGCTGACCTCGGTCGGCGACGACAAGGACAAATCGGCGATCTACCTCAACGAGTGCCGCCGCATGGGCATCACGGTGCTGCCGCCGGACGTCAACGAGTCGGCCCTGAACTTCACCCCGGTGGGGGAGGACATCCGCTTCGGCATGGGCGCCATCCGCAATGTCGGCGTCAACGTGGTCGAGGCCATGGTGGCCGCCCGGGAAAAGGAAGGCGCCTACACCTCCTTCAAGGACTACCTCATGAAGGTGCCGGCCGTGGTATGCAACAAGCGCACCATCGAATCGCTGATCAAGGCCGGAGCCTTTGACTCGCTGGGCCACCACCGCCGCGCGCTGGCCATGGTCCACGAAGAGGCCATCGACTCCGTCATCACCCTCAAGCGCAACGAGGCAATCGGCCAGTTCGATCTCTTTGCCGGCTTCGACGAGGCCGAGTCCGAGTCCTCGCTCAGCATCGAAATCCCCGACCTGCCGGAATGGGAGAAGAAGGACAAGCTCGCGTTCGAGCGGGACATGCTGGGCCTGTACGTTTCAGACCACCCGCTGCAGGGCCTGGAAGGCGTCCTGAGCCAGCACGCCGACCAGTCCATCACCTCAATCATCGCTGAGGACGGGCCGCATGACGGCGCCATCGTCACGATCGCGGGCATGATCACCTCACTGAGCCGCCGGATCGCGAAGGCCAGCGGCAACGCCTACGCCCGGGCGGAGATCGAGGACCTTGGCGGTTCCATGGAGGTCATGTTCTTCGGCCAGGTCTACGGCCCGATTGCCTCGGTTCTCGCCGAGGACCTGATCGTGGTGGTCAAGGGCCGGCTGCAGCGGCGGGACGACGGTGCCGTGACCCTGAACTGCATGGAGCTCTCCGTCCCGGACCTCAGCCAGGGCACCAACGGGCCGCTGGTGATCACCATGCCCACGCACAAGGCCACCGAGGCCGTGGTCACGGAATTGGGGGATGTGCTGCGCAACCACCGGGGCAACTCCGAGGTCCGGGTGAACCTGCAGGGCGACAGCCGGATCGAGGTCATGGCGCTTCCGGTGCAGCTGCGGGTGAATCCGAACCCGTCGCTGTTCGGGGACCTGAAGGTGCTGCTGGGCCCGGCCTGCCTGGACGCCTAGGTGCCCTGCCGCCTAGGCTTCCCTGCCGGGACGGCTGGATCGCGCAGCCGTTCAGATTTCGTAGTCGAGCGGAACGGGTTGCCCGTAGGTTCCGGAGTGGTAGAGCAACGGTGAGCCGTCCTCGCCGACCTGGCCTTCCACCACTTCGACCACCACGACGGCGTTGTTCTCGAAGGACAGGCGCATCTGGATCTTGCCGATCAGCCAGCCGGAAACGTCCTTGAGGACAGGCACGTCGTAGGGCCCGTGGGCCCAGTGGTCGCCGGCGAAGCGTTCCTTGGTGCGGGCGAACCGGTCGGCCAGCTCCTGGTTCTCGAGCCCCAGCATGTGTACGCCGATGTACGCGGTGTTGGCCACCGCCGGCCACGAGCTGGAACTGCGCGCCATGTTGAAGGTGAAGCGCGGCGGTTTGGCGGAAAGCGAGGCAACGGAGGTTGCCGTGAAGCCGTAGGGGACCCCGTCGTAGTTCACGGTGATGATCGCAACGCCCGCTGCATGCCGGCGGAACATCTCCTTGAATGTGCCCTCGAAGGCGCCATCATCTGAGGTCACTGGAATCGATCTCCCTACTGCATCCGTGCCGATTGAATCTCTAGTACAAGACTATGGGGCTTCCGGGCGGATGGAGTATTCCCCTGGCGGACGGACGCGTAGCGCGGAATGCCGGCCAACATTTGTTAACGTTTCTTCATGACCCAGCCTGCACCCGTCCCTCCGGTCCGCTCCTCCGACGAGGCCCACGGCACCCGGCGGCTACCGGGCAAGGGCTGGGCGTGGGCGGCTGGAATCATCTGCGCCGGCATCCCGGCCGGCCTCCTCTGGTGGCTCCTGGCACCCGGCGGGCAAAACCTCATTTCGGGAAACTCCGCGCTCTCCTCCGGGACAAACAGCGCGGGCTGGCTGCCCCGGGACCTGGTGCTGGCGGGACTGTTTGTCTTTGCGGGCTGCCTGGTGGCCGTGCTGTTGTCCGGCCGCCGGAACGGCGGGACGCGCCGGATGCTAGTGCTGTCAGTGGCGGCCAGCGCGGCGGCGGCCGTCCTGGCCTGGCAGACCGGCGTGCTGGCGGGCCGCTGGCTGGGAGGACCGCAGGACACATCGGCGAACGCGAGCGTGGCCTTCTCGCTGCGGTCCCTGACCGTCCTTGTCCTGTGGCCCGCGGCTGTCGCCGCCGGCTTCTTCGTCCTGCGCATCATCGGCATCCTGCGTTCTTCCGTGGACCATGACCCGGACGATGACAGCGTCGACGGCCGCCTGTGACGTAACGGTATGGCGGTAACAGACGTCGGGGCGCGCGGCTGCGGCGCGTAAAATGTACGGGTGACCACTTCTCCGGACAGATCCGCACGCCCGAACACCCCCGCCGTCGACTTCCGCACCGTTGACCTGCGCGGCCGCAGTCTCAGCCTGGCCGAACTCCGCGAGGCGGTGCCCCGGGCACGGCAGCAGACAGTCGCCGACGCCGAGCAGAAGGTCACCGACATCATCACGGCCGTCCGCCAGCGCGGCTTCGCCGCCCTGGCCGACTTCGCCTTGAGGTTCGACGGCGTTGAGCAGGCCCATCCGCGCGTTCCGGCAGAGGCGCTTCAGTCAGCGCTGGACGGCCTGGACCCTGCCGTTCGTTCTGCGCTGGAAGAGTCCATCAGCCGCGCGCGCCGATTTGCGGACGGGCAGCGCCCGGCCGACGTCGACATTTCCCTGGGCGACGGCGCAGTGGTGAGCCAGAAGTGGGTGCCCGTGGCGCGCGTGGGCCTGTACGTTCCCGGCGGACTGGCGGTCTACCCGTCCTCGGTGATCATGAACGTTGTTCCCGCGCTGGCCGCAGGAGTGGAATCGATCGCACTCGCCTCGCCGCCGCAGAAGGACTTTGGCGGCCTCCCGCACCCCACCATCCTGGCCGCCGCCGCGCTGCTGGGAATTGACGAGGTGTATGCCATCGGCGGAGCCCAGGCCATCGCCGCCTTCGCCTATGGCGTGTCAGGCGAACCGGAGACCCCCGCGCTGGAACCCGTCGACGTCGTGACCGGACCCGGGAACATCTTCGTGGCCACCGCCAAGCGCCTCGTCAAGGGCGTGGTGGGGATCGACTCCGAGGCCGGCACCACGGAGATTGCCATCCTCGCGGACTCCACGGCGCGCCCCGCCTTCGTCGCCGCCGACCTGATCAGCCAGGCCGAACACGATCCGAAGGCCGCCTCGGTCCTGATCACGGATTCCGTGCAGCTCGCCGCGGAGGTCCGGGAGGAACTGGAACTGCAGGCTGCGTCCACCAAGCACAGCGAGCGTGTCCGCGAGGCACTGTCCGGCCCGCAGTCCGGCGTCGTGCTCGTCGACGGCCTCGACCAGGGCATCGCGGCATGCGACGCCTACGCGGCCGAGCACCTGGAAATCATGACGGCTGACGCCCCCGCAGTGGCCGCGCGGATCCGGAACGCTGGCGCCATTTTCGTCGGCGACTACAGCCCCGTCAGCCTCGGCGATTACTGCGCGGGGTCCAACCACGTGCTTCCCACGAGCGGCACTGCGGCGTTCTCGTCCGGGCTGAACGTGACCACATTCCTGCGCGCCATCCAAGTGATCAATTACTCGGAGGCGGCGCTGGGGCAGGTCAGCGGTCACATCGTCAGCCTGTCTGGCGCGGAGGACCTCCCGGCCCACGGCGACGCGGTCACTGTCCGGTTCCAAACCGGCCGCTGACCACTACATGTAGTCATTACCCACTACATGTAGTAATTACAGGCTTGTTATTCGGCCATATGTAGCCGTAAACTGGAGCCGAAAGAAGCATCGGTAAGCGCGCGGAAGGGTAGGGAAAGAACGTGTACTGTCCGTTTTGCCGCAACCCTGACTCGCGTGTGGTGGACAGCCGGATGGCCGACGACGGCTCCGCCATCCGCCGCCGCCGGCAGTGCCCCGAGTGCGGCCGCCGCTTCACCACCGTGGAAACCACCAGCCTCTCCGTGATCAAGCGGTCCGGCGTGGGGGAGCCCTTCAGCCGCAGCAAGGTCATTAACGGCGTCCGCAAGGCCTGCCAGGGCCGGCCCGTCAGCGAGGACGACCTCGCGATGCTGGCGCAGGAAGTCGAGGAGAACATCCGGGCGTCCGGTGCCGCGGAAATCGATGCCCACGAGGTTGGCCTGATCATCCTCGGGCCCCTGCAGAAGCTGGACAAGGTGGCCTACCTCCGGTTCGCCAGCGTCTACCAGGCCTTTGAATCGCTCGAAGACTTCGAATCCGCGATTGCGCTGCTCCGGCACGAGTCCGACGTCGACGCCAAAGAGGCGGCGGCCCCAAGGGCTGGCGGCAAGGGCTCCGAAAGCAAGGGCCCCGAGGCCAAGGCACCCGAGGCCAAGAACGCTGCAGAAAAGAACACCGCAGAAAAGAACACCGCGAAGAGCACGCTCTAAAGTCTCCGGTGGCGGCAGCGGAGGGGAAGCCGCAACCGCCACCGGCTCCAGTGCAAAACGCCGAAGGCGGCAGACCCTAGGTCTGCCGCCTTCGGCGTTTTCTGCTGGCCGCGTTAGCCGCAGCTGCCGGGTTACTTGGCCAGCTCGTGCTTGACGGCGATCTCCAAGGCAGCGCCCACGATGCCGGCCTCGTTCTTCAGCTCAGCGGGAACGATCGGGGTGCGCAACTTCAGGCGCGGCAGGTACTCGTCGGCGCGCTTGGAGATGCCGCCGCCGACGATGAAGAGTTCTGGGGAGAACAGGAATTCGACGTGGGAGAAGTAGCGCTGCAGCAGGACGCTGTACTCCTCCCAGCTGAGGCCGTCGCGTTCACGTGCCACCGCGGAGGCCTTGCTTTCGGCGTCGAAGCCGTCGATCTCCAGGTGGCCGAGTTCGGCATTGGGCACCAGGTGGCCGTTGAAGATGAACGCCGACCCGATGCCGGTGCCGAGGGTGATGACCAGGACGGTGCCGCTGATTCCCTCGCCCGCACCGTACCGGGCTTCGGCCAGGCCGGCCGCGTCGGCGTCATTGATGACCTCCACGGGGCGGCCCAGACGGGCGGTGAGCAGTGCGTCAATGTCCGTGTTGAGCCAGCTCTTGTCCACGTTGGCGGCAGAGTGGACTACGCCGTGCTGGATGATGCCGGGGAACGTCACGCCGATGGGGCTGTCAGCCTCGGGTGCGTCGGGACGTGCCGAGAGCTCCTCGACCACCTTGGCCACTACCTCGACCACCGCTTCCGGCGTGGCCGGCTGCGGGGTTGCGAGGCGGAAGCGATCGCCGATCAGTTTGCCCTTCTTCAGGTCGACGATGCCGCCCTTGATTCCGGTTCCGCCGATGTCGATGCCGATCAGCGGGGCGTTCTTGCGGGTCTTTTCGTCCTTCTTGGCCAATGGGATTCCGTTCGTGGCAGGGTAGGGGCTCGGGCTGGGCAAGGGTGACTTGCCGGAGTGACGAGGGCGGTTGCCTGGCGTCAGGGAAGGGTGAGGATCTCGGCACCGGATTCGGTGACGAGGAGCGTGTGTTCGAACTGCGCCGTGCGCTTGCGGTCGCGGGTGACCACGGTCCAGTCGTCGGCCCACATGTCCCACTCGATGGTGCCGAGGGTCAGCATGGGCTCGATGGTGAACACCATGCCCGGTTCGATAACGGTGTTGTAGGCGGGCGCGGCGTCGTAATGCGGGATGATCAGCCCGGTGTGGAAGGCCTCGCCCACGCCGTGTCCGGTGAAGTCACGGACCACGCCGTAGCCGAAGCGCCTGGCGTAGGCCTCGATGGCGCGGCCGATCACGTTGATCTGGCGTCCGGGGGCGACCGCCTTGATGGCGCGGTTGAGGGACTCCTGGGTCCGCTCAACCAGCAGCCGGGACTCCTCGTCAACGTCGCCCACCAGGAAGGTGTAATTGGTATCGCCGTGGACCCCGCCGATGAAGGCAGTGATGTCGATATTAAGGATGTCGCCGTCCTGCACCACGGTGCTGTCCGGGATGCCGTGGCAGATGACCTCATTCAGCGACGAGCACAGGGACTTGGGGAAGCCGCGGTACCCCAGCGTGGACGGGTAGGCGTTGTGGTCCAGCAGGAATTCGTGGCCGATGCGGTCCAGTTCGTCGGTGGTGACGCCGGGCCTGATGTGCTTGCCCACCTCCACGATGGCCTGCGCGGCGATCCTGCTGGCCACCCGGATCTTCTCGATGGTTTCCGGTGACTTGACCTCTGACCCAGTGAATCTGGCCGGACCTGGCTTGCCGACATACTCCGGCCGCGGGATCGACGCGGGAACGGGCCGCTGCGGGCTGATGGTCCCCGGGGTCAGCGTGCCGGTGGGTGCGGTCGAGGCTAAGGAAGGCATAGATTGATCATATAAGGCAGCACAGAACGCCATGTAAATTAATGCGCCCGGCGGCTACCGTTGCGGGTTACGTTACGTGGATCACGGCGGCAGTGTGCCGTTCACCGGAAAGCGAGGAACACCGATGCCCGAATACTGGTACAACGTCAAGACCCACATGGTGGAGGAAGACGCGATGTCGGACTGGACCCAGCTGATCGGCCCCTACAAGACCCGGGAAGAGGCGGAACACGCGCTCGAGAAGGTCAAGGCGCGCAACGAATCCTGGGAAAAGGGCGACGACGACTAGAAAGAATGCTCCGGGCCGGGGAAGTGTCCCGACCGGACGTCGTCACCATAGGCCTTGGCCGCGTCGCTCAGGACGGTCCGCAGGTCCGCGTACTGCTTGACGAACTTGGCCATCCTGCCGCCGCGAAGGCCCGCCATGTCCTGCCAGACCAGAACCTGACCCGTGGTGGCATTGCCTGCGCCGATGCCAATGGTGGGCACTGAAACGGCAGCGTCCACGCCCTTTGCCGTCTCCGCAGGAACCATTTCCATGAGCACGCAGAAGGCTCCGGCATCGGCCAGCGCCGCGGCGTCCTCGACAAGCCGTGCGGCATCGTCGCCCCGGCCCTGCACGCGGTAGCCGCCCAGGGAATGCTCACTCTGGGGCGTGAAACCAATGTGGCCCATGACCGGGATGCCGGCCTGGACCATCGCCTTTACCGTCTCGGCGTAGAACTTGCCGCCCTCGAGCTTCACTGCGTGCGCCAGGCCCTCCTTGAGGAAGCGCACGCCGGTGGCCACGGCCTGCTGGGGTGAAACCTCGTAGCTGCCGAAGGGAAGATCCGCCACCACCAGGGCGCGCTTCGCGGACCGTGTGACCGCACGGCACAGGGGCAGCAGCTCGTCCACGGTGACGGGAAGGCTGGTTTCGTTCCCAAAGACATTGTTGGATGCCGAGTCGCCCACCAGCAGGACCTCGATGCCTGCCTGGTCGAAGATCTCAGCCGTGTACTGGTCATAGGCCGTCAGCATGGCGAAGTGTTCACCGCTGGTCTTGGCCTGCTGCAGGTGGTGCGTGCGGATCCGGGAGAGCGGCTTCCGTGCGGACTCCGACGGCGGCGCTGCTGCTGCCGCGGGGCCGTTCCCGTAGGGTGCAGGTACTTCAGCGGACGTGCTTGGATCGGGACTGCTGGTTGAGGCCATGGCAAGAGCGTAGTCCGGGACGCAGCGTGCTAGCCACCGGCCGCCATGAGATGCCGGGTGATTCGCGTCATAGCGGGTTTGCCCGGGCGGGGCTGCCAAGGCTCCGGCTGAGTGTTAACGCTGTGTTACGCGCCGCAGCCGCGCCAGCACCACGCGTAAATGCTTAGTAAAGTGATTCGTGAGCTGCCGCTGCTCCGTCGTGAACGGACCGGGGCAAGAACGTAGACCGGAGAAGAGGCCTTCATGGACCGCCAGCAAGAGTTTGTCCTGCGCACGATCGAAGAGCGCGACGTACGCTTTGTGCGCCTGTGGTTCACCGACGTCGTGGGCTCGCTCAAGTCGGTAGCGCTGGCCCCCGCCGAGGTCGAAGGCGCTTTCGAGGAGGGGCTCGGCTTCGACGGCTCGGCCATCGAAGGCCTTGCGCGTGTCTTCGAATCCGACATGCTGGCCCAGCCGGACCCGTCCACCTTCCAGATCCTTCCGTGGCGCGGCGAGACGGAGCAGACGTCCCGCATGTTCTGCGACATCCTGACTCCCGACGGCGAGCCCTCGGCAGCGGATCCGCGCAACGTCCTCAAGCGCACCCTAGCCAAGGCCGCCGACATGGGGTTCACCTGCTACACGCACCCCGAGATCGAGTTCTACCTGCTCAAGTCGCAGGAGCCCGGCCCCGACGGTTCACCCGTTCCGGTGGACGAGGGCGGCTACTTTGACCACGTTCCCGGCGGTGTGGCCCAGGACTTCCGCCGCACCGCGGTGACCATGCTGGAATCCGTGGGCATCTCCGTGGAATTCAGCCACCACGAGGCCGGCCCGGGCCAGAACGAAATAGACCTGCGCTACGCGGACGCCCTGCAAACGGCGGACAACATCATGACCTTCCGCACCGTCATCAAGGAAGTGGCGCTGCAGCAGGGCACCTACGCCACCTTCATGCCCAAGCCCTTCACGGCCCACCCGGGTTCGGGCATGCATACGCACTTCTCGCTCTTCGAAGGCGACACCAACGCCTTCTTCGAAGCGGGTGCGGAGTTCCAGCTCTCCAAGACGGCGCGCCAGTTCATTGCCGGCATTCTCAAGCACGCCCCCGAATTCACCGCGGTCACCAACCAGTTCGTCAACTCCTACAAGCGCCTCTGGGGCGGCGGCGAGGCGCCCAGCTACCTGAGCTGGGGGCACAACAACCGCTCCGCCCTCGTCCGCGTCCCGCTGTACAAGCCGGGCAAGGGACAGTCAGCACGGATCGAATACCGCGGCATCGACTCGGCCGCCAACCCCTACCTTGCCTACGCCGTGCTCCTGGGCGCCGGGCTGAAGGGCATCGAGGAGGGTTACGAGCTTCCCGCAGCGGCGGAAGACGACATCTGGTCGCTGAGCTCCGCGGAGCGCCGGGCGATGGGCCACGACCCCCTGCCCGCCAGCCTGCATGACGCCATCCGGGCCATGGAGGACTCGGAACTGATGCCGCAGATCCTGGGCGAGCAGGTCTTCGAGCACTTCCTGCGCAACAAGCGGGCGGAGTGGCAGGATTACCGCCTGCAGGTGACCCCCTATGAGCTGCAGCGCAACCTCGCCATCCTTTAGGCGGATGCGGTGAGCTTGGCCCGCCGGCTCATTACCGCCGGCTTCAGCGACCTCGAGAAGGGCGAGCGGTTCCTTGCCGCCCCCGAGCTGGAGGGCATTGACCAAGAGATCCTGTTTGCCGGACTCCAGCTGGCGGCGAACCCGGATGCCGCGCTGCAGTCGCTGGTCCGGCTGATCGAGAAGCACCCGGACCTGCGGAAGCTCGCAGCGGCGGACACCGAGGTGAGCGAACCGCTCTACCGGGTCCTGGGCGCCAGCGAGGCACTGGGTGAGTTCCTGATCAGGCACCCTGAGCACCTCGACGCGTTCAACGTGACCGCCAGCCCGGAACCGCTCCCGGCCGATCCCGCTGAGCTGCGTGCCCAGCTGCTCAGGTCGGTGCGCGCAGACCCCACCGCCGCACGGCCGGTGGCGGGCATCTCGGGCCCCGAGGCCTACGAAGCGCTCCGCACCGCCTACCGCCGGGGCGTGGTGGACCTCGCCGTCAAGGACCTCTGCGCCGCAGACCCGCTGGACTTCATGCCCGCCGTCGGCGCCGAACTCGCGGACCTGGCCGGGGCCGCCATCGAGGCTGCCCTGGCTGTCTCCCGCGCCGAAGCGGCGGTGAAGTTCGACGCCGGGGAGGTCGCCGACGTTGCACTGTCAGTGATCGGGATGGGCAAGTGCGGAGCCCGCGAACTGAACTACATTTCGGACGTCGATGTCATCTACGTGGTGGAGGCAGGGGAGCTGGACGACGCCCGGGCCAACACCATCGGCACGGCGCTGGCGTCGGGTATTTCGCGTGCCATTTCATCCCCGGCGCGGGAGCCCGGGCTGTGGGAGGTGGACGCCAACCTCCGTCCGGAAGGAAAGTCCGGCCCGCTGGTCCGGACACTGGCTTCGCATCAGAGCTACTACGCCCGGTGGGCAGAGAGCTGGGAGTTCCAGGCACTCCTGAAGGCGCGGACCATCGCGGGCGACGCGGCACTCGGTGCCCGCTACGAGGAGGCCGTCTCGCCGCTCGTGTGGACCTCCGCGAACCGCGAAGGATTCGTTGAATCCGTGCAGGCCATGCGCCGCCGGGTGACCGAACACATCCCGCCGGCCGAGGAACAGCGGCAGATCAAGCTGGGCCGGGGCGGGCTACGCGACGTCGAATTCACCGTCCAGCTCCTCCAGTTGGTGCACGGCAAGTCAGACGAATCGCTCCGCCGCCGCGACACGACGTCGGCCATAGCCGCACTGTCCACCGGCGGCTACATCGGCCGGGCAGACGCGGCCGCGTTCGACCACGCCTACCGGTACCTGCGGCTGCTTGAGCACCGCATCCAGCTTTTCCAGCTGCGCCGCACACACCTCATGCCGGTCAAGGAGGAGCCCCTCCGGACCCTGGCCAAGGCAGTGCTGGGCCCCTTCTCAACGGACCGGCCGCACCCGGACGCGCTTCTGGCCGCGTGGCAGCGGACAAAGCGCTCCGTCCGCGAACTCCACGACCGGATCTTCTACCGTCCGCTCCTGAACACGGCCGCCAAGCTGAGCAGCGAGGACGCGCGACTGACTCCGGAAGCCGCGCAGGGCCGACTCGCTGCACTCGGTTACCGGGATCCGCAGGGAGCGCTCCGCCACATTGAGGCGCTGACAGCGGGGGTAAGCCGGCGTGCGGCCCTGCAGCGGCAGCTGCTGCCGATTCTCCTGGGCTGGCTGGCTGAGGGCGTGGACCCGGATGCCGGGCTGCTCGCCTTCCGCAGGATCAGCGAGGCTCTTGGCACCACGCACTGGTACCTCGGTATGCTGCGTGATTCCGCTGCGGCGGCCGAGCGGCTGTGCCACATGCTGTCCAACTCCCGCCTCATCGCAGACCTCCTCGAGGTGTCGCCGGAATCGGTGTCCTGGCTGGGTACGGACAAGGAACTGGCGCCGCTCAGCTTTGAGGCGCAGTGGCAGGAGATCGCCTCCAAGATGTCCCGGCACGCGGACCCGGAAAGCGCCATGCGCCTCATCCGGCTCATCCGCCGCCGTGAAATCCTTCGGATCGCCATCGCTGACAGCGCCGGCCTGCTCCGCCAGGACCAGGTGGGGGAGGCGCTGGCCGAGACGGACCGCGCCGCCATCCTTGGCGCCCTGCGGGTGGCCGAAAACATTGTCTCCGCCGCCGGCCCGCTGAAGACATCTGTGCTGGTGGTAGCCATGGGCCGGCAGGGCGGGCTGGAGATCGGCTACGGGTCCGACGCCGACGTCCTGTACGTCCACCGTGCGCTGCCCGGCGCCTCGGACGACGAAGCCCAGCAGCAGGCCGCGAAGATCGTGGGCCACCTGTCCACCCTCCTGACGCAGCCGCTCAAGCCGGCCATCATGGCCGAGCGGGTTCTTGCCGTGGACGCTGACCTTCGCCCGGAGGGAAAGAACGGGGCGATGGTGCGGTCGCTGGAGTCCTACGCCGAGTACTACCGCCGCTGGTCACTCATCTGGGAGGCACAGGCACTGCTCCGTGCCCGGCCGATCGCGGGTGACGACGGGCTCGCCGGCGACTTCGTGAAGCTGATCGATCCCATCCGCTACCCGGCCGCCGTCTCCGACGCGGACGTCCGGGAAATAAGACGCATCAAGGCCCGGGTGGAGTCCGAGCGGCTGCCCCGCGGCGCCGATCCTGCCAGGCACCTGAAGCTGGGGCGCGGCGGCCTCAGCGACGTGGAATGGCTCGTGCAGCTGCTGCAGCTCCAGCACGCCGGACGGAACCCGGAACTGCGCACCACGTCCACCCTGAAGGCTCTCCACGCGGCGGCCTCGCTGGGGCTGCTGGACGACCACGATGCCCGCCTGCTGGCCGACGCCTGGCGGCTGGCCAGCCGGATCCGTTCCGCGAACGTGATCTGGACGGGCCGCGCCTCGGACCTGCTGCCCTCGTCCCGGCGAGACCTGGAGGCCGTCGCCAGGTGGTGCGGCTACGAGGAAGGGATGGCCACGGCGTTCGAGGAGGACTACCTGAGGGTGAGCAGGCGGGCCCGCGCCGTGTTCGAGAAAGTCTTCTACGGCCACTGAACCGGTGCTAGGTTTGGGCGCATGGCTACCCAAATCTTCATGAACCTGCCCGTCAGCGACCTCGACAGATCCGTGCAGTTCTTCACGGCGCTGGGCTTCACGTTCAACCAGGATTACACGGACGAGAACGCCACCTGCATGGTGATCAACGACGACGCCTTCGTGATGCTCCTCGTGGAAAAGTTCTTCAAGACGTTCACCTCCAAGGAGATCGTGGACGCCACATCCGCCACCGAAGCCATCATGGCCTTCTCGGTGGACAGCCGGGAGGCCGTGGACCAGATGGTGAGCAAGGCCCTGGCCGCCGGCGGAACCGAATCTCAGCCGGTGCAGGATTACGGCTTCATGTACAGCCACAGCTTCCAGGATCCGGACGGGCACCTGTGGGAGGTCATGTGGATGGACCCTGCGGGTCCGCCCGCCGACGGGGCAGCACCTGCTTCCTGACGGATCATGCGTCCGGACGTATGGCTCATTCCGTTGCGGGACCTGGATGCCGATGCCCGTGCCATCCAACTCGGTGCCGTGGCAGAACTGGAGCTCGCCCCGGGCCAGCAGGAGTTCGTGGGCGACCCCCTGCGCATGATGCTGGCAGGGCTCGAGGACGGGTCCCGCCGGCCCTATGTCATCGAGGCGGGCGGCAGGGCTGCCGGGGTGCTGACGCTGCAGTCGGGGGCAGCCCGGCTCGCCGGCTGGCCCGACGACGACTCTGCCTGGCTGCTTCGCGGGTTCCTGATCGACAGGCGGCGGCAGGGCCAGGGCCTGGGCCAGGCGGCAGCCTATGCGGCGGTGGCGGCGGCCGCCAAGCTAACGGCCAGGCTGGGAGGCGGCCAGGCCGGCGTCGTGCTTTCAGTCAACGAGCACAACCCAGCCGGGCAGGGAGCCTACCTGAAGGCTGGTTTTACAGACAAAGGCCTCTATCTGGGCGCCGAGGCCGGCCCGCAGCGGACCATGTACGCCGCCTTCTGAACGCTCATCCGGCGCGGAAGCTGCGCCGGGCCGTTGCGCCGTCGCCCGGGCGTGCCTACGCTGAGACGTGGCAGTGCACTTCAAACCTTGTTGGGGGGAAGGCTTGAAAAGGTCTTCGTCTCGGAGGCACTCGCCGGAACAGGCTGGCTCCCGGTCTCAGCACGCCTGGAGCCAGCTTTCGGCGTCCGAGCCTCCGCAGCACCACAGGCGCCAGGACTTGGCACGCCAGGATGCGGACCATGCCCGCGCGCAGGCGAAGGGCAGCCGCGCCAGGAGGCTCCGAAGGGCCGAGCTGCTGCTCATTGGGGCGGGCGTTGCCGCCACCCTCATCGCGGCGGCGTACCAGTACGCCGGGATCCGGAGCACTTTGGAAAGCAGCACCGCTTCCTCGCTCTATGCCCAGCAGCAGGAGATCGACAGGATCTTCGTGGACAACGTCGACCTGCAGCCGTACTTCTGGCACCGCCACGAACTGCCCGACGCATCGGCAGCCGGGGATCCTGCGGCGAAGCGGGAGGCGCTGGAACTCGCGGCCCGGGCCGAAGCGACGGCCCACCGGATCCTCGATCACTTCGCCCACCTCAAGTACCAGATGGGTACCCAGGCGTTCACCTCCGAACGGGCCGACTGGGAGGCCTACATGCGGCGGAGTTTCGCTGACTCCCTCGTTCTGTGCCGGGCTTTGCGGGAGGACATTGAAGCCTACGGCGGCGCCGGTGCGGACTCCCTCTGGGGAGGGTATGCGGAGGAACCCTGCCGGGGGACCTGAGCGGCGGCCGCCCGGCAGGAAGTTCACTTGCCCGCCGTATTATCCTGCGCCAGTGTCGGCTAGCCTGTTCGCATGGCTGATGACGAATTCAAGAGGCGGCTGGTCCGTGTAGAGGAGCTGTACCGCGAACTTACGGCACTGCGGGAAGGCTCCAAGGGCGGCGCTGGATCGGGTAAGGAGGCTCTGGTCCTGGCCGAGCTGCAATTAGACAACGCATGGCGGGAGCTGTACGAGTTCATGGAGCTTCCGCTGACCCCTGAAGGTGGGGCGGCCGAGCAGCGGGCATAGCCGGAGTCCGGCACAACACGGCGGAGTCCGGCACGACAAAGGGCCGGCTCCAGGGGAAACCTGGAACCGGCCCTTGCTGTAGCGACATTCTTGCGGTCTGCCTGCGGACTAAGTCCGCGTTAGCCGCATGAACTGGCTAGACGCCGTAGTAGAGCTCGAACTCGTAGGGGTTCGGGCGCAGGGACAGCGGGCGGATCTCGTTCTCGTACTTGTACTCGATCCAGGTGTCGATCAGGTCCTGGGTGAACACGCCGCCGGCCTGCAGGAACTCGTTGTCCTCAGCCAGTGCCTGGAGTGCTTCCTCGAGGGTGCCCGGAGCCTTGGGGATGTCCTTGGCTTCTTCGGCGGGGAGCTCGTAGAGGTCCTTGTCGATCGGAGCCGGCGGCTCGATGCGGTTGCGGATGCCGTCGATGCCGGCCATCAGCTGGGCAGCGAAGGCCAGGTACGGGTTGGAGGAGGGGTCCGGCGCGCGGAACTCGATGCGCTTGGCCTTCGGGTTGGAGCCCGTGATCGGGATACGGATACCGGCAGAGCGGTTGCCCTGCGAGTAGACCATGTTGACCGGGGCTTCGAAGCCCTTAACCAGGCGGCGGTAGGAGTTGACCGTCGGGTTGGTGAACGCGAGGACAGCGTCGGCGTGCTTCAGCAGGCCGCCGATGTACCAGCGGGCGGTGTCGGACAGGCCGGCGTAGCCCTTCTCGTCGTAGAACAGCGGCTCGCCGTTGCTCCACAGCGACTGGTGGCAGTGCATGCCCGAGCCGTTGTCGCCGAAGACCGGCTTCGGCATGAAGGTCACGGACTTGCCCCAGGCGTCGGCGGTGTTCTTGATGACGTACTTGAACTTCTGCAGGTCATCAGCCGCGTGGGTCAGCGTGGTGAACTTGTAGTTGATCTCGGCCTGGCCGGCGGAGCCAACTTCGTGGTGGCTGCGCTCGACCTCAAGGCCGGCCTCGTCCAGGGCAACACACATGGCGTCGCGCAGGTCGGCCTGCTTGTCGGTCGGGGAAACCGGGAAGTAACCGCCCTTGACGGGGGTCTTGTAGCCGAGGTTTCCGCCCTCTTCTTCACGGCCGGTGTTCCAGTGAGCTTCTTCGGAGTCGATCTTGTAGAAGCTGCCCTCGGGGGAGGACTTGTACTGGACGTTATCGAACACGAAGAACTCTGCTTCGGGAGCGAAGAACGCGGTGTCGGCGATGCCGGTGGAGGCGAGGTAGGCCTCAGCCTTCTCTGCCACGCCGCGGGGGTCGCGGTGGTACGGGTCACCCGTGCGGGGGTTCACGATGGAGAAGTTCAGCGCAAGGGTCTTCTCCATGCGGAACGTATCCAGGAACGCGGTGGTGACGTCCGGAATGAGCTGCATGTCAGACTCGGCGATGCCCTGGAACCCGCGGATGGATGAACCATCGAAAAGCTGGCCGTTGACGAAGAAGTCGGCGTCCACGCTCTTTGCGGGCACGTTGAAGTGCTGCTGAACGCCGGGGAGGTCGGTGAAGCGGATATCGATAAACCGAATGTCTTCATCTTTGATGAACTTGAGGACTTCGTCCGCAGTCTTGAACATCTATGCTCCTTACGCATATTTAATAACTGGCCGTAAAGCCAAGTGGTCCAGCGCAATCCAATGGGCGGAAACACAAAAGTGCCCCGCTCCAGGCTCGCTAGCAACTGTTACCACCCTAGGGATCCGGGATTTCTCGCCCGTGTCCGCTTTGTTTCCGGCAGGTTACAGAACCTACTGATATGTAAACGCTATACGGTGTCCACACTGTGGTCCACGCCTATCCAGACTGTGAACGTCCGCGGCGGTGCCCGCGGCTCGGTAAACTTGGCAGGTGGTAGATCGCAAAGATATCGGTTCGTGGCTCAGCGGGCCGGACACCTCCGGCATTTCCAAGTACCCGGGGGAACGCCTGGGCTTTCCCGAATCGGGGAGCGGATCCATGGCCCGCGCCGGCCGGCGGATCCTGGCGATCACCATCGACTGGACCATCGCGCTGCTGATCAGCAACGTATTCCTCGCGGGCAATTCCATGGCCACGCTTGCCATCTTTGCCGCCGAGCAGATCCTGCTGATCGGAACCCTTGGCTACAGCATCGGCCACCGGGCGATGGGCATCCACGTGGTGAAGCCGGACGGCTCAGCGGCCGGTCCGCTGGCCGCCCTGGTCCGCACTGTACTGCTGTGCCTTGTCATCCCGGCGGTCATCTTCGACCCCGACCAGCGCGGACTCCACGACAAGGCTATGAACACGGTCCTCGTCCGCAGGTAGCCACCCGTCCGAGAGGTACCCCCGGCGGAGCGCCCACCGCTCAAACAGGACAGTGGCGAACGGGAAAACCGCCGAGACGCCTGCGAAGAGCGCCACCTTGAACGGCCAGCGCTGCAGCCGCCACAGCACAAGGGCAGCCACTCCGTAGCCGATAAACAGCGCGCCGTGCACCGGTCCGGCAATCTCCACGCCAAGTTCAGTGGTTCCGGCGATCCACTTGAAGTACATGCCGGCCAGGAGCGCGGCCCAGCTGAAGGCTTCGGCCACTGCCAGCAGGCGGAAGACGCGGACGACGGCGGACACGGACGGGAGTTTCACAGGAGGCTCCGGCTTCTGTAGGTGCTGGGATCTGGCTGGTGTTATGTGCGGTTCACACGGTCAATGGCCCTTTATTTGGGCGACGTCGTGCAAACGAAAACACCCCGGGGCCGCCGCAGATGCGGCGGCCCCGGGGCGGATCAGGCTGATTAGCGTCCGCGCTGGGGCCGGGCCTTATAGGGGTCCACGCCCTTGGGGATCGGGAGGCGGGTGCCCAGCGATGAGATGCGCTTGGACACGGCGCTGACCTCGGTCTTGGTGAGCTCGTTCTTGAGCTTGTTCATCTTCTTCGCCACCTGGCTGATGGGCACCTGGCCCTCGCCGCGTCCGGTTTCGATGACGTGGATGGTGACGTTTGGAAGGATACGCGCCAGCTTCTTCCGCTCGCCTTCGATCAGCGGGCGCACGCGGTGCGTGGGTCCTTCAGCAACGAGCACGACGCCAGGACGCCCGACAGCGCGGAAAACGGCGTCCTGGGTCCGCGGGTTCACAGCCACGGGCTGCTCCTCGGTGATCCAGCCGCGCTTGAGCGTGCTGAGGACAGCCCCCGACGCCCCCGGCTGGTTTTCGATCTGGGCGAAAGCAGCACCCTCGGCGCGGCGCGAAAGGATGAACGTTGCCGCAAGGAAACCCAGCGGGATGCCGATGATCAGGCCTGTGATCCAGTTGTTCAGCAACAGGCCAACGACGAGGCTGACGGCCACGACGCCCAAGAACGCCAGCAGCATGAGCCATGGAACCATGGGGTCGTGGCGGCGGGTCATGTTGAAGACCTCGCGGATTTGCTTGAGCCGGCTGGGCTTCTTTTCCTTCACGGCTTTGGGTTTGCGCCCAAAAAGACCGCGCTTGGAGGCATCAGCGGCCGCAGAAGTGTTGTTGCTGGAGTCAGGGGATTTCGCCATAGTGCCTTAATTCTACGTGATCCACCGCAAAGGGCCGGACGCCGAAAGTTCCGGCGTCCGGCCCTTTGCCGTAGGAAATGCCCGGTGCTACTGGTGTGCCGCGAGCAGGGTGCTGGCTTCCTGGCGGGTGGAGCCGGAGGATTCGATGTGGGCGAGTTCGGCGGGGATTTCCCAGCCTTTTTTGCGCATGGCGGTG
>NZ_JBNHFL010000019.1:0-105270 GCF_059090205.1 Arthrobacter sp. CMU6
CCTCTGCTGAGAAGGGCGGCTTCTCCTCATTCATGGAGAAGGAAATCCATGACCAGCCCGACGCCGTCGCGCAGACCCTGCTGGGGCGTTCGGACCTGAACGGCCGGCTGACCCTGGATGAGCTGCGGATTGACCCGGAGCTGCTGAAGAAGGTCAACAAGATCATCGTGCTGGCCTGCGGCACCGCAGCCTATGCGGGCCTGGTGGCCAAGTACGCGATTGAGAACTGGTGCCGGATCCCCACCGAGGTGGAGTTGGCGCACGAGTTCCGGTACCGGGACCCGATCGTGGACGAGAACACCCTGGTGGTGTCCATCAGCCAGTCCGGCGAGACGATGGATACGCTGATGGCCGTGCGGTACGCCCGGGAGCAGGGCGCGAAGACGGTCTCGATCTGCAACACCAACGGCTCGACCATTCCGCGGGAGTCCGACGCGGTGCTGTACACGCACGCCGGTCCGGAGATCGCGGTGGCCTCGACCAAGGCGTTCCTGGCCCAGATCACCGCGGCGTACCTGCTGGGCCTGTACCTGGCGCAGCTGCGCGGGAACATCTTCTCCGGGCAGGTCAAGGATGTGCTGGCTGACCTGGGCAAGATCCCGGCGAAGATCCAGAAGATCCTGGACTCGGCCGAGGAACTGCGCGAGCTGGCCCGGAGCATGAAGGACGAGAAGTCCGTGCTGTTCCTGGGCCGCCACGTGGGCTTCCCGGTGGCGCTCGAGGGCGCGTTGAAGCTGAAGGAAATCGCGTACATCCATGCGGAGGGCTTCGCGGCCGGTGAGCTCAAGCACGGCCCGATCGCGCTGATCGACGAGGGCCAGCCGGTGTTCGTGGTGGTCCCGTCCCCGCGCGGCCGGGATTCGCTGCACTCCAAGGTGGTGTCCAACATCCAGGAGATCCGGGCCCGCGGTGCCCGTACCCTGGTGATCGCCGAGGAAGGCGACGAAGCGGTCCGCGACTACGCCGAGCACGTCTTCTACGTCCCGGAAACCCCGACCCTGCTGATGCCGCTGCTGACCACGGTCCCGCTGCAGATCTTCGCGTGCGAACTTGCCGCCGCCAAGGGCTACGACGTGGACCAGCCGCGCAACCTGGCCAAGAGCGTCACAGTAGAGTAAACCCAGTTCGTACGTTGATGCGTTGATGTGTTCATGCGCAAGGGGCGGGCCACTGGCATATGGTCCTGTCCGTCGCATCAGCCGTTGCCTGCCTCATGTGCAGCTCTATGGTCCGGCAAGGGCGGGGCCGGTTAGCTGCTGGGACGCGCAACGTACAGATGGGTGGTCCACGCGCGTCACGTAGCACGGTTGGCGAAGAAGGCGAGGATATTGCGTAGCAGTGTCTTACCTTGAGGCAGGTTTGTCGAAAAACCAGGAGATGGTCTGGCCAGGAGACCGCCTAGGTGTACTCAGCCAGTAGGTTGTTTGCACCTGCTGATGGGTGGTTTGCCTCCGAGGCTGCCGTGGGGCCGGTGGTTATTGTAGAACTTTAGCCAAGGCTGCGGGGCTTCGGTGCGTGCCTGGTTTGAGGTGAAGGGTTGCCGGTAGGCCCAGCCTTCCGGGAGGGTGCGGTTGAAGCCCTCGGCTTTGCCGTTCTGCCAGGGGTGGCGTGGTTTGATCAGGATGTCTTTCACGCCCAGTGCGGTGAGTGCGTTCTGGAAATCCTAGGAAAGTCGGTAGGCGAAGGCGTTGTCGGTCATAACGCGTTTCACGGGGGCTCCATGGGCTGCCATGGCCGCGGCGGCCCGGGTGGGAACATGGTCGGAGCCCATTTTCCTCTCTGAGGAGCGGTGGGTTGGCAGGGCTTTGTGTCGGGTCGGCCCGCCAGCCGCCGCCGTCGGAGACACGCCCCGAGTTTCATGACATCGACGTGGATCATCTCGCCCGGAGCGTCGCGTTCGTAACGGCGGTCCGTGGCGCGTGCGGCCGGGATCCGTTCCCCTGTCACGGGGTCCAAGTCCCACAGTCTTGGCATGCCTGCCCTGGCGAGGATTCTGGAGACCGTCCTGGCGCTGGTGCCGCAGCGCGGTGCCAGATCCAGTGGGCCCTCGCGGTGTTCCACGCGCTGGATCACAGCACGTCGGCAACGACTTCTGCCTTGGTGTGGCATGCGGGCAGGACTTCGGTCTGGAGCTTCGGTCCTGAATTCCGTCCCAGCCGTGGGCGCGATACCGGCTTATCCAGCGGTGGGCGCAGGTCGGCGAGATACCCATTTCCTTGGCTACATGGGCAATCGGACGGCCTGTCCAGGATGCGTTCGATGAGAATCCGTCTACCAGTCGGGGTCAGGCGCGCATTACGGTGGGACATGAAGACGGCTTAGTCGTTGGCTGTGTGTGGTAACCACCAACCTAAGAGATCTTCACCTGTTCACGATGTAACCAACGTCCTGACTCAGTACACCTAGGTGGCTGCGACTGGCCCAGTCGGTAAGTCGTCGAGATCCTTGTGACCAGAGTTGAAGCAGCAGCCGTTCGTCGCGTTGACACCTCAATTATCGAGGTGCCGCTTGGCCGCCGCCGGTCCTTAAAACCGCTCTGTTTCGCCGGAGCCTAAGGTACGCTGGGGCCGCCGATCAGCCCAGACCGCTCCTCGACATCATCCCTAGGTTAGAGGATGGTAACCAAGATTCCGACTTCTTCACATCGAAATCAAATTCGGACAATCATTGCCGTCGGATAGTTTTGAGGGAGGTGGGCGCAGCAGAATACGTGAATTCCAGCGAATCACCGGGCAAAAGCGGGATCGTTTCGGCTCCGGAATTCAAGAGAACGATCGCTTGAGTGCTGCCCCTAGGAGTCAATTTCACAGCCGACGTGGCTCCCCCGGCCCAGTAAACGACTTCCGGTGTCACGCCGCAGGTGTAGTTGATGGGGGAAGTGCTAACGGTGATAGGCGCCCATCCGGGAGCATAACCACGATTGCCGCGCACCTCGCTGTCGCCGGCCCAGCCGCTGTTGAACTGTGCTGCTCCGCTACGGTTTCCAAGCAGAATATTATCAATGAATGTTGCATCGGTGAGATTGAAGCCGGCATCCGTAACAATGCCAAAAATCTGCGTTTTGGTTGATTTGTCATCGTAGCAAGTATTGCCCTTGATGACCGGCCGGATCATGTTCACTCCCAAGTGAATTCCGTTGCGACCGTTACCATTCAGATCGTTGTCTTCTACGTGGAGATCGTCGATGCGTACCCCAAGCTCAGCACCTGGTGCCAAAACAATATTCACACCTTCTCCACCGTTACTCGTGAACTTGTTAGCAGTTATCTTGATTCCACGGAGAACATCCGATGACCATCGTGGTGAGATGATACGCAGTCCATCGCGGACATTGTCGTGTACATTATTCATGCTGATTATGTGGTGTGCTTTGGTGGCCGGGATGCTGTTTCGGCCATAGTCCAAATGAATGCCATCTCGGCCGCTGCCAAATATGTGATTGCCTGTGATTGTTGCGCGACTGTCAGGCATCCCCAGGGGAGAGAGCCCGGAACCTGCATGTATCGCGATGCCGTCACGAACTGAGTTGCGGACTATGTTGTCAGCGTAAACGGATCCAGCTACGCCGCAGCCACCGATTCCGTAGCAGTTTCCGTCGACATAGTTGCCGATTACCCGCACTCCGTGGGAGTTGTAGGCACCCTCGGATGGTTGGCGTTCAACGAATATGCCGTAGTTGGTGTTGTTGAAGGACCGGCAGTTTTGAACCAAGACATCTTCGACCTCGTATTGTCCAGTGCCGATGCCGAAGCCCGACATGCCAGGCCCGTCTATGACCTGTCCACGACCGTTACCCGTCGCCACGCAATCAATGTAGCGCCCGCCAGGAAGGTAGTCAGAGCCAAATCCGGTCGCCGTGAAATTCTTGCATTCGACCCGCTGCCACAAGGCGTTTCTCAGATACATGCTGAACTGACCCTTGACGCTGTAGGTCTGCGCGATGTCCGACCCATCCCAGGTCATGTCCATCCATTCAGGTCGTTCTATGGGCTGTGACAGGGTCCCGTGACCGGTGAAGGCTGCTGATTGGTAAGGCTTAATTACAGTAACTCCTATTCCTGCTCCTTGGAATCGGACGTTGTTGCGAGGGCGGAGATGCGTGCTCGTCCTGTAAATGCCTTTCGGTAGAAACAAGACGCCACCTCCAAACGCCTCTAGGTCGGCTGCAGCCTTGTCAATTGCGAAATGGTCGTCAGCGATTCCATCGCCTTTGGCCCCGTATGTCTGGGATGTTACGTCGAGTACGAGGCCTCCTAGCCCTTCACTCACAAAGGTGGATGTAGCTACCGGGGAAGATATATCCGCAGCCAACGTCCCGCCCGTTGCCAGAGGAGTGACGGCTTCTGCAGGACTGGATATAAAGCCAGACAACGTTGATGCCCCCGTGAGTGTGGTTGCGGCTGCAGTGAGTCGAAGTAGAGCGCGGCGATCGACATTCCCCTGTGAAGAGCCTGAAAACTCGCCTTTAGCCACCCGTCTCATTGCTGAACTCCGTTGTTGTGGGCTTTGGCCGCCGTGATCGAACGATGTAAACCGGAGGACATAAAAAAGCTGGGATGCTTGATCCAAATTGCGTATGGATTAGCGGTATCCATAATTCGCCTGCTGCTTTGGCGTGAAGGAATGGAAACCTTGGGATAATCCGTGGAGGGTCCATATGAGTGTGTGGTCATGCCCACACGGTATTTATTGACATTGAGGTGCGGCCAGCGTAGCCAGTACCCTATTTATCGACACACGCTACTTGCTCGCCTGATCCATATACGCGTAGCTGTTCTACGAACTACCTGCTTGTAATTTGCATTGGGTTGGGTCACCAAATTGGGGGGGGGCTAGCCAACTTCGACGCGTTGTGACCTTCTGCGAGCCCAGCGGACAGGGTAATCGGGGGTCTGTGTAAGACGCTCGCAGACACTAAGGCAAGTATCTCCGTGTCGGGCAAGGGCCGACTCCACAGGTACAGTTGACGGAGTCATTGTCACTTGTTGGGGGAAGGCTTATGGCCAATCGAACCATTCACTCGCTTAACGTTCTGCGCGGGTTGGCTGCATTGCTTGTCGTGTTCAGCCATGCCAGGTCCTATCTTTTTCAGGCGCTCGGTGAGGAGCCAGCAGGGTGGCAGCAGCTAGCCCTGGCTCCCACCGCGTTCGCGGAAGAAGCGGTGGCAGTGTTCTTTGTGCTGAGCGGGTACCTCGTTGGCGGGCAGGTGATCAGACAAGTTCGAGAGGGACGCTTTTCTTGGCGCGACTACCTTGCGAAACGACTGTCGCGCATGTGGGTTGTGCTAGTTCCAGCACTTGTACTGACCCTACTGGCGGACGCTATCTCACGAGGGTTGTTCAAGGATGCGTTTGACTCGGTCCGAAGCCCCGGGGAACTGGACCCTCTTTCTGCTGGATGTAATCTCCTTTTTCTTCAGTCGACACGCTGTCACGCCTATGGATCTAACGATGCGTTGTGGTCCCTATCTTTCGAGTTCTGGTTTTACATTCTCTTCGCAGGGGTTACTGTTGCCGTCGGATCAATAGCTCGCAGAACTTGGACGCAATTCACCGTTGCCGTCTTTGTGTCGCTGGGTTGCGTCGCTATCTTTGGGTGGCCGATATTCAGACTCATTTTTGCTTGGCTGCTGGGCGTAGTGGTGTCTATCGTTCTGGTCCGATGGAGGGCAGTCGCATTGCCGTCTTGGGCTGGCCGCCGACGGTCCATCTTTGCAGCACTCGCCTTCGTGGGACTAGGCGTGGTGGCGGTGGCATCTAGTTCGCTCACCTATGAGATCCGATTTGCCTTGGTGGCGCTGGCAGTGTCACCTCTAATTTTGCTGTTGGCCGTTGACGGGTCTCAGTCAACAGCATGGGTGCGAAATACGGGTAAAATTGGAGACTGGTCCTTCTCTATCTATGCGTACCATCTGCCGCTATTGAAACTACTCGTTTCAGCATTTGTAACTTTCGTTTCGCCTAATTCCGTTGGAATCATATTAGCCGTTTATTTACTGGGTGTTGTCTCGACGGTAGTATGCATTCCTTTGTGGGCGGTAACCGAAAAGCATACGCCGTTTGTTCGTGATGCATTGCTTGCCAGACTGGGGAAGCGCCCGATTCTGTCAGCCTAGCTATCCATAGACGACGTAGGGTAAATTGTCCCGGCCCGCAACTCCGCTGTGGCGGGACTCGTGACTCATAGTATCGACGATTGCACGGGCGCCAGGTTTACGTTCTGAGTCCATTGGATGCCTGACGGTATCAAGCCTGAATGACTGGAATCCCCGATGTCTTAGACTGTTGCGGCTCGAGTTTAGTTCGTACTTTCGCCAACGTTGCGGCGACCCCAAGCCGCCCTCACTGCACGACTTACCTGACACTCTTCTGCTAAGGCGAGCCCTCATGGATAGAATCGAGGCCTGAAGACCGCAGATGCTCCCCAGATGTACGGAGAAGAGATGTCACGATGGCTCGACGTCGGCACGGACAACTATGTGCTGGTAACTGACGCTTCCAAGCTCAACACCGGCCTGATTGTTGGTACTGAACGTGCCATGGTGATCGATACAGGCTCCGGGCCGCGGCAGGGTCAAGAAATCCTGCACGCCGTCCGCGAGAAGACGCCACTTCCCCTTGTTGTTGTTAACACCCACGCGCACTACGACCACTTCTTCGGCAATGCCGTGTTCGCTGAAGCCGGCGTTGAGGAGTTCTGGGCGCATGAAAACTGTGCCGAAGAGATCGACGACAATGGTGATGCCCAGCGTAGTGAAGTCACGGACCTCGAACCCGAGATGGCTGCCAGCGAGGGCGACAACGTGGAGCTGGTCGTCCCCAACGCGATTGTCCACGACCGGCCGGTGCTAGTTGATCTCGGCGGGCAGACCGTCACCCTGTTCTACTTGGGTCGCGGTCACACCGACGGCGACCTCCTGGTGGGAACCACCAGCACCCTTTTTGCCGGCGACCTAGTGGAACAGGGATCGCACCCCTCATTCGAGGACTCCTACCCGGAAGAATGGGCCGATGCACTGCGGCACCTCTCCGCACTTCGTCACCGCTACGAATTCCTGGTGCCTGGCCACGGAGAACCATGCAGCGACCGGTTCGTCAAGACCATGGCGGACACCATGACCACAGCCGTCCGCCAGGCTCGGCAGTCGATTCGCGACACCCCATCGGATGCTACCAAAGCCATTCCGGTCCTGCCGTACGGTCCGGAGCAGTCCCGCTGGTTCATCAAGCGGTTACAGGAGACCCGCCCGCAGCAGCGAACCGAGTAGTTCTGTCTTTCCGGGTACCTTTGTGCCCGGAAAGACAGGTAGTGACTACGCTACTGGCGGCCCTTCGACGTCCCTAGTTTTGGGTCATGAAAACAGGAATCAGCGCAGTCATTCACCGCCTCATCGTGCAGCACATCGTCGCCGATGACCCATCGCCCGAACGGTCCTGGCTGGACCAGCAGGACATGCCGCGCGTACCGGAGTCCGCGCTGACGGATGTATCAGGTCTTCCCGTGGAGCCACTGCCGACGCTTCCCGGCCATCGTGCGGGGCATAGCAGGCGGCCGCAAGGACTGCGCCGTCGGCTCTCGGCAAGATGAACCGGGCCCCCAATGAAGGGTTGGCATGCAAGGTACTTGGCTTGATGATGGCCGTCTTGAGCATTCCTTGAGGAAGCGCTGTGCTTTTCTTGATTTACCGTGCATAACATCTCCAGCATGAGAGCTCGTGGGGGAGTCCGGTACCGCAGGGACTCGCGGCGGGAGGCCCGCGGCAGTCAGCTTCGCCTGCTGTCTTATGCGGGGCTCTCAGTGTTGGCCATTACGACTGCTGTGGTGGTGATGCTGGCCCTGCGCATATAAGGGGCGGCAACAAAGCTCACAAGTGAATACTGGCTGAAGCTGTCAAAGGGCGTGTCCGGTTGGACAGCGCTCTACACTGCTAAGTAGGCTGGCGATCGACCCAAAAATGGGGGGTCCATTCCCAGTCCCTTTGCCGCACCCGATGCGTTGTCGCTCCGGTGGCGTCGAAGGAGCTGCCGCTTGCGGAGGTTTCAACGTGGCTGTCACCGATTTTGTACTTGCGCTATCCGTCCTGATGGGGAGCCTGCTGGTTCCGTTCGCCGGGCTCTACTGGATGCTGCGGCTCAAGCGACGGGCCGCTGCGCCTGCCGCAGTTCCCGTTCCTGCGGTTGCCCAGGGACGTGTGAAATAGCGTGCCATACATCGACATCAACCCGCATCGCAGCAGGCCCAAATGGTGGGGCTACGTGGTGCTGGCCGTCCTCCTGGTGGCCACCATCGCCGTCGTGTCAGCAGCCCTCACGCACAGTTGACGCGGGCCGTTCCCGGCACCTCGAGGGGTGTTGGTAAGGGTCCTGACCGTTCGGGCAGTCGGAAGCACCTAGAATGAATGCTTGAACCACGCCAATCGACCACCGCAGCGGGACGCCGCTGTGAGTCCCGGGGGACCGAATTATGCCTGAAGCAGCGGATAACCGATTAGCCGAGGCCGATAACGACGAGGTGCAGCCCCAGCTGCGCCGCCGCTTCCGCCGCCGTAACGCCGACGGCTCCGACGCCTGGACAGGAACTTTTCCCGCCGTGACACCTGAGCCCACCGCACCGCCCCGTCCCATCCGTAGCTCCTCTTGGGCTGAAGCAGCCGCGGCCGCCGACGCTCTATCCGACTCGCTGCCCGGCCCGCCCACCCCGCCGACACCGGACCGCCAGCCGGCGGGAGCGCCACCGTCGCGTGTCCCGGAAAGCGTCCCGGAACCTGAGGTGCCCACTGCGGACGCGACCGCCATGCCAACGTCATTTGTCCGCGAGCAGAAGCCGCGTCCCAAGAAGGGCTTCCGCGGTTTCCTGTACCGGGCAACCGGCGGCGCCTGGAACCTGGGCCCCAGCTCACTCGAGCGCGAGGAAGACGAGCTGGCACGCCGTGTCTCGCGCCAGCTTCAGGGCAGTTTCAACACCGCCGTTCTCAGCCTCAAGGGCGGCATCGGCAAGACCTCGACTACTGTGGGCGTCGGGCTTACGTTGGCTGAGTTCCGGGGCGACCCGCCGTGCGCCATCGATGCCAACCCGGACTCGGGTGACCTCGTGGAGCGCGCCCTCGGAGAGGGCATCTACCAGAAGGCCACGCCACGAACCATTACGGACCTGCTCAAGAACATCGACTCGGTCGACTCGCTCACGGAGCTGTCCCGCTACATGCACCACTCCGGCCGGTTGCACCTCATCGCCGGGGAGCAGGACCCGGAGGTGTCCGACTCGCTTACGGCCGAGGAGTACCTGCGGATCCGGAAGCTCATCTCCAGCTACTACTCGGTGGCATTGACCGATTGCGGCACCGGAGTGACCCACAATGCGATGAGTGGAATTCTGCAGTCGGCGGATAACCTGATCATCGCCGCAGGGTATGCGGTGAGTGGTGCCAAGCGCGCCCGCAGTACCTTGCAGTGGCTCGCCGGCCATGGCTACGAGGACCTGGCGCGCAACGCAATTGTGGTGATCACGGATAAGGACGAGGTGTCCAACCGGGTGGACAAGGATGCCATCGAGGAACACCTCGCCGGGATGTGCCGCGAGCTCATCGCCGTGCCGCACGACAGCGGGGTGGCCGATGGTGACCTCGTCACGTTGGACCACCTGAAGCCGGAGACGAGGCGAGCTTACAAGGAGATTGCGGCTGCGATCGTGGACGGGTACCAGGAGGAGGGCTTCAACAAGAAGGCTGAAAGTCGCCCTAGCTGACGTATCATGACGGCGAGTTACCGTTGCCGGACGAGAAAACAAGTGCGGCCGCCAGACAGGGCCTATGATGCTGACATGAAGGTTACGGTGCCCCGTGGGGAGGGTGACGGTCCCTTGGACTGCCCGCATCAATTCGTTGGTCTCTGCCGAGAATGCCTGAGAGCAGAAGCTCATCGCGGTGACGGTGCGGCGTTACCACGTTCTTCGGGACGTAGGCGTGCTGGCTGCCCCTTCCTAAACTTTTAGGGTTGTTTGAGCCGCTCATCATGACTGCGGTTGCGTTGGGAGACGGCTCGTGCCTCGTATACTTTCGGCTCCACCTGTGTGCCAGTGCAACCTCGAACTCCCGCCTAACGGTTGCGCGTTCCCGATGCCTCAGCAACGAAATTCGCTTGAGGCGGCTATCACACCGTGGCGGTGGCCGAAAGCGCTACGGGAGTGACGCACTATGTGATGACGGGATCCTGTCGGGTCTTCTGACCACGCATCCTGGCCGCAGGTACACGGTTAGCTGCGTCAAGCACCCACAGCACTCTCAGCGGCTGGGCACTGCGACTACGAAGACCAGGACGCAATGCAACTAGGGTCTTGGACAGGGCGAGGTCGCCACCAGCGGACAGTGCCGCGATCAAGGAACTCCTGGCCGAAACGTGCTGCGAGCTTATAGCGCGGCACACGACCGGGGCGGCGACCCTGTGACCCTGGAATATTTGAGGACCGAGACGCGGCGAGCGTACACGGAGACCGCTGCTGGAGGGTGGACGGGTACAGGTGAGTTCCTCCGACGGTGAGCATTGCTGCCGCTCATAGGCAATCGCGCAATGGGAGGACCCCCGTTGTCAAATCTTGATCCAACACGCTGGACTCATTCTTAGAAGGGCCCGCTTCGTGAGGGTAGTGTCGCCGCAACACAACTGAAAGGTTCAGCCGCGATGACTATCTTCGAATACGCATCAGCACTGGCACTAATGCTCGGGTCTCTGGCCGCAGCAAGTGGTCTTTCCGCCGTGATTATCCGGTTCAGGTCCAGACACTAGGCAGCTTCCCGCCCCTGCTGCCCCGATCGGCGGAAGCGCTGTTGGCTTACCGCCGCCCGCGGGCGGCAGCTCCATGTGGATGCGGGTAGAGTGTACGGTTCATTGCCGTCGCCCAAGGAGGAAAAACGATTTCACGCACGCGCCTGGATTCACTGACAGGACTGCGGTTCATCGCCGCCATGCTCGTGGTCTTGTACCACGCAGCAGTGACGCTGGTGCCAGAGATGTATCCGCTCGTGTCCATGGGACAGACCGGTGTGACCTTCTTCTTCATGCTGTCCGGGTTCGTGCTCGCCTGGTCCATGAACCCACGCACTTCCAAGCGGCAGTTCTACTGGCGCCGGTTCGCCCGGATCTGGCCGCTGCACGCACTCACGGCGGTGGCCGCCGTCGTTCTTGCCCTAGCCACCCAGGGTGACCAGTCCCTGCCCAGACTCCTGGCCTCGCTGCTGCTCGTGCAGGCCTGGCTCGGCGAACAGCACTGGGTGTACGCCTACAACGGCGTGTCCTGGTCGCTCTCCTGTGAAGCGTTCTTCTATGCGGTGTTCCCGTTCCTGGCCGTGCGGCTGTCACGCCTCGAACCGGGAAGGCTGTTCCGCGTCGGCGCCGCGGTCTTCGCCGCCGCCGTCTCCCTCGTGGCCACCCTGCTGGCGTTCGCCCCCGGCTTCGACTGGGGAGCCCTGTTCTACACGTTCCCCGCATTCAGGATCGCAGAGTTCATTGTGGGTGTCTGCCTGGCCCTGGCCATGAGGAAAGGCTGGAAGCCCCGCTTCGGTGTGGGCGTCGGCGCGGCTGCGGCCATCGGCTCCTTCCTCATCCTCGAAGTCGTCGACGGCATCGCGCCATGGCACACCGCCGGGCCGCTGGCCGGCGCTCTCTGCATTCCCGGCTTCGCCCTCCTGATTGCGGCCTATGCGGACCGTGACCGCTGCGGAGGCCGTCCCACCTTCGCCAGCGCGCCTGCCATGGTGAAACTGGGCGAATGGTCCTTCGCGCTCTACCTGGTCCACGAGCTCGTGCTGCGGACCGCACTGGAACTCGGCCCGGAGACTCTTGCCGAGCGGGCCGTGTTCGCCGTCGTCGGAATTGCCGTAGCCATCCCGCTGGCCGGCGTCCTCTACACCTTTTTTGAGCGTCCCGTCGAGGCCCGGCTGCGGAACCGTGGCGCGCAACGCGGCCCCGTGGCGGATACACCTCAGCTTGAAGAGAGTCTGGTGGCCAAGTAGCGCAGGGAGGATTGAGCTCTCCAAGGTAGCTCCAAGGAACCCTGCCTAGGGTCGGTGCATGGGGAACTCAAACCATGACCGTTTTCACCAGCGTCAGACGCGGAAACGCCGGCTACAGGCTCTTTCCTATGCAGGACTGGGAACCCTGGCCGCGGCGACGGCGGCCGTCGTCTGGCTGGCACTGACGCGCTGACAGTACCCGCCCGCAGGAACACGTAGTGGCCCGCGGGCCAGTTACTGCTCCGGGATCTCGACGAGCGTAGGCTCCTCCGGCCTGTCCGGGCCGGACGCGAATATTGTCACGGGCAGCGGGCCGCCTTGTGGCCTGGCCCGCGCCGTGACGGTGCCGGTCTGCGCCTCATCGAGGTCGCTTGCCACTTTCGCGGGGACGGCGAGCGTCCGCGGTGGTGAGCCCGTGCAGCTTTTTTTGGAGGAGCGCCCCGGGACTTTCTTGGTCTTTTCATCTCTCCCAATTGCAACGCCTAATCGCTCAGGTGTTGCAACCACCGCTAGACGTTAAGCCGTCACAATGGCTCAGTTTTCGACCGTCACCGTCAACGCTGTCGGTTCTAGCGATGTCACGCTTGGCCGGGGCAGGATATAAGGATTATCTAGAAGCCTTGAATACGGTCAGGGAACGGCACAGCCGGGACACCGCACGCCGACGGGAAGAACGCCATGACTAACTTGGACGACTCACCCTGAAGGGATGTTCGCATCGGCCTACGATGATGGGCCGGTCCAGATCCGACACCTTGGTCTCGGCTGGGCCCACCCACGCGGGGTGTCTCGGCACACCGATTGGGTCGTTTCTGGCTGGCTTGCCTGAGTGAAGTCAGTCAGCTTCGAGCATGCCGTACACCCAAATGATGGAGCCGGCTTTGGCGAGTTGGGCCATGCTGGCGCGACGGGCGCCCGTCCGCGTGATCCAGAACCGGGAGTCCGTGGTGGGTGTTTTGACTGGTTTTCCGGCAGAATCCACGAGGTAGAGGGTCGTGCTCGTGGCGGATACACCCTCCATATTGGCGCGTTTCGTGAGGCTTCTGGACGTCACCGAGCCGCCAAAGGGTGAGGACATATTGGCATGGGTGCAGGTGATCAGACCGGTTGTCCGGTTCATGGAGGTGCTGGTGACCAAACCATTCAGGGACACCCATCTGGACCCGTTCCATGACACGTAGTCTCCGAATCCGCCCGGCTGAGAGGCGAACAGGGTGATGGTGCCCAGGCCTACTGAGGCGCCGACCACGTAGCCTGCGGCTGCCAGTGTTTCATCGGGAGCCACGACGACCGAGCTGACGGTGGCGCCTTGGAAGCTGAGCCTGATGGTGACGGACATGCCGTCCTTCGCCGTGGAGATTGCGCTGACTCCGACAGGCGTGTGGGCGGCGTCGTTGATGACCTGGAACCCTTGGCCTGCGTTGCGGATTGCACAGGCAACGACGCGGTAGCTCTTTCCATCGGCGCCGCGAACCAATCCGCTGTCGTCTGCCTTGCCGTCGAGGGCAGCTTGCTGGGCGATAGAGACCGGCTTGTTCAGGTCCGAGGTGTTGTCGACTTCGGACAGGCCGATCGTGGCCTTGGTGAACTCTTGCACCGGTTCCGGGGTGGCCACGGGAGGGGCCGTCGGAACCGGCTCCGCAGTCTCGGAGGGTAGCGGCTCGGGGGTGGGCGCGGGGAGGGTTGTCGCCGCGGCCGGACGTGCCGCGACTGCCGTTAGGGCGAGCAGCCCGCCGCCTGTGGCTGCCGCGCGTCCGAGATTGAAAAGACCGCGGCGATGTATGCCGACGTTGCCGGAATCTTCCATGATGTTCCCCCAGGAGACTGCCTACAGGGCAGTGGTTTGTTGGCTAAGACCGGCCGTGGACATAGTTGGGTGCCCTACCCGCAGGACATGGAAAACAGGGTAGAAGGATGCCCTACTTAGCAGAATACACAGAGCTGTTGGCTGCCGTAAGCGTTCCGCTGGTTGCGGTTAGCGTGCAGTTGGAACCGGCACCCTGGGGCTGCAGGTCAGCAAAGGTAGCCAAGCCCGCAGCGGCCGTGTGGACGGTCGCCCCCTTGATCTGACAAGGGGCGACTGTAGCCAGGGTTATGGACGCGGTGCTGGCCGTGCGGTTGTTGAACTGGTCAACGACTTCGACGGAAATCGCCGGAGTGAACGGAAAGTTCTTGTCGACTGAGCTGGCAGGCTGGCCAACAAACCTCAGTTTGAACGCCGGTGCCGCGGACACAGTTGGCGTTTGGGTCGCGGTGGCGAGCCCAGTAGCGCTGAAGGTCAGCGTGGGGGATCCTGCCATCGTGTCCCCGTAGTAAAGGTCCGCGGTCGACGCGCCGGCGCCCAGGGTCATCTGGGTCACCGTAGCGCCTGAGGGGCTGGCGGCGAAGACTGAAGTCCCGGAAGTGGAGGAGACGAGCAGCGTGGTGGAGCCCGCCGTGGCGGGGTTCCCGAATGCATCCTGCCTCTGAACCGTGATTGGACCGAGGGTGGCGGACGTCGATGCGGCTCCCGTCAGAGGCGCGGTGAGCACAGCGAGCTTCGCGGCTGTGCCGGCGGTGATGGTTGCCGCCTGGGTTGCCGCTGCCAGGCCGGTGCTGCTGGCAGTGAGCGTGGGTGTTCCGGCCTTGGTGTCCCCGTAGCGGAAGGATGCTGCCGATAACCCGTTGGGGATGGTCACGGTAGTGACTGCCGGTCCGCCGGCGGTCGCGGCGAATGTGCCGGTTCCAGTTGCGCTGGAGGAGAGTCCGACTGCGAGATTACCTGCAGTAACCAGGTTGCCGTAGGCGTCCAGCCGCTGGACGGAAATGGGGCCAAGGCTGGCCGTGGCAGAGGCTGCCCCCGAGACAGGAGCCGTGGTGATCTGCAGCGTCTTCGCTGCCGCCGGTGTGATGTTGAAGGCCGCGCTGGTAACGGTTGTCAGGCCGGGCGAGGAAGCCGTTAGCTTGTAGCCCGTAGCGGCTTTGTCGATGGAGAGATATGAAAAGGTGGCAACACCGAGGATATTAGTGGAAGCTGTCACGGTGCCGGACAGTGTGCCTGCCCCCGGGTTTGTGCCGAGGGCCACGGTAACAGGAACGCCCGTCACCGGGAGTCCCAGAGAATTGACTGCCGAGACCGAAATGGACGGACTGAAGGTGGTCCCCGCTATCTGGGTTCCGGGGGATATTGTGAAAGCCAGTTGGTTTGCACCGGGCAAAACCACCGCGACGCTGCCGCTGGCCGGGCTGACTGCCGTCCAGGACCGGTATACAGCAGTGACCATGTAACGGTGGGTGCCCACAGGTGCAGCGTTGTCCGTGCAGGACGTGCTTGCCAGGAGGGCTGCGGGACTGCTGCCGCAGGCCGGTGCCGTGGCGTTGCCGGTGATGCGGGTGACGAAGTAGCCGGTAGGCGCCAGTGACCCGGCGGACGCCGTCCAGTTGACCGTCACGGAACCTATGACTGTGGATGGAACGGTAACGTCGGCGGGTGCTAAAAGTGACCCGGTCACGGTGCTTCCGGTTCCCAGTCCCATCGACTTCCAGAAGGCCGATGCCCCGGGAGCCCCCACCAGCGCCGCCATAAGAAGCGACGCGACGACGGCTGTGAAACGGATAGCCGAGCGCCTAAACAGCACCAGCCCCGCCCGAGGCGCCCGTGGGGCCCTGGTGGAGCTGGTGCTGTTGGCTGACATGTCGACCTCTGAACACGAAGTGGGCGGAAGGCTGGTCTACCGGCGGAGACTGAAAACCGAGCTACTGACCAGGTACGTCAGCCCGTTTCGCCTTCAGCTCGCGGCGAAGTGCACGGGAACCGTGACGTCCTTGCAGTCATCCTGGTTGACGTTGCGGTTGATCATCTGGATTTTGACGGAGCCGGTGACGGTGGCGCCTGCAGCAACATCGACAGGAGCGGTGAGGGTGTTTGCCGAGAACGTGAAGTCATCTGCGCTGCAGGATCCACTGGTCCAGGCCACGCCGTCGGTGTCAGCAACAGTGGGCGTCACGGCAGTGAGGTGCTGGGTGCCCGACCCGGGATTCTTGACGCTGAAGTTGATGGTGTGGGTGGGGCCGCCCGGCGAAAGCGGGCCGCCGGTGGCCGTGGTGGTGCTTGTGATGGTGAACTCCGTGTCAGAGCCGGTGGCTGTGGAGCCGTCGCCGGTGCCCATCGAGCTCCAGTATGCGAAGGCGGCGCCGCCGCCGACGGCGGCCAGCACTGCGGTGGTTACGATGATGCGCTTCTTGCGTCCTGCGATCTTTGCCATGATGTCCCCTGAGTTGTTTGCGGCCCTGTCGCTCGCTTCTGCGGCGCCTGCCCGGTCTTTGATGCCTAGAGCATTCCGCGTGAACATCAAGTGGCAGCCAAGGGGCGCTCAAGGTTCCATCAAGAAATCACGCCCCCTCGACGGGGCGGTTCCACCGCCCCTGCCTATGCTCAAAATTGCCGAAGGGTTGACGCATTTCTCCCTTATCCAGGGAAGGCCTGTGTTATCTGACTGCTCCCGGTCTCGTGCTCGCCTGGCCTAGTAACCGACGCACGACCAAACCGGCAGCTCTACTGGGCCGGATCCGCGACAGGCCGAGAAGGGCCTGGTGGGCATGTACCGCAGGCAGGAATACTCCGTGCCGGGCTAAACTCGATCCTGAATGCGGCTGGGGGCCGCGCCACATAAATGGTGCTGTTAAAGGGCGCCGCACAGGATGGTCTCGATGTTTTTTACACGCCGAACACGTTTCACTGCTGCCATCATGTCCTCCGCGATCGCAGGTCTGGTAGCAACGGCCCTCCTCGCCCCGCCTGCATCGGCAGCCCATGATCCGCAGCTGCCATACATTCCGCGCAGGCCGTCTGTAGCCACCCCGCCCACAGATCAGTTCATCGTGAAGTTCACGGACCCCGCCCCCGCCGGCTCCGCGCTGCGCACCCAGTCCTTTAGCCGCGCGGCCGGCAAGCTCGGCGCCACCGCCAAGGACCTGCGCGCCACCGCCGGCGGAGCCCGTGTGGTGCGCACCAGCAAGGAACTGGACGACGGCGAGGCCGAGAAGTTGCTCGCCTCGCTGCGCGCGGACCCCGCCGTCGCCTACGCCGAGCCGGACGTAAAACTGCAGGCGAAAGCCGCCGACCCGAGCGACACATACTTCCCCTGGCAGTGGAACCTGTCTGCCGAAACCGGAGGCATCCGGGCTGCCCGCGCCTGGGATGTCACTCAGGGCGCCGGGCAGGTGGTGGCCGTCATCGACACCGGCATCACCAAGCACTCCGACCTGGACGACAACGACAGTCCAAGCTCGAACGTGCTGCCCGGCTACGACATGATCACCAATGCCGATGACGCCCGTGACGGCGACGGCCGCGATACCGACGCCACTGACATGGGCGACTGGTCAAGCATCGGACAGTGTGTCGACGGGGCCTCGGAGATGGGGTCCTCCTGGCACGGCACGCACGTGGCTGGCATCATCGCCGCCATCACCGGCAACAACAAGGGCACCGCCGGCGTCGCTCCGAAAGCCAAGATCTTGCCCGTCCGCGTGCTCGGACCCTGCGGCGGACAGCTCTCGGACGTCGCCGACGCCATTGTCTGGGCCTCCGGAGGCACGGTGGAAGGAATTGAGCCCAACCCGAATCCCGCCCGTGTGATCAACCTCAGCCTGGGCGGCACCGATCCCGAGAACCCCACGTGTCCGCAGACCTTCCAGAACGCCATCGACGCGGCCACCGCCCGGGGAGCCGTCGTGGTGGCGGCAGCCGGCAACGAGATGGCCCAGGCGTCCACGTCCAGCCCCGCCAACTGCGACAACGTCATCAGCGTAGCGGCCACCGGCCGCACCGGGGCCCTCGCGCCTTACTCCAACTTCGGCCCCACCGTCGACATCACAGCACCCGGCGGCGATATGACGCCGGACGCCGGCGGGGAGGAGGACAGCGGCGTCCCCAACGGCATCCTCTCCACCCTGAATAACGGCTCCAAGACCGTCGACCATGAAGACTACTTCTTCGCCGAAGGCACCTCCGCCGCGGCACCGCATGTGTCCGGCGCAGCTGCGCTGCTCCTTGCCCAGATGGGCCCGACGGCGACCCCTGCTGCCGTCGAAGCCCGCCTGAAGCGAACTGCCAAGCCCATCACCGGCGGCTGCCCGCAGGGCTGCGGCGCCGGCCGGCTGGACGCCGCCGGGGCGGTGCTCTATTTCAGCCCGGTCCTCGCCGCCGGTGACTTCACGGGCGACGGCAAGGCCGACGTCCTGGCCCGGGAGAGCTCCGGCTTCCTGTGGCTCTACCCTGGCAACGGCCGTGGCGGCTGGCTGGCGCGCAAGCAGGTGGGCTCAGGCTGGAACGGCTTCACCTCGATCATTGCCCCCGGAGACTTCAACGGCGATGGGCGGGCGGACATCCTCGCCCGCGACGGGGCCGGCGGACTGTGGCTGTACCCGGGCAACGGGCAAGGCGGGTGGCTGTCGCAGCGAAAGGTTGGGTCGGGCTGGAACGCCATGACCGCCGTCGTCAGTTCCGGCGACCTGAACGGCGACGGGAAAGCGGACGTCCTGGCCCGCGACGCGTCCGGCGCCTTCTGGCTGTACCCCGGCGACGGGCGCGGCGGCTGCCTCGCCCGGACGAAGGCCGGTTCCGGCTGGAACGCCATGACCGCCGTCGTGGGTCCCGGCGATCTGACCGGCGACCGCAAGCCTGACCTGTTGGCGCGCGACACCGGCGGCGTCCTGTGGCGCTATCCGGGCAACGGCCGCGGAGGCTTCGGGAGCAAGGCGCGGGTAGGTGCCGGCTGGAACACCATGACCGTCCTCACCGGGCGCGGCGACTACAACGGCGACGCCAAGACCGACGTCCTGGCCGTGGACACCAGCGGGGCGCTCTGGCTGTACCGGGGCAACGGGCTTGGCGGGTTCTCCGGCCGGACCGCAGCCGGGACCGGGTGGGGCTAAGCTTCCGCTTTCGCAGGAAGAAAAGAACATGATACTGGCCCCGGCAACTTCAAGCGGCACCGCGGATGAGTTTGTCCGCTGTATCGCTGGTTGCAAACGCTCGCGATCGTTATAGTCAGGGTTACCAAGGCAATCAAGACTGAGAAATGGGGAGGATGGTCAGCCATGGCGGACGTTTCCGTAACTTTCAACGGGCAGAGAACGGATTACACCGGCGGGGGAAAGTCATACGCCTATCGGGTGGGACAGTCCGGAACTCTGCACGTCCTTGCTCAAGTCGATGGTGACACCGACTGGACTTTCGAACGGGAGTTTTCGCCGGCCGGGTGGCACAGCGTATATGGTCGAAGGTTTATGGCGGACCCGACAGGAATGGATCTGGCTGGAGTTCGTGGGCGAGCCTTTGGCGCGGGCGGAACCAACTTGAGCAAATAGCACTGGCTCAAGGAAGGTCTTCACAGCCTCCGCACAGCACCGGGACAGAAGTGCCAAAGCCCTGGTGGGCAGGATCAGGGGGAAAGCTCCGGGAACCGGAGCGGAACCCCTGAGGAGCGCCCATGTACACGGAGACCAGCCACGCCCCTGTCCCTCACACCGATATGGGGCAGGCGCCAGCCCCCCGTACCCACCCTCCGTCGGCGGGACAAGAAGAGGGTGGGGCCCGCGACCTTCGTTACCTGCCTCGTGGCGGGGCCCAGGTCCGGACACTGGCAGGGCCGACGGTTGGGAGGCGAAGTCGGAATCGCTGCCGGCAGCGGCTCGGATAGGCAGCGCTGCGGGCCTGCTGCTACTTCTTTAGGAGAGCGCCTCCGTCACCGGACTCGCAGGTGGCGTCGTGGAGCACGTCTGCGCCCGGTGCCACCACGTCGTTGCCCGCCGGATTGAGGACCGGCGCGCGAAAATCGGTGTCACGGCTGCCGCAGTCGTCCTCGCCCTGTCCATCCGGGCACGGGCCACCGATCCACACATCGACCGCGATGCCGGAGTCTGCACGGTGTGCCTTATCGCCCTCACGGCAGGGGTGTTTCCCCTGTTGATCGATCTTTTCAGATGATGGCGGAACGGGTGCAGGTGCCTTGGGAAGAACAGGGAGCGGCACGGCAGGCTTCAGGCCGTGGGAGCCTGGCAGCGGTGTCTTTGCCGCCGCCCCGACCGTGCTCTTCTTGGGTGCGGCGGATTTGTTTACTTTCTTAACTGGGGCGGCTTTTCTTTCTTTCTTGGCTAGGGATTTGCTTTCTTTCCCAGCTGCTGCCGTGGCCTTTGCAGTTGCGCCCTTGCGGTTGCCTTGGGCGTCTGCTGCGGCTGACTTGGCTTTGGCTGCTGCGACCGACTTGGCCTTAGCGGCCCTTGCGGCCTCGGCCGCGTTCAACTGGGATATCCCGATTTCCAGCACCTTGCTGGAGCTCGTCCCGGCATTGGGGCCATTCCCGGTGCCGCCGTCCGCGTAGCCTGCCGGCTGTGGGGATGACACTTGGGCGGGGGTATCAGTTCCACACGCCGACGTGGCGAGCAGAACGGCGAGCATGGCAACGAACAGCAGACATTTCCTGCGCATGAGAACAAAATCCTCTTCGGGGGTGCGAAACGGGCAGGCCGCCGGGAAACGAGTCCTGCCCGAAAGTGGGGTCCCGGTCTGAGGCGAAGCTAAGGCCACTGCCCCCTGGGGACTTACCACACGAAACGCAATCCAGAATGTTCTGCCGGGCGTGTGCGCCAACCGGTGACTCAAACGTTACATTGGCCCGCAACAACAGGCCAATTCTGTGACTGGCTGGGCCCGTCCGTTCAGGACGAAACGTCAGGGCCGTCGTCGGACTTCACCGCCGACGCCGAGGCGGCCCCGGTGACTCCGCACCCTGGACGCGGCGTCCTAAGCCGTCCCTCTGGGCCGGGTGCTGGACCGGGCGCCGCTCCATGGGGGAGCGGCGTCGGCCCGGTTATCGCACGGGGCCACGGCAGCGCCTTGGGTGAGGAAGGCACTTTCAGGAATAATCCTCACCATGACCCTCGCCTCGCTCGCCGCCTTCGCCGGACTGTGCCTCATGCTGTCCCTGACGCCCGGACCGGACACGTTCCTGGTGCTGCGCATCGCCATGAACCGGCCCAGTGCAGGGATTGCGGCCGCGGCGGGCTCGGCGGTTGCCGCCATCGCCTGGGCGGCCCTCGTGGGCGTTGGCCTGGCCGCGATCCTGGAACAGTCAGCCGAGGTGTTCCGCTGGATCAAGATCGCGGGCGGCCTCTACCTGCTTTACCTCGGCATTTCCTCGTTCCTCAAAACGCGCAAGGCCGCAAAGGAGGGCCTGGCGGGCGGCAACGAGGGAGACACTCTCCGGTACAGCAGGCTCGCCGGCCTCGGCGCGGGGACGCTGTCCACGCTGCTCAATCCCAAAGTTGGCCTCTTCTACCTGGCGGTGGTTCCGCAGTTCATCCCGCAGGGCGGCGACACCATGGCCACGGCGATGATCCTGGGTTCGGTGGAGGCGGTCATCGCGTTCGCCTACCTGGCCGTCGTCGCGCTCATCGCCTACAAGGCGATGGCGTGGCTGCGGCGCCCCAAGGTGAGGACCGGCGTCGAACGTGCCAGCAGCGGCATCATCGCCGGCCTTGGCGCCGGCGTCATCGCCTCGGGCGCGAGCAGCTAGCCCCCTTACCTACCGCTTTTCGCGGGGCGTCCGACGGCGGCTCCGAACCATCTCGGCAGGTGGCGGAGGAGATCGTCCTGGTCCTCGCCGATCCATGCGACGTGGCCGTCCGGACGGAGCAGGACAGCGGGCGCGTCCAGCTCCCCGCTGGTGTCCGCGACGTAATCGACCCGGTCCGCCCAGCCCGTCACGGTGAGCTTGCCCGTCTGGTCGAGCAGGAGCCCGCGGCCGTCACGGGTGAGTTCGTAGAGGCGCCCCCTTGAGAGGGGGATGTCGCGCAGCCGCCTGCCGAGCAGTTCGGGCCCTTCGCCGAAGTCGTACCGGACCCCAATGGAACTGATCCTTTCGGCGAGAAACCGGCTGACGTCGTCGAACTCCATCAGCTCGGCCAGCAGGCGGCGCACCGCCTGGGGGCCGGGGTCGGGTGAGATCAGTTCGCTCTGCGCGCGGGTGATGGTGAGCACGCCGGCGGCGACCGGATGGCGCTCCGTGAAGTACGTGTCCAGCAGTCCGTCCGGCGCCCAGCCCTTGACCTCGGCGGCGAGCTTCCAGCCGAGGTTGAACGAGTCCTGGATGCCCAGGTTCAACCCCTGCCCTCCCAGTGGCGGGTGGACGTGCGCAGCGTCGCCGGCGAGGAACACCCGGCCAGCGCGGTACTGCTCCGCCAGCCGGGTGGCGTCCGTGAAGCGGGTGATCCAGCGCGGTGAATGGACGCCGAAGTCGGTGCCGGCGTAGGCCCGCAGCTGCGTGCGGAGCTCCTCCAGGGTGGGCGGGACCGAGCGGTCCTCGGCCACGGTGGCCGCCGGCACCACGGCGCGAAACAGCCCGTTGCCGGCCGGGCCGACGCCGAATCCCCGGTGGGTCTTGCGGACCTCCTCCACCAGCTCGGCCAGCTCGTCCGGCGGAGTGGTCACCTCCATCTCGCTGTGGATCCATTCGGTCGTGGCGGGGTCGCCGGGGAAGCCGACGCCCAGCTGCCTGCGGACCAGGCTGCGGCCGCCGTCGCAGCCGACCAGCCACTTTGAGCGCAGCCGTTCGCCGTCGGCAAGCTCGACGCTGACGCCGTCCCCGTCCTGTTCGAAGCCCGCCACCTCGCAGCCGCGGCGGACCTGCGCACCGAGCTCGACGGCGCGCTCCGCCAGCAGGCGGTCGGTGACCGGCTGCGGGATGCCGAGGATGTAGCCGTGGGCGGTGTCCAGGTCCGCCGGGAGGGGTTTGTCGATCCCCGCGAAGCGGCCGACACCGGGATACTGCTGCCCCAGGGCAAGGAACCTGTCCAGCAGCCCGCGCTGGTCCATGATTTCAATGCTGCGCGGGTGCAGGCCGAGTGAGCGGACGGCCTGGCTCGGCTCGGCGTCCTTCTCCAGCACGAGCACGTCCACGCCGTGCAGCCGCAGCTCGCTGGCCAGCATCATCCCCGTGGGCCCGCCACCGCTAATGATCACGTCGAACATGTGAAACCCCAATCCAGTAAGTAGGCGCGGCCACCCATTCTGGCGGAGGGTGGGGGCCTTGCCGCAAGCCCCCTGGCGGGCGATATCCTGAAAGTGGCAGGGAGATCAGTTCTCCCTGCCTTTTGTTTGTCCGGGGTTCAACCGCGGGTGACCTCGTGCCCTCCTCACCCCACAGGACTGACGGCGGGAACCGCCGTGTCATATTGACTTTCGATAGAAAAACCAAGACTATGAAGCCATGTCTATCGTTAGTCGATTGGTCCTCCCGCTCAGGGTCCTGCTGGTAATGGTGTTCCTCGGGCTGCTGGTCGCCCAGGTCATGTCGTTCCCCGGCGAGTTTCTCTTCACAACCGAGGAGGGCCCGGGGGCGGATCCCTGGCGGTGGCCGATGCTGCTGTTCTCGGAACTGGAAGCCCTGTGCCTGCAGGTTGTGATCGTCTGCATCTGGCGGTTGCTGACCCTGGTCCAGCGTGACCGGATCTTCACCCCGGCCTCGCTGCGGTGGGTGGACGTGATCATGTGGGCGTTCATCGCGGCGTGGCTGCTGCTGGCGGCCATGGCCGGTTCCCTCGTCGCCTATATCTATTTCACCCCCGAGCTGCGCGATCCCGGGATGCCTATGGTCTTGATCGGCATCACGCTGATCGGTGCCGTGCTGGTTCTGCTGATCGTGGTGCTGCGGGACCTGCTGCGGCAGGCGACGTCATTGCGGACCGAGATGGAGGGGGTGATCTGATGGCGATCGTGGTGCGCATCGACGTGGAGCTGGCCAAGCGCAAGATGAGCGTGGGGGAGTTCGCTGAGCGGGTCGGGATCACCCCGGCCAACGTGGCGGTGCTGAAGAACGGCCGGGCCAAGGCCGTCCGCTTCAGCACCCTGGACGCGATGTGCCGGGTTCTGGGTTGCCAGGCGGGCGACCTGCTCGAGTGGGTCGACGACGATCCCGCTGCGGAGCCGGCGGCCGGAACTCACCCTTAAAGCGGAACCCCGCAGGGGCTAGACGCCGTGGGCTAAACCCCGCGGGGCACCGTGTCCGGGTGGACCTTGTCGCCGAAGCCATGAACCATCCACCGGCCGTGGTCCGGCCGCCACACGAGCGTGATCAGCAGCGGGTCGTCCAGCAGTGTGGCCGGCGTGATGAACGTGTGCTCCTTGGCTTCCCGGATGACACGCATGTAGCAGACGTCGAGGTCCCCCTCGGCGTAGACGGCTTCCTGGAGCATGCCGGGGTCCTCGAGGGAGTCCAGCAGCGCGGCGGCGATTTCGAAGGATCCCCAACTGGGCCGGGACTCCGGCGTGACGATCAGATGCAGGTCGTCGAGGTTCTTTGCCCTGTCATGGAGCGCCCTGAAGAACCAGTACCCGATTCGGCGCGGATCGTTCGCGATTTCCTGCGATTCCTCCGCGTAAAGGTCGAAGTCTTCAGTCATGGCACAAAGCTACTCGCGGGGCCGGTCCGCTGGCGAGACCTTCCCAGGGCGGATTTCGCGGGCCGAAGCGGGGTGGCCGGCCGGCTCCACTCCATGTGGAGTGACCGGGCCGGTTGGGGCAGGACAGCGGGCTTGCAGACGAAACTCAGGGTTGGTCCGCCGTCGTCCCTTCAAGCGCAGCAGCGGCGGTAATGACCGGCTGGATGTATTTTTCATGGAACCATTGGTAGCCGTTCTTGCTTCCAAGGTGGATGCGTGCTGTTCCGGATGACGGGAGCAAACTGGCGGCTTGGCGTTCCAGAGGGATCACCACTGCGTTAAGCCGGGCTCCGTCGATGGTGACAGGTGCAATTGCATCCAGGGGTACCCATCTTGTGTCTGCTTGCCCGCTTTCCACCCTGAGGGTGCCGAGAGGCCGGATGCCGATCAGGCCGGATCCGTAAATCTCGACAGCCTGTCCGACCCGGAGTGCTGGAACCGTGTCTCCTTGTTCGAAGACAATTCCGGGTCCTGTGGAATCGTTGACGAAGCCGGCCTCAACGGTGGCCGGTATCTGCACGTACGCGGCAGAGACCGCCGTCGCCGCTGTCAGCAGGGCAGTCACAGCCAGGATTCGCAGTTTGGATCGCTCCCGGTCCCAGCCTTCTTTGACGATGTTGAGGTAGCCGGCAGCAACCCGTCCCAGGACGAGTGTCACGATAAGAAGGGCAATCACCGCTCCCCAGCCACCGAACTTCGCAATCACATCGAGCCAGAGCGACAAGGCCGTGATGATCAGATAGGCCGGGAACAGCATGCACAGCACCCCGAAAACCTTGAACCGCCGCAGCGGGGGCAGTTCAAAGGGGGTGGCGTGGCCGAACAACCCACGGGAGATCATGCGGCGGGCATCCCGCAGTGATTTGTCACGCAGGTGACTGATGTTCACGTATGACATCAGGGCCAGGTAACCGTCCAGTTTGACGAAGGGAATGAGGTTGATAATGCCGGACGTGTATCCGAGGACCGCGTATACGAGGAGTCCGGATTTGATATCAGGTGTGCCCGCGGCAAGGGAAAGAAGACTGGCAGTTCCGGCAAGGACACCCTGGGTGACAATGCCTGCCAATGCGACTGACACCCGTTTCCATTTCGAATCCAGCCGCCAGCCGTCCGAGACATCACAGAAGAACGCAGGGGTGAGGTAGAAGAGCATGAACCCTATTTGGCGGGGTTTGCCGCCAAATGCTGTGAGGGTTGCTCCGTGTCCCATCTCGTGCAGCATCGTTGAGAACATCATCGCCACTACGACCGCAACATAGGTGGATAGGGGCAATGGTGCGGTCAGCGCGTGCCAGGCGTCCCGTGAGGAGGCGGCCAGGACTACTCCGCCCGCGCAGATGATCAGAATGTAAATCGCTACCGTCCTGGTCGCGATCAGCCGGTCGAGTGCTGGCTTGATGCGACCGAGGAAGGGAGCGGGGCTAAAGATCCCGATCTGCAGCGTCAAGGGTGGGACAAAGCGGATCCGCCGTGGTTTTCCTGCTTGTTGCCTGCCTTCGTCCAGCCACCTTTTGGCGGAGAACGTTTCCAGGGCCTGGGCCACCGCCGCGGGCGTCCATTGCCGCCCTGTCTGCCTAAGCAGGTGCCCTGCCAGCTCCTGGCATGTCCGGACTCCGTCTATGGATCTCAGAAGCGCGGCAATGTCTGCGGACACTCTGAAAATCCGTCCCTCCGCGTCGGAGACAGTCCAATCCTTTCCTGAGGGTTCTACTTCCAAGTCACTTCGCAACCGCGGAACCTGGGAAGCGGACGGAGCCGGCGGTTGGGTCGTTGCCAACCTACGTCAGGTCTTTCTTCAGGGTGACCAGATACCCGCCGATGCCTAGAACGAGAAGCCATCCGAGCACTGCGATGCTGGCCTGGGGGACCTCGAGCAGTCCTGAGCGGGGATCCAGGTACAGCGATCCCATGGCGTTGGTCATCAGGAGCCGACCGGCTGCCGGTGCAATCGCCTGGACGCCCGGCTCTACGACCAGGCAGAGGCCGAAGACTGTGACGAGGCTGGCGATGGTGTTCCGGACCAATAGGCCAAGACAGACGCCCCAGATGCCTGCGGCGAAGTTGACGACTGCGCAGCCGAGAAGGACCATCCACCCTGTGTGGTCCACCGACGGGCTCAAACTTTCGGTGAGGAGGAGCAGCCACGCTGACGGCAGGGAAAGAGCGGCTCCGATTCCGGCGCCGATGGCGCCGATGACCGCACCCGAGGCGAGCTTGCTGATGACGTACGCCCGCCGGCCGCCGCCCATGACGATTGAGCGAGCCGCCGTGCCCTGGGCGAAGTCACGCGCCACGAAGTATGCGCCGAACATGGCTATCACCAGGGACAGTGCAAACCATCCACGGATTACTTCGGTGGTGGCCCAGACCGCATCGAGGGCAGTTCCGGCTGCCGCCTCATGGGCAGAGGTGAGAATGCCCCAGCTGGCGACGACGACGAAAACTGTGCCGGCGATCATGAAGGCCAGGAAGGTGTGGCCGGTGCGCAGTTTGGTCAGTTCGGATGCGATTCCGTTAAGCATTTTTTGCCGCTTCCGGGAGTGAAGAGTCAGTGGGGGGAACCAGCTCGAAGAAACATTCCTCGAGACGTCGCTGGCCGCCGGCGGTCAGGTCGTGCAGGGACCCGGAATAGCGCAGCGTTTGTTGAAGGATGACGACGTCGTCCACGGTCTGTTCCACTTCTGCGAGCATGTGGCTCGACAGTAGAACAGTGCTTCCCTCATTAGCCCGCATGCGCAAGAAAGTCCGCAGCCAGTGGATGCCCTCCGGGTCCAGTCCATTGGTGGGTTCGTCCAGAATCAGCACGTCGGGGTCGGCAAGCATGGCGACCGCGAGAGAATGCCGCTGACGCATCCCGGTGGAAAGTTTCTTGACCGGAAGATTCCGGGCATGGTCGAGGCCGGTCAGGTCGAGGACTTCGTCACGGCGGGATGCAGGCAGACCCAGGAGCTGGGTGCAGACCCTGAGGTCCCTGGCGACTGTGGCATCAGGTGTATGGCCAACGCCCTCGATGCTGACGCCGACCCGCCTGGCCTGGGTCCCGAGTTCGGCGAAGGAGCCTCCCAGGATCCTGGCGTGGCCCGAGGTTGGCCGGATGAGCCCCAGCGCTCCCCGAAGGGATGTTGATTTCCCGGCTCCGTTCTTTCCCAGCAGGCCCACAATGCGGCCCTGTTGGACGCTGAAGCTGAGGTTCTTGACCACTTCCCGCCCGTTGTACGTCTTGGAGAAGTTATCAAATTCAAGAATTTTAACCACGGATGTGAGGCTTTCTTTGCGTATTCATCGGTTTTGCTGACCGCTAACGACAGCGGCGAGCTTCCGGAGCGGGTTGGCCTGGCCGCTTGAGGTTCGCAGCCTGGTGGTGCAGACGACGTGGAGCAGCTATGTAAACCGCTCCACGTCGCCTGTTGCAGCGTCAGATCAGGTCAAGATCAGCACGCCGCCGCCAACCAATGCGGCGCCGACGAGGACTCCTGCGCCGAAGCCGGCTGCCGTGTCCCAGAACCCGGGAGCTTCGAGCTGTTCCAGCTCGTCGATCGCGAGGTCCAGGGGAGCGGCCGAAGCATCCATCAGTTCAAGCATGTTCGACATCCGTTTCTGTTGTTTTTGCAGTGTTTAGGTCAGTGCAACGATGGCTGCTGCGGTGCCGAGTGCTGCGATGCCAGCACCGACGCCTACGACGAATCCGCCCCAGAAATCGGGTGCTTCCATCGCTTCCAGCTCTGCGACATCCAGATCCAGCGGCAAGTTAGTCATCTCCGTGTTCATGTTTCCCCCCTTTCGAATGGTCCTCTAGGCCGCACCGGTTGCACGTCCCCCCATCGTGTGCGCGCCGGCGGCTTCCCTGAGGAAGGCCGCGACGTCGGTGGAGGTCAGGCCCTGCAGCATTGGAAGGCCACCTCCCCAGGCGCGCGAAGTCTGTTGTGCGATGCGATGAATGTCAGGTTCCTGCAACGACAGGGGCCGGGCCAGCCCCCAGTGCGACAGGACATGTTCGAGGGCCGCGACCGGGGACGAAACAGGAGTCCTGGCAGCACCTGCCAGTGCCTGGCCGACATCCCTGAGGCGGGCCGAGGATCCGAACCGCCCATCTCCGGATTCGATCCTGCGCCAATAGGCCGGGAGTATTGCTGCCACCGCTTCCATCTTTGCTACTCCAGTGGCCATGGACAGCTCGGTCGCGATGATCCAGGGGAGTGTGCCATACGAATTGCGGCCCAGGTTGCTCCACCCGGACTGGGAGAACGAACTGAGTTCAGCAATGTCCCGGCGCAGCTGGCCGGATCGTTCGGGGTCGTTTCCCAGTCCCAAACTACGGGCCTCGTTACCGGCGTCGACTAGGGCGCGGATCGATGCCAGAGCGAAGGTGTCGGCGGAACGCCGCGGCGTGGCGGTCATGACGAACGGGGTCGACAGCCGGAAGATCGCCTCCAGTGCCCCGGTCAGGAGCAGTCGGCTGGGCAGCGTCGCGGTAAGGGCAGAGTCCAGGAGCACGGCGTCTGCCCGGAGCCCAGAACCTGAAATGAGCCGCTTGCGTATGCCTTGGGTGAGGCAGGCGTTCATTGAGGACTCTGATCCGGTGCCCACAGTTGTGGGTACAAGTCCGAGGACGTGACTGGTTGGCGGTCCGTCCGGGAGCATGACATGACCGGCTCGGGACCTGGACGTTATGGCCATCCGGTGCCCTGGGTGCCAGATCGCTGGCAGGAGCTTGGCAGTGTCCATCGCGGTGCCGCCCCCTACGCCCAGAACTACTTGCGCCCACTGGGCCCTTTCCGCTGTTTGCAGCAGAGCGGCTTCGTCGGTTGCGGGTTCAACACACAACAGGTCCGCCACGCCCTGCAGTTGCTGCAACAACTGCTTGCCGCCCGCGGACGGGGGGATTGCTGGATCGATGACCGTCAGGACGGGCAAATCCGGACATGTCCGGACCGCGCCGGTTAGCCAGTTGATGAAATCCGGTGTGGACGTGAAAACCGAAGGCCCTGGGAAGACCGTGCGCACTGTGTTATTCATTCGCTCTCCCCTGATGAACCGAAGTCCGCAAGGCCCGCGGTGATCGACGCGAAGAGCTCCCTGACCTCCTGCTGGGAGTAGGTCAGGGACGGAATCAGCTGGATGCCGCGGGGCCCTGGATACACGCGGGCACCGGCCCGTTGTATGCTCCCGAGAAGGGATGCTATGTGGGCCCCGGCCACCGGGGAACCGTCTGGTCCGGCCACTTCCAGCGCCCTGAAACATCCTCGGCCGCGGTGTGCCGTGACGGCCGGGTTGCTGGCCATCAGCTCATGGATAGCGGTGTCGAGCTGCTGTGACACTCCCGCGCCATTGCTAAGGGCGTCGAGGCGTTCGAACTCCGACAAGGTGGCAAGGATCGCTGCGGCTGTGGCCGGCGTTCCGGCCTGGGTCTCACCGTGGGTGAAGACACTTCCCGATGCCACGAAAAGCCCGGCGATGTCCTGTGACGTCAGGACTGCCGCCGCTGCGCAAGCGCCGTTGGTGAGGCCTTTCGAGGTGATCAGGACGTCCGGTCCCTCAGGCCAAGCCTGGGAGGCGAACATCGGCCCGGTCCTGCCAAAACCAGTGGCCACCTCGTCTGCCACGATGAGGAAGCCGTACTTTTCCCTTAAGCCAAACAGTGCTTGGAGGAAATCGTCCGGCACCGGATAAGCGCCGGTGCCCAGGACGGGTTCAACCACGACCGCGGCGATTCGGTTGCCCTGCAGCGACATCAGAGACGAGAGTTCCTCGGGGGAATCATGGCTGATGTGGCGAATGAGTTTTTGATCGACGCCGTAGAGTCGCTGCCCCAGGTCTTCGCCGGTGAGCGAGAAACTGCCGTAGGTCAGGCCGTGATAGCTGCCCCGCAACGCCACAACCAGTTGCTTATGGGGAAACCCCCTCAGGTCTTGGGTCTGCCTGGCCAGTTTCATGACCAGGTCATTGGCCGCGCTTCCTGACGTGGAGTAGATTACGCGCCCGAAGCGGTCCTGCCCTGCCGCGTTCAACAGTGCAACCGCTGCCTCCTCCGCGGCCGTGTTCCATTGCCGGAACAGGGTGGAGTACGAGCAGTCAAGGAGCGCCGTATGGACGGCGGCGGCAATGTTTTCATTGCCGTAGCCCAGGTTTACGTTCCACAGGCCGCTGGTGGCGCAGAGGACCTCATCGCCGCTCCCGAACCTGATCTTGTGACCCGACGCCGAGACCACCCCGGCTGAAGCCACGTTCGTTTCCATTAGAGGCTGTAGTGACGGCCAGACAGCGCTAGGCATGGAGCCCCACTTCCAGAATGACGATCTCGTGCGCCGATCCGGGCGTTCTAACGGGATGCGTGTTGAGGACTGCCAGTCCGTTTTCTTGCAGCTCCGTGACCAGCTGATCCGGAGGCAGGACCCGGACCGCGGTGGTGAAAACGTCCACCGGCCCGCTGGTGTTCGTGTCCTCCGGGATGAGGGTGATTTCGCGGACACTCCTGTCGGCCACGATGTACTCATGCAGGCAATAACGCGTTCCTGCCGAGTCCTTGACCAGCTGCACGTTCTCGACGGGGGTCCCCGGGGTGTCGAGGCTAGCATCGCCCTCTGTAACGGTGGTGGAGAGGAAGAACCGTCCTTCCGGTGCCAGGACCGACGTCATGTTCTGGAACAGCCGCCTGCGGGCACCTGCGTCAAGAAGCGACACCGTCACACAACCGAAGATGACCGTGCTGAACTTCTGCGCCGGGTTGAAATCGCAGATGTCACCTTCAACCAGCGTTAGGTTCCTCCACAAGTGCGCATAGCCCGAGTCCATCCGGTCGGACAATATGGCCAACATCGATGGTGAAAGATCAACTGCCGTCACTTCCCTGCCGAGTGCAAGGAGCGGCAGCGTGAAGCGCCCGGCTCCACACGCCAACTCCAGGATCGGCCCCGTTGTACGGCGGGCAACCGCGATCATTTCCCGCAGCTCGTGGCTGTCCTGAAGCGCGACGGCGTCATACAGCCTTGCGCCGAGGGGATCGTAGATGTCGTGGACAACAACGTCGGCGAGATCGCCGAGGATGGCAGCTGCCCGGCCGTTGATGTCTTCCAGCAGCGGTGCCATTAGTGGGCCGCCCCTTGGACGGAACCGAACCGGATGCCTTTGGCACTGAACGAATTCTGGATCTGACGGATGGAAGCCTCAGCCAACGATTCCGGGCAGCCCAGAATCCGGGCCGCTTCAGGTGCGTCCGATCCGACGACCAGCATGACGTCAACAAACTTGGCGGCGTCCGAGCCCAGCCTGTAGGTCTTTGACGTGGCACCGTCATGCAGGTGGGCGACGCTGCTGTTGAAGAGGAGCACCGACGACGACCCCGGTACACGGTCTTCGATCCCGTCCAAGGCCGGTACCAGATGTCCGCCGAAACCTGACACCCGCATACCCTGGAGCCCCCGGACAGCCGCATGCCGGAGGGCGTCCGCCGCCAACATGTAGCGGCTGATCCATGGACGGGCGGCGACTTCCGGCCGTAGCCCGACCTCATCCAACCCGGAGACCCAACTCCGGGACCAGCTCAGATGAGTGTCGTCCAACATACCAAGGGGAATGCCCGATGGAGAGGTGAACACTTCCCCGGAGCCGGCGACATAGACGTGAGTCACCTCGTCCGTGCCGGGAAGGAAACCTAGGGACGGTATGTCACCGAGGAGAGACTGTGGGTGGAGCAGCGCGGCTGGAAACTTCCCAGCCGAACGGGCCGCGTCCGCATCACGGTAAAACGCTGCGAGGTCGACGTCGCTGCACGCTCGCAGGATGGTCGGGCCGCCGACAGGAACAAACTCAGAAAGGGCGTACGACTGCTGCTGGACGTAGAAGTCCTCACCGACCTGAATATCCGCGTCCGGGTCCCGGAAATCACCGACATAGGAGAATACCGTGCCGCCGCTGCTTACGGGCAGAGTCTGATCGACGGCCGGCACGAAGCACGCCGCCGCTTCCGTCAAAAATCCGTGGCCCGCCAGGTCGGAAACCAATGACGCATCTTCCAGCACCAAGACCTTCGACCCCGCATTTGGCGCATCCGCGCCCCGAGCCCATGACATCAAATTGGCGGCTATCGACCGCGTGTCCCCATTCACAGGCATGAAGCTAACATGGCAAAGGGGGATAAATCCAATCGTTAGGCTAACGTTTTGCTTAATTGCGGGCGGCAAATAGCTGAACACATCGAAGCGTCAAGAAAATATTGACGAATGTCCACGATGGCGGCTCTAATGGGTCTCATGACTACTCGACAGAAAAATGGCTTCGCCGCTTACGGTGGCTCACTGCTCGCACTGCTCGGCATGATCATGGGATATTTCGCGTTCACCGCCAGCGGTGGAGTGAATGCCATGGTTCTGATTGTTGCCGTCATCGCCTTCATATGCGGCGCTTTGCTCGTGTCAGCTGCCATCGTGGGGATTCGAAAGGCAAGCAACTAGGCCATGGACCCGGTTTCCCTGTCCGCCGCCATCGCCCAGGCTGTGGCGAATGCGACCCCGGAGCTCTCCAAGCGGCTGGGCGAGGGAGAAGATGTCTATGCCGAGATCCTTGAAGTGGCCGCCCAAGCGCATGAAGAGACGCGGAGCATCCTGCAATCCACCGTTGACTCGGCCCGCCGTGCAGGTCACAGCTGGGAGGCAATAGGCCGCATCCTCGGGGTATCGAAGCAGGCCGCCCAGCAGAGGTTCGGGCGGCCGCAGCAAGCGTTTGTGGGCGACGTGCCGGAGGTGAAGCGCCTCTACCCGGTCAACGCTTTCAACGAAATGACGATGCTCCGGGAGGTAGGGCAATTCGGGTGGCACTCTGTGGGTTTCGGGGTGCGGTTTCACCGCATCCAGTTGTCTGCGGAGCAATGGGAACATACCAGGATCATCGCCAACCCCAAGGCCATTTCTGACTTGGAGGCACAGGGCTGGCAACGGATCGGAGAGCAGTCCTTCCCTTGGGCTTACTTCAGCCGTTGCCTGCACGCCCCGCGCCGCGACGGGGATCCGCCGCCGGATATCCTCCGGCTCATCAGGGGTGACACTGCTCCCATTAGGTAGCACGTTAGGTAGCCCGCAGCCGGGAAACGATGCCGGCCGAAGCACCGGTGCGCAAGCAGGCGCTCGCGGTGAGTAAGAAATAGATGGCTAGACCTGTTCGCATAGGCTGGCCTCATGACGTTGGGGGACGCGGTGGAACCGCTTGTGCAGATCAAAAACTTTCGCATGGACTTCGGGGAGACGACGGTCGTGAAAGACCTGTCCTTCGACGTCCGGGCAGGGGAGACGTTCGGGTTCCTGGGCAGCAACGGGTCCGGGAAGACCACCACGCTGCGGGCGCTGCTGGGCATCTACAAGCCCACCGCCGGCACCCTGTACATCGGCGGGAAAGTCTTCGAGCCCCGGGACGGGGCGCGGCTGGGGTACCTGCCGGAGGAACGCGGCCTGTACAAGAAGGAAGCCGTCCTGGACGTGATGGTCTACTTCGGCCGGCTCAAGGGCCTGAGCAAACACCGGGCCCGTGCCTGGTCCCAGACGTACCTGGAGCGGGTGGGCCTCGAGGACAAGGCCGCCGTCCGGCTGGACAAGCTCTCCGGCGGCCAGCAGCAGAAGGTCCAGCTCGGCGTCACGATCATGAACGACCCCGACCTGCTCATCCTCGATGAGCCCACGAAGGGCTTCGACCCAGTGAACCGCAGGCTGCTGATGGACATCATCGAGGAACAGAAGCTCGCCGGCGCCACAGTCATCATGGTCACGCACCAGATGGAGGAGGTGGAGCGGCTCTGCGACCGGGTCATCCTCCTCAAGGACGGCACCTCCCGGGCATACGGGACCGTCGACGAAGTCCAGGACCAGTTCGGCGGCACGGTGTACCGGCTGGGCTACGAGGGCATCCTCCCCGCCTCGGATTTGTACGACGTGGTACGCGACGCCGACGGGCAGGCCGAGCTGGCCCCGGCCGCCGGGGCGGACGAAACAGCGGTCCTGCGGGAACTGATCGGAGCCGGGGTGGCGGTGCGCAGCTTCGCCACGGCACGGGCGTCCCTGGAGGAGATCTTCATCCAGGTGTACGGGGAACAGCACGAAATGGCAGAGGTCTAGGACGATGGCACGCACAGTATTCAAACAGCACAACCTGGGCACCGTCGTCGGGTTCGAGTTCATGCGCACCGTCAAGAAGCGCGGGTTCGTGATCGCCACCCTGGCCATCCCGGTGGTCTTCGCGATCATCTTCGCCCTCGTCTACGCCAGCAACTCCAGCACCTCCGCCAACGCCGACGCCCAGAAGAACTCGGCGCTGACCTTCACCTACACGGATGCTTCCGGCCTCATCCCCGCAGCGCTCGCCCAGGCAGCCGGCGGAACCCTGACGGCCGACCCCGGCGCCGCGCTCCAGTCGGTGAAGGACGGCAGGTCCGAGGCGTACTTCGCCTACCCGGCCAATCCCGCCACCGAACCGGTCAAGGTCTACGGCGCGGACAAAGGCATGTTCGAGAACGGCAAGTATGAGGCCGTGGCCAAACACCTGCTCGTCACCGCTGCCAAGTCCCGGGTCAACTCACCGGAAGTCACCGCCGCCCTGAGCGGGGGAGTGAAGTTCGACGCCGAAACGTACCGGGACGGCCGGGTCTCTGGCGGCATCGGCTCGGTGATACCGCCGCTGCTGTTCCTGGTCATTTTCTACGTCAGTATCATTCTGCTGTCCAACCAGATGCTCAACAGCACGCTGGAGGAGAAGGAAAACCGGGTCACGGAAATGATCCTGACCACCCTGAACCCCACCACCCTGGTGACCGGCAAGATCATCTCGCTGTTCGCCGTCGGGCTCCTCCAGATAGCGGTGTTCCTCACGCCGATCGCCGTCGCCTACTTCCTGTTCCGTGACTCAGTGTCCCTGCCCGACCTGGACCTGTCCTCCCTGGTGTTCGAGCCTGTCCCGATGATCACCGGCGCGCTGCTGCTGCTGGGCGGGTTCACCCTGTTCACCGGCGTGCTCGTGGCCATTGGCGCGATCATGCCCACGGCCAAGGAGGCCGGCACCATCTTCGGGCCGCTGATGGCCCTGATCTTCGTGCCCTTCTACGCCGTCAGCCTCATCGTCAGCGACCCCGAAGCCCTGATCGTGCAGGTCTTCACCTACTTCCCGCTCACCGCCCCCGTCACAGCGCTGCTCCGCAACGGTTTCGGAACCCTTGGCGCTGTTGAAGCGGCCATCGTGATCGCCGAGGTATTCGTCGTCGGGATCCTCGTCCTGCGCCTGGCCGTGCACCTGTTCCGCTACGGCTCCATCGAATACGGCCGCAAGCTCTCCATCGGCGGGACGCTCCGCCGGAAGGAACTGACGGCCAAATAGCTGACACACCTGCCGGCCGGTGCAAGAATGCCGCATGCGCATCTTCCTGGAGACCGAGCGGCTGTTGCTGCGGCAGTTCACTTCCGACGACGCGGACCGGCTCGTGGAGCTCGACGGCGATCCGCGCGTGATGCGGTACATCACGGGCGGCGCCGCGACGCCCCGGGAGGAAATTGAAGGCGAGTACCTTCCGGCGTTCCTGGGCTACTACCGGAAATTCCCCGGCTACGGCTTCTGGGCCGCGATCGAGAAATCAACCGGGGATTTCCTGGGCTGGTTCCACTACCGGCCGGCCCCGGGTGATCCACCCGACCAGCCGGAACTGGGCTACCGGCTGCGCTGGCCGGCCTGGGGGAAGGGCTATGCCACCGAGGGTTCCCGTGCGCTGCTCGCCAAGGGGTTTGCCGAGTTCGGTGTGCAGCGGGTGGTCGCTTCAACATGGCCGTTAACGCGGGTTCGCGGCGGGTGATGGAGAAGTCCGGGATGCGGCTGGTGCGTTCCTTCGTCGCTGACTGGCCGGTGTCCATTCCGGGCGATGAACACGGGGACGTCGAGTACGCGATCTCCCGGGGGGAATGGGAGCTGAATTCAGGCATCAGATAACGGCCAGGGCGCCCTTCGCGCTTTCCACCAGGACATGGGTGGCGGCGGGCAGGTGCCTGACCTCGCCGTCGATCTGGCAGGGAACAGCACCCCGCGTGGTGAAGGCGTAGCTGCTGACGCTTGGCTGGTTGCCGAGTCCCAGCGTCACGGCGCGAAGGGTCATCAGTGCCATTTTCCAGAGCCCGGAGTGGGGGAGCGTCACAACCTCGAACCGGCCGTCGTTGGGGCCGTCCGACTCGCTGACCGTTCCGTACTTGGCCATCCGCGAAATATTGGCCAGGATCAGGCTGTCGAAGCGGGCGGTAGCCCCGTCGTCACGGACCAGCTCGAACGGCTTCAAATGAGAGAGCGTGCGGGCGACGGAAATGAGTTCCAGGATTTTGCCCTTTCCGCCGCTCTCGATGCCGATGGCCATCAGCGGTGTAAGCCCGAAGCCTATGTAGGAATGGGCGTAGTGAACCCGTACCTGCTGTGCCTCGGTGAACGTGATGCGCAGCAGGTCGATGTCCCGGACCCTGCCGCGGCGGACAGCCTCGGGCAACGGCCTTGCGGGCATGCTCCGGTGATGGTCGTTGGCGTTCCCTGCCGCGAGCACCGTGCAGACCGCCCTGCTGCCGGGGACGTCCATCACCCCGTTGACAACCTCGTTGTACCCGCCGTCGCCGCTGACCGAAACGATGAGCGGGGACCCTGCGGCCGCCGCAGACCGTGCAAGGTCCCGTGCGTGGCCGGCGTGCTCCGTGGGCAGCAGATCAAGCTGCAGGTCCGGCACTCCGGCGGCCAGGTCCCGCTGCAGCTCCTCAATCCGGGCGGCCATGCCGGGCTTACCCGGGTTGAAAATCAGGACGGCCCGGTCAAAACGGGTTGCGGCTGCCAGGTCGGGTTCACTCGCTGTCATTGGCCCCTCAGCCTTGTCGATCCACCAGGTCGTCCGCTACGCGGTGAAGGTCCTGGACCCAGCCGGCTGAACGGCTGGGGGCTCCCGAACCGGCCTCGAAGTTGGCAAGCGCCTCCGCTATGCGGTTGAGTGCCTCCGAGATGTTGGCTCTGACCGCCTTGTAGCCTTCCTCCGAGCGGGGGTCCGAGGAAGCTGAAGACAGCAGTTCCGCTCCGGACTTGATGACCAGTGAGGCCTCGTACTCGTTCACGCTTGCACCCGCGGCTTCCTCATGTTGGACGTGCGGCAACTGTTCGTCAGCACAACCATACATCTGCGGTGGCTGGCCCGCGGGGAGCCGGAAGCGGGCGGCGAGGGTTCGCCGGTGCAGCGTCCCGCGTGATCAGGGGGCTGTGTCGGATACCGACGTTTCTATGGCGGTCCAGGTCACAGCCGTGCCGGCGGGTATCGAACCGAGGGGCTCAGTAAGAATTGATCGCTCGCCGATCAGCTGCCCCGTCTTGGGGTCGATGATGATCTCCTGACGCATCATTCCTGCCTCTTCGGTGCGGCCGATCGCTACCCCGGTGCGCCCATCCAGGTTTGCTTGCCCTTCCGTGATTGAAACGCCCGGAATCATGGCCGCTGCCTTGTAAAGGGCGCCTCGGAGGTCAGCCGGGACGACGCCCGTTCTGAGGAGGTCTGCGATGAACACCAAGGCTTCGCCGTCGACGGACTGTCCTTTGCCAAGGGTTTGCTTGTAGATGCTGTTCAGTAGCCGGTAAGGATCGCGGGGAAACCCGGTCATGTCCGGGGCAAACCCGGGACCACCGTAAAAGGCTCCGTTGGGGGCGCGCAGAAGTTCCGGCTGTGGCTGAATGTTTTCTTCGCGGACGAATTTCTTGGATTCGGCACTGAAGAAGGTCGTGGGTATGCGTCCGGATCGTTGCCACACCCATTCATCGTTCCGATCAGCCGGGATATACATTTCGGACTTTTCCGTGTCTAGCCATTCAAGGGAGGAGCCGTCTGCCTGCCCGTAGGCCGTACTCCAGACATTGGTGCTTCGGACCTTGAGATACTGACCAGCGTTCACAACGGGGTCGGTGGTGTTGATTGTGGTCTGCGCAGCGTTGTTGAGAAGCTCTGCCGCCTGGGCCGTGGCCCCGCCCCGCCACCCGGCCAGGCCGAGGACGTCTCCTCCGATCAATGCCGCCATGACGGTGGCAGCAGCGGCTGAAGTCAGCCAGATGCGGGCGCGGCGGGGACGGCGCGCGGTGAGCTCTGGTTTCGCCGGGGAGAGGTGGCCGATCTTGCCCAAACCAGCGCCGTCAGTTCCCTGTACGCCAACTCCCGGTACGGCAACGGGGACGGAGTGCATCGCTGCGAGGGAACGTTTCCTGCTTTGGGTCAATTCGGCGTCGGTGATCTGCTTTGCGGGATCCATCTGGGTGAGTACCTGCTCGGCGGTGGTTTTCCTGTTCATAGTTCTTCACCCTGTGTCTGTGTCTGAAGGAGGTGGCTCAGCGCCTTTCGTGCCCGGTGCAGGCGCATCCGGATCGCCGTGGCGCTGGTGTCGAGAAGGTCCGATATTTCCTTGGAGCTCAGGCCGTCCCAATAAGTCAGGAGCAGGACTTCGCGCTCGTCAGGATTTAGCCGTTCCAGGGCCTCCTGGACGGGGGAATCACGCGGGCTGTACGAGTCGTATCGCTCGGACCGGAGAGCGCCGATGAGGTTGGCGGATCTGAGCAGCGAACGGTCGTGGTTCCTGAGGACATTTTTAGCGACGCCGAAGAGAACCATGATCGACAGGCTGTTGTCGGCTGATTTTTCCCAAGCGATCCGGAACACTTCGGAGCAGAGGTCTTCCGCGGTCGCGGCATTATCTGTTCGACGCCGGAAATAGCGGTAGATACGGTCATGACCGGCAGCGTGCGCCGCCAAAAACCGCTTTTCCCGGTCCAAATCCGCACGATCCTTCCGGACTGCTTGCAAGCTCATACCCGGTTAATGTCCGGCAACTCCGAAAGTGTAACGGGGGAACCAAAATCAGCTTCCGGCGTCGTGCACGTGCCTAAGTCCCTACTCTGCGATGTCCTCTGCCCACAGGTCCGGGTTCTCCTCCTGGAACATGCGCATGATGTCCACACAGCGCTGATCGTCCAGGACCACCACTTCAACGCCACGTGACCGGAGAAGCTCGAACTCGCCGTCGAACGTACGGGCTTCACCCACCACCACACGGGGGATCTTGAACTGGATGATGCTCCCGGTGCACATGGCACACGGAGCGAGAGTGGTATAAAGCGTGGTGTCCCGGTAGGTCTTCTGGCGACCGGCTGCGCGAAGTGCGGACATTTCGCCGTGCGCGATCGGATCGCCGCGTTGGACCCGTTCGTTGTGTCCGCTGGCGATGACCACGCCCTCACGGGCAAGCGCTGCTCCGATGGGGATGCCGCCTTCGCTGAGACTCTTTCTCGCCGCTTCGTAGGCAGCTTCGAAGGCGGGGTCGAGGCCCGCTAGTGGTTCCCGTGGAGCGGTTTGCGCTGTTCGCGGTTCATGCGGTCATTGTTGCATGCGGCTAAATGGTCTCTTGGAGCCTCGCAGTCGGCCCAGCGAAAATTGGACCATTGCAGCCGGTAACGGCAGGCCCTTTCTCAGTTGGCCGGTTCGCAGAGCCGGTCCAAGGTCTCGTTGAGGGAGGACTCGATCTGGCTGTTCAGGAGATCACGTTTGTTCTGGCTGGACTCGTCCTCCAACTCGGTGGGCAGCGGTGGCATGGTGACTGCCATCGCGGCCTGGTAGCGACCGTCGCCGCTGCTGACCGTGACCGTCTGGTAGTCCCAGAAGGAGCCCCGGCCCTCGTGCCGCGACTCGATCGAGCAACCGTCCGCGTGCTCCCACATTCCCAGCCCGTAAGGGGCGAAGCCGGGGCTTGTCTTCATCTCCCGCAGTGACGCCGCAGAGAGCGCCCGTCCCTGGAGGAGGCCAGCCATGAAGAGATTCAGGTCCACCACTGTCGACACCGCCCCTGCAGCCGGATTGCCGACAAAGAAGATGTTGTCTGTGGTGTCGACTCTCTCACCACGGAGGGTCACGTAGCCGTGCAAAAGCCCGGCCTCGCGCGGGTCGGTGCGGTCCAGGCTGGTGTTCTTCAAACCGAGGGGGTCAAAGACCTGCTCGCGCATGACCTGGACGAAGGGCTTGTGCCGCAGTGTCTGGATGAGGAGGCCCAGAGCGAGGTAGTTCGTGTTCGAGTATGCGAAGGACCCTACGCTGGACGCGGTCCAGGGGAGGGTCCCGGCTAACTGCAAGCCGCGCTCCATCGTGAGCGTCCGGGAGAGAGCGGGACGGAAGTCAACATCGCGTGGCAGGGCCTCGTTGACGTCGGGCATCCCGGAGGTGTGGCTGAGCAGCTGCCTCACTGTGATGGGACCCGGAGGCTTGAGTGCGGACGTGAACCCGGGAATGACGTCATTGACGGGATCGTCGAGGCCGATGAGGTGGTCGTCCACGAGCTTCAGCACCGCCACGGCTGTCATCGTTTTGGTGACGCTTGCGATCCCCACCCGGTCCGTCGGCTGGGCCGGGGTCATGGACTCGAGGTCGCGGACGCCGTAGGCCTTGGACCACTCGCCTTCCGGCCACCGGATCTGCACGACGGCGGCCACCGCGCCTTGGTCCATGAACAGCTGGATCTGCTTCTGCAAGGGAGCCATGGGATCCGGTGCGGTTGGTGACGGTGTGATGTCGTCTGTGGTGTAGGAACAGCCAGAGACAGCGAGAACGACGGCGAAGGCCGCCCGCCTCCAGATGTGATTCTTGGTGCTCATTGCGGGCCATCCGCTCGGGGACGAGATGACAGGTTCCTGGCCGCCTGCGACACCACGTCCGGCCAGACCTGCGACGGCGCCGTCGCCCCAGCACCTAAATGGTAAGGCGGGCTCTCCCGACGGGGAGGATGCCGTGAACCGCACCGGGCAATCGGCGGCGTTTTCGCGCCGCTATTTGGCGCGCAGTGCCCCTGCGCCGGTCAAAACATTGTGGTCAGCACTCCACCGTCCGCGCGCACGGCAGCCCCGTTCGTCGCGGAGGAAAGCGGGCTGGAGAGATAAACGGCGAGGCTCGCGATTTCGTCCGGCTCGATGAAACGCTGGAGGAGAGACGTCTGGTTCTGGCCAATGATCATCGCCTTCAAATCTTCGGTCGAGAGTCGCTGCGCTTCGGCGATGTTTTGGACGGTAGTGGCCACGCCGTCCGAGTAGGTCGGGCCGCCGAGGATCGTGTTAACCGTCACGCCGGTTCCGCGGTGAGCTTGGCGAGGCCGTTACTTAAAGCAAGCATCCCTGCTTTGGTCATACCGTAGTGCGTCATGTCAGCGGGTATGTTCACACCTGATTCGCTTCCCACGAAGATGATCCGGCCCCATCCTGCATGGGACATGGTCGTGTTCTGTGAGTCCTTGGGCCCGATAACCGCCGCCGCCAAGTAAATCCTCGCTTCCAGCACCGCCAAGGCTCGGTAGCTGGGCAAAACATCTGCCTCCTGTCAATGTCACGAATAGTGCCGTCCTCCGGCAAGCCAAGGGGGCCATTAACCAACCACGAAATGGCTCACTTTTCGACCATCGCTGACACAGGAAAGAGACACCCCGAATCCCAGGTCCGCCAGGGCGGTGAAAAACGAAGATGCGTCGTACCGCCCTGCGTCGCTGCTTGTCCTGTTGATTCATATCGGAAGTTTCCTTAGGCGTACTGCCAGAGCCCCAGAATGTTGTTTCCAGGGGATTTATCAGGTCGTGGTGGAAACCGTTTGCATGGTGAGTTCGAGTCCGCCGTCGATTTCGGCCGTGGTGAGCGATGTGGTGATGTCGGAGAGCTCGGCCAGGTCGTGGATGTGGGTGCCGCCGCAGGGGATATTGGTCCGTCCGTCAGGGAGTTCACAGACCCAGGTTCGCCGTGCACAAAGAGCAGGATCGTCCCGTTCGATCCGCACGGTGCCGCCGGCCTTGATCCACTGCGCGAGTTGGGCGTTGACGCGTTCAGCGACGGCGGAGGGGTCTTCGAGTGAGGTGGGAGAGAATCCCTTGCGGCGGAGAGATTTTCCGATGCGGTAGGTGTCCGTGGATCGGTGGGCGTCGATGCGCGAACGCTGGATGGCCAGCGCGTCGAAGGCGGGGTTTCCCAGTGTGTCTGGGGGTGCAGCCTTGCTCCATGCTGTTGACAGTGCGGCGTTGAGGGCAAGCGCGGCGAGGTGGCAGGCGGTGTGTGCCGCGGAGAGGGCTGCGCGGTAGTCCTGGTCGACGTCGATCTGCACGGACTCGCCGACGGCGGGTAGTGGGCCTTCGATGATGTGGGCGACCACGAAGGTCCATCCTTCGGTTCCTGTTCGCACGGGCAAGTTCGCGCCGAGGTGGAGTTCGCCGTCGCGGATGCCGCCGGTGACGCCGTCGACGACCGGTTGTGCGCCTGCCGTAGTGGTGATTGTGCCTCGGTCGGCGGGCTGGTCAGGCCATGCCGTGTCGACCGGATGGAATGCCGTGGTGTCGAGGAGGACCGCAGATCGTCCATCGGGGAGAGGCTCAACGTGGAGCACGGTCCCGGTCGAGGTGGTCGCGCCGTCCGGGTAGGTGACAGCGGTGTCAGTTGTGGGTAGTTGCATGCTTTTAGTCCGTTCGCTCGAGTTGGGGGAAGGCAGGAGGGTGGAGTGTCGGGAATCTGTGATGGCTCACGTGAGTCACCTTCAGCTGCGGGCCCGTTAGGCGACGAAGTCGAGGTCCGCAGGGCTGGGGTTCTCCTGGTGTGCCGGGCGCCGTCGTCCGCCCCGCTGCGCCGCGGCGCCGGCGAGGACGACGAGCAGGATGCCCAGGACCTGGATGGCCGACGGCTGCTGGTGCAGGATGAGCAGTCCGAGGAGGACCCCGAGGGCTGGCTCGAGGGCCATCAGGGTGCCGAACGCTGTGGGCGTCATCCTGCGCAGGGCCAGCATTTCCAGCGCGAACGGCAGTACGGGCAACAGGATAGCGAGCCCGGCCGCTGCGGCCAGGATCCCGAACGTGAGGTGGCCGGCGGACTGCGGAATGCCGACGACGGCCGCCGTGGCCGCAGCGATCGGCACAGTCATTGAGAGCGCCCCGATTCCGGTGAAACGGTCCCCGATCCGCTGGGTGAGCACGATGTAGGCGGCCCATCCGATCGCTGCCAGCGCCGCGAAGGTGACGCCGGTCAGGTTGAAGTCGCCCTGCCACGGTTGGGTCAGAAGTACGACGCCGAGCAGTGCCACAGCCGGCCAGATGAGCGCCTTCCTGGTGTGGCTGCGTACCGCGGCGACCGTCAGGGGTCCCAGGAACTCAATCGCGACGGCGGTGCCGAGCGGAATGTGCTCGATCGCGGCGAGGAACCCGATCGTCACGAGCCCAGTGGTGATGCCCAGACCGAGCAGCGGCAGCACGTCGCCACGGCGGACGGAGCGCAGCGGCGGGCGGGCAATCAACATCAGGATGATGGCTCCCATGCTGAGCCGGAGCCAGGCTGTTCCGGCCGGGCCTACGGCCTCAATCAGATCCACCGACAGGGCAGACCCCAACTGAACTGACAGGATCGCCGTCACGGCCAGACCCCACGGCGGGACCGGGACGTTTAAAGCGTTTCGCAGGCGCATATCAATTTCCTTCATGGGCTGTAGGGGCCGCGGCTATCCGACGGCGGGCGATCCTGACGTCAGGACCAAGCCCCGCCAGCCGGTCGGCCAGGTCGTCGGCGGCACTGTCGAGTGCCTCATCGGTCATGGGCTGGAGGGTGTCGAGGATGAACAGTGCCGTTGTGGTGTCGTCGCGGAGTTGGGTTCTCCGGCCCTGGCGCAGGGCTTCCAGGCTGTGCGGGTGCGCTGGGGCTTGGCGCCGAACGATTTGTAAGCCTCGCGCCGGACAAGCCCGTCGACGGCCAGCAGGACGGCGCGGTAGCCCGGCCGCAGCGCGAATACCGCCGCATCGACCCCGGCGCCGTACAGAAACTTCTGAAGCGTTTTCAGATCACGCATCGGTCGCCTCCGGCCGGTGTCCTGATCCCACGCCCGGTTCAAAGACCGCCAGGGAGAACCGGGCGGGTTCCGTGCCCACGGCGCCGTACGAGTGCTCAACGTCGCCGGGAAAGGACACAGCGTCTCCGGCCTCGAGGATGAACGTCTCACCGGCAACCACAACGGAGATGGATCCTTCCTGGACCTGCAGCAGCTCCTTGGTTCCCGGTGAATGCGCTTCGCTCCCATGGGTATCCCCGGGGGCCATCGTCCAGTCCCAGAGTTCAACCACATCGGGCGTCTCTGTCCCGGCCACCAGCACGCCGCGGCCACCGGAATCCGAACTCCACAGCGCTGCACCCTCACCGCGGCGGGTGACCGTCACTGGCTTCGGGCGGGGGAGTTCAACCAGCGCGGGCAGTCCAATCCCAAGAGCGTCACTGATTCTCAGGAGCGTCCCCACGCTGGGATTCGTGGCACCCTGCTCGACGTTGACCAGCATGCGCCGGCTCACACCCGTGGCCTCCGCCAACTGATCAAGCGTCCACCCCCGTGACTGCCGTTCCCGCCGCACCCGGCCGCCAATGGCTACCGCCAGGGCAGATGTACTCTTATCCATGAGTGCATCATAGTGCACTATGAGTGCACTTCTCGCTTTCTAGCCCAGACGTGCGCCAAAAGAACCGAGCCTGAACTGAAAAAGGTGATGGTTGCCTTGTGGAGAAGCCTTGTGCTGGGGGAGTGGCCCGCTGAGGGTGTTCCGGTTCCAACGCTGCGGAACATCCGCGTGAGAACCTCAACGGTGCGCTTTTAGTTCAGATTTCACAGCTCTATCTGGCGCTGTCGGTGTCTCGTAACCCTAGTGTCTCGAGGCGGGAAGAATTCGAGACACCGAGTTGGTGTGGAGTTCGCCGATAAATGGCGGCGTTCTGCGATCGCTTTATGCCACACCGCTGCGCGTCAGCTGTCCTGAAACGCTAGGAAACGATACGTCTCAACAAGTGAACAGCCGCCTCGACTGCCCTGTCACGGATTGGGCGTAATTGTCAGTATCCGTAGTCGTTGCACCGATGGCTGAAGCCGTCTGCAGTGACCGGCCAGGTTTAGTCGTCGAAGGTAGTAGCGGCAGGCGACATCGGCGAGAAATGGCGACCGCTGAGTTGCCGGCGTGGTCCCGGGGTCCGTAAGCGGCGGATGAGTGCCTGAAGGGCGTTCATCAGGAGTTTGGCTGTAGCGGCGCTGGCGAGCAGAACGATAAAGGCCGCGAGGTGACCGAGGAACATCAGGAGTCCAATGCCCAGGGTGCCGGCATAAACGAGATTGAAGACCAGAGTGGAGGAGTCGTGCATTCAGTGCCCGTTGGGCGATCGTCGCTGGGGTTCCTCTGCATGAACCGGCGCAGCCTTGTCGGCCCAGCGTTCGTGGGCGGACTGGCGGCTGATGCCTACTGCACGGCCTATGTCTGCCCAGGACGCCCCGGTCGCCTTCGCAGCGGGGACGGTCTTGGCAAGGCGTCCCCGCCACCCGACGATCTCGTTGTCCGGGACCACCTCGTAGTCGGGGCGCATCTTGTCAGGCTCGTAGCGGCCGGTCAGGCCGCTAAAAAGCATTCCTTCGCCTGATGATGTTACGGGCAGCCGCCCGTCAGGGGCGACGTACGCTGCCCAGCCCTCGTGCTCGTTATCTGTTGATACCCAGCCCATGACCTTCGACCCCCTCGTGTCAGGCACTCCTGACGATTATTGTGGCAGGGGTCGGAGGTAAGGAATAGAGGAGTCCAGCCTCCGGAACCAGTCCCCATGCTGGGTATGAGTTTTCTAGTCCTTGTTGATCCGGTCCCCGCCCGTTCGGCGTGATAGTTGAAGGATGCCGGGAGCGGCTCGACGGTCCTTTATGGTGCCTCGTAACCGTTACGTCGTTTCCGGATGCCCGTCCTGCTGCGTGCCGAATGTTCATGACTGGTCGGGGCGTCGAAGTTCGGCCAGCAGGGCTAGCTCGTCCCGGTTTCCACTTGCCTCAGCTCCGGCGCGGAACGCCTCCTCCAAGGCCCGACCCTCATCCTGAACGCGCTCAAGCGCGGCCTTCGTTTCGGCGAGCTCCTGTTCGAGAGCAGTTACCTTTTTTTGATGGGCACGGATGCTCTCATGTACATGGGTGAGCTTGTTCAAAGGAAGCACAAGTCTGGGATCGGCTCCAACCAATGTCTGTACTGTGGTTCCGAGTACTGCGGAAAGGACTGCCGCCTCTCTCAGCTTTAAAGGGCGTTCGCCTTTGCTTGACCTACACGTCGTCGAGTTCCCGGAACTTCGAGCCCATGCCCGAAGCTTCGAAGATATCCCGGACGCTGTCAGGGACGCCGCGGCAATACTGACTGGCCGCTTCGGGAATGACTTCGACGCCGAGGTCAGGTATTAGCGCCTCGGGCCCGAGGACCTGAACCTTTTCCAGCCAGGAGGAACGGCCGCTTTATTGAGTCCTCACCGGGCGTCACCTGTCCGGGAATCTCGCCATCCAGCCAGTCAGCGTTAGAGCGGACGGATGTTTTCGGCCTGGGGGCCCTTGGGTCCGTGCGCCACGTCGAACTGTACTTTTTGGTAACCGCGGCCGGCGATCGCGGAGTAATGGGCGAAGATCTCTCCGGTCCCGTCGTCAGGGGCGATAAAACCGAAGCCCTTTTCCGCGTTAAGCCACTTGCCGTGCCTGTTGCCATGCGTGCCCCCAAGGAACTCTTCGTCTAACCGCAGGCAGCGGCGTACCAGCGGGGCGGACATCCTTATCCGCTGGTCTCCAACGTAGAGCCGACCCTCCACCGGCACAAGGCCGCGGCAGCACCGGGACCGACGACGGAGCTGGGAGCCGGCTGGCATGGGGGGACACCAACGCGGCCGTCCGTCGCCGGCCGGTTTCAATTTTACGCCGGGGCACACGGCCAGGAACGGGCTGGTTTCCCGGATCAGCCGTCCGCTGGTCTTCTCGACAAAGCAGCCCGGACAAAGCAACTCAGGAAGGCGCCGACAGCGCCGTAGGGGAGGGCGGACTATGAACCGGAGGGTTGCATCGTGGGCTTCCGGCAGGCCTTGAATGGTGGCAGCTCCTTCGGGGCCTGGACGTCGCGGAGGTGTGCCAGCAGGGCATGTTCGGGATGCCCGGGGTTCTGGGACAGGTGTCGAAGCAGGGCCAGGCGTATGTCAGGATCCAGGTCCTGCTCGGCGAGGATCCCGCCGATCAGCTGCATGAGCTGGAACTGCAGAAGCCCGCCCGTTCCGTCCCGGCCTGGCGAGGCCGGCGGGATCTGGGCTGCCGCTCGGGGCGAAGCGGCGTGCTGCTGCTTTTCGTCAGCCGTGGGCAGGGGTTCGGAACGAGGCATCAATCCGTCTCCTTCGACCTGCACAGGAGTATCGGCTGCGTCGATGTCCACGAGAACCACCAACTTCGGCCTGTCCTGACTGGCCGCACTCTGCCATGGCTTCGTGATGAATTCCCTATCGACAGTCGGGCCCACACCCTCTTTTCTGGTGGGGGCTCTCTGAGGGACATGTTTCTGAGAGAGCGGCATCGGTTTTATAGGGTTCGCCGGGTTTCCCCAAGGCGCCAGTGACAGCATCTGGGTAGCTGGCCAACGAGGCGCCCTTCGGGCCAGTCCGCCGGGCCTGGCTATGCTCCCCCCGCCAGCTGGGCCTGGCGGAAACCTTGTGCCGCCGAGGCCGGCGGACATTGGGTACAAGACGGCTTCGGGAAATCCCGGCTTCGTTCTGGTGCTCTTTCCCGAACCCTTCGCTGGACGTAGGCTGGGTGCGATCCACTCGGCTGTATTGGGCGTGCGGCACGCCCAGCCCAGGAAGGCGACATCAATGGAGATGGACATCAGGGGGAACTGGGACAGGCTCAGCCGCTCAATGCAGCAATAGCTCAGTGACAACCCCGGATCCGCGATCCTGCCCCGCACGATAGCCGCCATCATCTGCAAGGAGATCGGCAAACCAGCAGATCGCGATCTGCACGGCGGAACTCTGTTGTCGCAGGAGGACCGCGACTTCATACTGGACAAAGCCCGCCACGCCACCACAGCAGGGCCGGGGCCCCGCTTTTTTGGTCCTGCACCGGCACCACGGACCTAGGACTTCCGGACCACGGCCGCTGTGGCGGCCCGGCAGTAGCCCCGCATCGGGCCTGACCTCGCGGGCTTTGAGGGGTGCCGCGGAATCCGCAGTACCGCCCATGAGCTGTTTCCTGGCCCACGCCTCCAAGACGTCCGCCCGGATGTCTCTTGATCGAATCTTGCGGAAAGTCTGGGCGGCTCTTGAGGCATTGCCGCAAGACTGCCTAAGCATGCGCTTTAAGGAATTTCCTGAAGACTAAAGGTGCGGGGGGACCAGCAATGCCACTTCAGTCAGGAACGGACACCGACAGCCTCTCGGAGGCAGGGATAGGCGCATCTGCTGGGCAATCGAGCAGCTCTAAGCGCGCTGCACCTTCGATGGCGGCCGCGGCCGAACCTACGGAAGCCTCCCCTGCTCCGGGGAGAGGCATGGAGTCCCTGGCCAATTTCCCGTTGTACCCCTTCTTCTGAGGCCATGAAGTTGACCCTCCGGGTCGGCCACGGGGCTTCTTCGAGCGGTGGAGGTGTGCACAATGTGGCACGGACCGGCTCATAACCCTGGGGTTTTCGAGACACCGAATTGGATTGGTGAAGGAGTCCGCCGACCCAAGAAGGAACCCCCTCTCGGGAAGCGTGCGCCTGGCATACCGGTCAGGCGCACGCCGGGAGCTGCACGGAGGAATCGGGGCAGTGGGCACTTTCTTGAATCGTCACTGGACGTCGTCACGACCGTGTGTTGGGCGCGCTGGTGATATCGGAAACGTCGGCGTCCGATCACCGGCGGGGGAGGTTACAGCGGACTGATGTTTTCCGCCTGGGGGCCCTTCTGGCCCTGGACTACGTCGAACTGGACCTTTTGGTTCTCCTCCAGGGAGCGGTATCCGCTGGAAGTGATTGCCGAGTAATGGGCAAAGACATCTGCTGACCCGTCGTCGTTGGCGATGAAGCCAAAGCCTTTTTCCGCGTTGAACCATTTCACTGTGCCTGTTGCCATACCCGCTGCCCCCTGGGGAAGTCATCCTCTCACCGCAGGCATTGACGTACCGGCGGGGGCGGAAGTCCTCCTCCGCTGGTCTCCAACGTAGAGCCAGCTCTCCTCCGGCACAAGGGCAGACAGCGGCGGGATTTTTGGGACCGACGACGGAACTGGGTGGCGGCTGGCACGGGCGGGGCACCAGCGGCCGTCCGCCGCCGGGGGGTTTCAATTTTACGCCGGGGCAAGGCGAAGAACGGGATGGTGTCCTGGAGCAGTGACCGTGACCCTTGAGAGAGCGGATGAACAGCGGCCATTCCCGGCGTGGCTCTCCCGGGAGGAAGCAGCCAAACTCGGTGAGCTTTTTATCAGGCAAAGCGGCCTGACCGGGGAGGTGCGCTCGGGCCTTACTCAGGCAAGGGGGCGCCGCCAATTAACCTAAGCCGGGTCCCGGATCCAGGCCAGGGCTGGGGCCTGGCGCCCCAGCCCTGGCCTGGTGCCTGCCGGGCATGTGATTAGCGGCGAGTGTCGTCGGTGCCGTCGGTCTCGATGCGTTCCTTGCGGACCTGTTCGTCGACGGTGACCTCATCGGTGACGGTGTCCTTATCGAGCCGTACCCGTTCCACCGGGACGGTCTCCTTTTCAACAACGGGCCGTTCCTCGTGGAGGGTGACTTCGTGTTCTTCGTCGCTCAGTTCGGGGCCGGACATGGCGTCGCCGCGGTTGGCGTCGGTGATCGGTTCGCGTTCGATGCGGACTTCTTCGCGCTGGACCGGCACGGTCTGGGTGACGTTTTCGGTGGTTACGTATTTGCGGAGCCGGGCTCGGCCGGTGGCTTGCCTTTCGGTGCCGACGTTCAGGCGTTCCTCGGAGCGGGTCATGGCGTCATCGGTGGTGGGCCCGGAGGTGTCCCGGCCGACTGTGCCGCGTGCGTCACCGGTATCGTAGCGGCCGGTGCCCGTAGAGGTGCCGGCGGTGGTGGTGTAGTCGGTGTCGCGCCCGGTGGTGGTGTCTGTGTAGGTCCGTCCGCCGCCGGCGAGCTGGTAGTGCTGGTACAGCCGGTCTTCCTCGGAGGGCTCGAGGTGGCCGTCGGTATCCATCCTCGGGGCGTCCTTGACCTGGTCCTTGGTGTACGGAACCACAAGGTCGTCGCCCTCGATGCGCGCGCCTTCGAGAGGGACGAAGGACTCGGAGGTGCCGAACAGGCCGGTCTTGGCCGTGACCCAGGTGGGCTGGCCGCTGTCGTCATCGGCGTAGACCTGCCCGATGGAGCCGATCTTTTCCCCGTCGGTGGAGAGGATGTTTCCGCCGCGGTTGAGCAGGTCGTCGATGTGTTCCTTGGCGAGCATGGTGTCTCCTTGGCTTCGATGAACTTTTCTTGGTTAGGCAGGCCGCCGGGTAGGGCGTGCCTGCAGCCCCCATGACCAATAACCTAAGCATGCTTACTAACCTTTGGCAAGGTTCCTCTGGTTCGTCCGCGGATTTGCCCAGTGAAAGGCTTGGGCCGTTCCCCGATTCGGAGGGCGCTCAGGATTGAGTGTTGGGTTTCTTTCCTGGCTGTCGGCCCGTGCGCCATCCCGGTACCGCGGCGTTTAGTGCCTGGGTCCTCGCGGGGCTGAGGCTGCCGCGGCGCATCCTGGTTCGCTGGGCGTGCAGCCAGATGCCGAGCTGATGCTCCTCGCTTCCGGGTTTGGCCTTGTGCCGGGGCCAGTCCTGCCCGGCCGCCCGGTAGGCGGTCAGGGCTGCCAACCGGTCCTGCCATCTTGCTTCGCCCGCCATCGTTCCGCGCTTCCTGCCGGTCAGCCACCCGGGCGCGGCGGCATCCAGTGCCGCAGCTTTTGTGGGGTCGAGCTCGCCGCGGCGCAGCTCGAACCGCTGGCGGTGCAGCCAGACGCCGAGCTCATGTTCGTCCCCGGTTGTTCCCTGGTGCAGGGGCCAGTCCTTTCCGGCGGCGCGGTAGGTCGTCAGGGCTTGGAGCCTGTTCTGCCATCTGGTGTGGGAGGCGACGGTCCGTGGGGTTCCCTCCCAGCCGGGCAGGACACTGAGTCCTGCCCGATAGGCGGGGGCGAGGGTCCCGGCGTGCGCCTCGCTGCGGCGGCGCTTCAACCAGGCCGCAAGGGTCCGCTCCGATAGGTCGCTGGCGTACGGGGAGGGGTACCGCCCGGTGTCTTGCACTTCCGCGATCAGTTCCTTCATGCGGGCCAGCCCCTGGTAGGTGACCCGGGTTGTTTTAGGTGATGCTGCTTTTTCGTGCTGGCCCAACTGACTGCAGCTCACGACGGGTTGGAGGTTTCCATAGCGACCCTCGGCCATGGTGGCCCTTTGCCCGGAGAGCTTTCCCGGGCTCGGTACCCCGCCTGACCCGGCCTGATCAGCCAGTCGGGCCCTGCCCCGGCGGCGCAGGCGTAAACTGACAGCAGGCCGGCGGCGGACAGAGATACAGGTTCCCCCCATGCCTGATACTCGACCCAGCCCGCCGTCGGTCCCAAACGTTCACCGGTCATCCCCGGGTCTGCGGCGGGGTTCCCTTGGAGCTGTTGTGCTGAGCTGCGTGGGGGACTGTTCTTCGCGACTGGCGGACTTTTTCTACAGCCCGAGGAACTCTGTCGCTCCGCCGCGATCGCGGATAAAATCCCACGCACGCCGCTCAGGTGCACTGCTTCCAGGAAGGATCCCCAATGTCAGAGAACAACGAATCCGATGCCCGCAAAGACAACATCGGCACGCCGAGTCCTGCGGTAGAAGGTAAGGGAAGCCGCAACGTTTCCGGTGACCACGGAGATAGCGGAGGGGTGGATGCTGGCACTGGCCAGAAGGGCGCCGGTGAGTACGCCGAAGGCGACTACGGAGATGCCGGGACGGTGGATACCGGTGCTGCGGCAAGGGGTTCTGGTGAGTACGCCGAGGGTGACTATGGTGATGCCGGGACGGCGGATACCAGTACAGCACTGAAGGGCGCTGGCGGGTACGCGGAGGGTGACTACGGAGGTGCCGGAACGGTGGGCGCTGATGCTGCGGTGAGGGGGGCTGGCGGGTACGCCGAGGGTGACTACGGAGAGGCCGGAACGACGCACGAGGCCGGAGTCCCGGAGGGCCGGCCAGCGGATTATCCCGAGGGCCAGGATGCCGTTCCGGGCTCCACCGATAACGATAAAGAAGGCAGGAGCCGCCGCGACTGATTCTCAGCCCGGGGCTCCATCACCGGTCCGCATTTTCAGTGCTTTCCCCGCGGGCTGAAGTCCACACCGGCCCGCAGGGTCCGGCGTGGGTCCTAGGAGTCTGCGTGGCCTAGCAGCGTCCGGTCACTGCTGTTCCTTCAGCTCAAAGTTCAGATCGAGGTCCTCGAATGAGCGCAGGCGCCGCCAGGTGTCGGCCGGGCGTGCTGTTGGCTGTGCCGCCGCGACGGGCATGCGGTCCGCCGCGGCCAGCTGTGCCAGCTCCAGTCCGGTCAGGGCGGCGACGTCCCGGATGGGCACCTGGAAGGTCCGGAACGGGCCCAGCGGGGGAGCGTTTTCCTGAAGTCCTGGCCGTGACAGGTCCGGCAGCACCGGGGTCTGGTCCACAATGTACCCCGTTGCTGCCAGGTCGCCGTCGTGAATGAAGGCCGCGACCTTAAAGAACCGCAAGGGAATCTGGACATCCCGGTACACGGGGTCGCTGTCGCTGAAAACGGGGCCGGTGAAGACGACGAGCCGGCGGCGGTAGTCGGCGGCGTTGTCCAGCAGGTAGGTTTCCAGGCCCAGCCAGAGCGCCATGCCCTGGTTGAACCTTGCTGCCTGCGGTGCCGCGTTGGTGTAGTGGAAGGTGTCTCTATTGGCCTGGGCGGCCTCGGCGCGGGTGTCACCCCAGACGGCCGATGCCCGCCGTGCGAGGTGGCCCCGGTCGATGTCGTTGTTGGCGTAGACCCGTTCGCCTGTCTGCTGGTCCTCGGGCAGCCTTGGATCCAGCTTCCAGGGGATTCCGGAGCGGTCGAGGTCCATCAGTTTTCCGCCGTCGATGCCGAGACCCGCTACGGCGGCCAGACGCCTGTCGGTGCGCATGAGCACCGAGAAGTGAGTGTAAGGCAGCAGGACAGTGTCGACCCCGTCCAGTTTGGGCAGGGGAACGTGCTGTCCCAGGAATTCGGAGTCGAAGCCGTCCCGCCCTGAAAGATCTCCTGCGGTCACGGGCAGCGGTTCAGGCGGCAATTGCGTCATCCATTGAACGTACCAGCCGCAGGTGACGCTGGCGCGAACAGCCTGCCCGGCAGGCCCGGTTCCCAATAAGGGCAGCGACATCGGGCCTGCCGCCAAGGCCCGTGATTCAGACGCTCCGGCCCGGTCCGGTGAACACGGAAAAGGCGACAGGGTGCCCCCCGGAAAGGACGCGCCTGTCGCCTTCGTCAGGTCAGTCCTTCTTGAACGCGTCCTTGACCTTTTCCCCGGCCTGCTTCAGGTCACCCTTGGCCTGGTCGGTCTGGCCTTCAGCCGCAGGATGTCATCACCCGTGGCTGCACCTGCGGCTTCCTTACCCTTGCCGCCGGCCTTCTCGGCAGCGTTTTCGATCTTGTCGCCCAGTCCCATGGCGTTCCTCCTCCGGTTGACGGCCGTTCAGTCCGGCCTCAAATATCATAAGCATGCTTACTATGTAGGCGCCAGTGACTCTCGCAGTGTGGGCGCCCATTGAATCCACTACTCAGAGCGACCTCAGCAACTGTCGCCTTTCTGGCGGGGCCGATATGTGCGCGGAGAGCGCAGGGCAGGAACCTGGCGGTGGCGTGGCGGCGGGGCGGAATGGCGAACGCGCCCAGTTGGCAGGGGGCCATCAAAAGAGTCCCTATGGGTGCCGGCATGGATGGTGATGGAGTCCTGGATCCTGGCGCGAAGCGGTTTTAGGTTTCCGCGGGGGCGCCGGCCTTCCTGATGTACTCTTCGACGGCGTTTTCGGGAATGCGGTAGGAGTTGCCGAAGCGCACGGAGGCCAATGCGTGGGCGCGGACCAGTCGGTAGACGGTCATCTTGGACACACGAAGCATCGTGGCCACCTCGGCGATGGTCAGGTAATGGCTGGGCACGTTTGCAATCGACATCTCAATCAGACTCCCGCGGCTTCGGATCAGGTGGCTGGGCTGGCGTGGTTTGGACTGATTACTAGTCCGGCCGCCTCAGTTGCCGATAGTCGTAGAAGAAGGTCTGGTCTGCGGTCTGCAGCCCCACAAACGTGCCGTGCTTGACGGCCACCACCCCTTCCCTGCGCCCGTTGAAGGGATCATCGCCGATGACTACTTCGCCGAGCCTGTACGGAACAGATGCCGTGCGTGCACGGGCCAGGGTTTGGTGGACGAACGCGGACAACCGCCGTCCTCGAATGCTGGATGCCGGGGCACCGGCATGAATTTCCCCCATTTAAAACTCTCCTTTACAGTGCCATCAACGTTGATGCACCGGTAAGGGTGCGCGCCCGGGCCGCTGCGAAAGATTGATCCCCGCACCGGGTATCACCATAGGAGTAAGGGTAAACGCAAGTCACAGGAGTAACAATAGGTAACACTTGCCTCACTGGTCACTCTTTGATAAAAGCGTATCCACATAAGAGCGATAGGGTTCCGGGATGGCAACACGGAAGACCCTTGTGCTGGTCGATGACCTTGATGGGTCCGGGCTGACGAAACGGTAACGTTCGCGCTCGAGGGGTGCCGCAATCCCCAAGACCGGGAGCGTGGCTCTGTCGGCCATGGGGAATGTCCCTGGCGTAGAACTGGATTGGCCGAGTGAGCCCGCTACCGGTGTCGGCGGCCGAGACTGAGCTGCCGGGCGTGAAAGTCGTAATGCCTGGTGGGATAGGCATAGACGTCGTTGAGCGTCATCGACGGTGCGAAGAATGGATCCCACCGGTCCGGGAACGGCATCGATCTTGATAGCGAAGCGGGGCTCTCGCGTTCCAGTCTTTGGGCGATAGCGGTGACGGTCTTGTCGAGTTTCCGGGCCATTCGCCGCTTGTTATAGAAGAGTGCGGCACCGCGGGAACCCCAGTAATTGATGACGTCGAAGGGGCGTGCGCCGGCGTTCAGGAGTGCGGCGAAGCCTTGCCGACGGGTTTGGGGAGCCGGCTGATGAAGTGGACCAGGGGAAGTAGGGCGCGGACGACCATGTAGCCGAAAACCATATGGAAGAGGAGTTCCTCATTGGTCCATTTTGTGCCGTTGCTCCTGCGGCGAGGGTGGGCGGGGGCTGCGTTCCCCAGCCAGGCGTTGAGGTCAGAGCGGACGCGGCTGTAGTCCGCCGAGATGTCTGCCTTGGTCGGCCCCACGTCGCGTCCCTCCGCCGAAGCCCTGCCCGGCCAGGGCCGGGCGGCCAGCATTCCATCTGCTTGGCCTCATTATCCCCGCGACCGCACCGGCTGACAGTAATTAGGGCAATGACGGTAGGTACTTTCACCATCCCCGTCAGCCGCCTGACAGAGGTCTATGCGCCTTTTCCGGCCAGCGGACTGCGCGTAACCGGCACTTCTGCAAGGGGGGCGTGGTTCCCGCCGGGCCAGGCGTCTACAGGGGGGGTGCATTTGCCGGGCCCGGCGGACTGGTCGAGGAGTCACCGTTTCGGCCAGTTGTCCGATCCTTTCGCGGTCCCCTAGGGAATACCTGACGAACCCTATGAAACCAAGGCCCCCACAACTCCAGTGCCCCACATCAGACCCTCCACACTGCTCAACCGGCACCCTGTCTGCCGGACCCGTCCCTTCCCGTACCCCGTCATCTTTGTTGGAGGTGGTGCGAAGGTTGCCGGACGTCGACGGGCATGACTTATCGGCATCTTCAGGCGGAATTGACCGGAACCAGCTGGAAGGCGGGGTCTCGGAACTCGCGACCGATGTCTGGTTCTGGTCCCATCTGCGGGTCTCTTTCCCAGCACGCTCCGTGGACGTAGGCTGGGCGGGATCCACTCGCCGTTATTGGTCGCTGTGGCACGCCCGGCCCAGGAAGGAAGCATCAATGGAGATGGACATCAGGGGGAACTGGGACAGGCTCAGCCCCTCCACGCAGCAATGGCTCACCGAGAACCCAGGGTCCGCGATCCTGCCCCGCACGATAGCCGCCAGTATTTGCAAGGAGATCGGCAAACCAGCAGACCGCGACCTGCACGGCGGGACGCTGCTGTCACAGGAGGACCGTGATTTCATCCTGGACAAAGCCCGCCACGCCCCCTGAGCAGGGCCGGGACTTCCCGTCCAACGTCTTGGTCCCCCGGTAGTTATGGGCAGTACCAGCAGCGGTTGGCGGAAGTCGTGGCCGAGGCATCACCGCGGCTCTACTCCGACCGCGGCTCCGGAAGAAGAGTGCCGGTGGACCGGGATCCGTGCGGCTCTACGTCCATCAGCCCTGCAAGGCTGACGGAGTTCCCGCGCGCCCGGCGCGCAGCCGGTTTGCTTGAGGATTGGCATGTAGGGTGTCCGTTATTCCTTACGACGGGGGCCGTTTATGGAGCATCATGGGCATCACGTGTGGTCAGAACGCGGGCCTGAGGAGCGGTCGTCCCGCAGGCGGGTACGCCATAGAAGGCGACGGGCTTTGGCCGCCTTGAGGCGCTCGTTCATGGTCCGGTGGGTCTTTGCGGTGTCCGCCGCCATGCTGGTGGCAGGGGTGATGGAGTACGGGTTGGCCCAGCAGCAGATCATTGACCGGGGCGTGGAAGGTTCCCGGCGGAACTACGAAGCGCTGGCCGAAGGGCTCGAGGTAGCCCTCACCCGCACCGACCCCGTACGGCGCGAGGAAGGAATCGCGGAGGAGATCCGACATCTGCGACACAGCCAAGGAACTGTGTACGTGGGGTTATTTGACTCGGCAGGGAGGCTGGTCGCCCGCAGCGAGCGTCAGACCGGCCGCGGTGAGCTCGACAGCGCTGACCGGACACGCTTTGCCGAGGTGCTCTCCACAGGAGAGACAACCGTCACTACCGAATCCAATCATGAGGGCACCGGCCGAAGGGGTTACGAATTCTTAGTGCCGCTGGCGGGGCGGGAGGGAACACTCGTGCTTGAAATTGACCAGCACCCAGACATCATCGACAAACTGGTCCAGGACATGGGGCAGAACAAACTCCTTGGATTGCTGACCGCAATCATTGTGGCCACACCCTTGTCCTATCTGTTCGGGGGACGGTCCCTGCAGCGCCACCAATTGCGCGCACAGCAGCAGGCAGACGCTGATCCGCTGACCGGGCTCTCGGGCCGGCGCCCATTCAAGCCCTCCCTGGAGGCGACGCTGGGCGATAAGAAGTACGGCGTGGTGACGCTTGCCCTGCTGGATCTGGACGGCTTCAAACAGCTCAACGACCGGCTGGGGCACAGTCACGGTGACCGCGTCCTGCAGGCCCTCGCAGATTCCTTCGAGGTGCTGGGTGCCTCCGATACGCCCTTCCGCCTCGGTGGTGATGAATTCGCCGTCATCCTTCCCGGCAGCGACGAAGACCAGGCAGCGGCAACGCTCAACCGCGTTCGTGTTGCCCTTGCCGCTTCCTTCCCGGGAGTTTCGTTCAGCGCGGGCATCGCCGCCAGCGGCACGCGTCAGCCGCTGGTACTGACCGAGCTCTGGGAACGTGCCGATGCAGCCCTCTACGAAGCGAAACGTCTGGGGCGGCACCGAAGCGTTTCCTTCAAGTCCATGGCCGAGGGCCACACCGTCAGCGCCGAGAAAATCGATGAGCTGACTGCCCTGGTGGCCGGCAGCGAACCCGCTCAATGTAGCGTTCCAGCCGATCTGGGACCTGCACCGAGGAGTCGTGCTGGCTCATGAGGCCCTGCTGCGTCTGCCGGCAGGCTCCAGGATCAGCGGGCCTCAGGAGGCATTCGAACTGGCAGAGCGCCTCGGGATTGCTGCCGCCCTGGATACGCGGGCACGGTCAGCGGTGCTCGCGGCAGTGTGCAGCCAGGATTGGGAAGGGCTGTTGTTCCTGAACGTGCACCCGGACGCGCTGCCGCGTTTGGACCTGGATAACCTGGTTGCCGAGCTGGCAGTCGCAGGGCTGGAACCGGAAGACATCGTCCTGGAAGTCACCGAGCAGGCGGGACTAAACCATGCAGATCCGATCCGCACTCTCCGGCGGGCCCAGGACAGGGGCATCCGACTGGCCCTGGACGACATGGGCAGGAGCAACGCAGGACTGCACGCCCTCAGGCTCGTCCGTTTCAACATCGTAAAAATTGACGGAGAAGTTATCGCGAGTCTCGACACGGACCCCTCCTCGGCGGCCACAGTGTCCGCCGCCATCACTTTCGTCCAGCAGGCCGGAGGCTGGATCGTCGCGGAGGGCATCGAAGACCCCGGCATGCTCACCCTGCTCTTACAGCACAGCCCAGCACCTGCCGCGCAGCAACCCGTCATCGCCGGCCAGGGCTACCTCCTGGGGCATCCAAAGGAACGGCCAGTCGGACTCAACACGCACTCGGCCATCCTCGACCAGCACACGACACACACGGCACCGGTCCGTGACAACCTGAACGAACTCTACGGGAACGCCCAGGACAGCATCACAACCACCGAAGCGTGATCAGAGGGTGCCGCCCAGGAACCGGGGACGCGACTGGACGGAGCGCCCGGCAATTGGGACTTGCTACGGCGCTGCCCCGGCCTCTCCGCCCGAAGACTGCAATCCAGGGCCCAGGAAATGCCCTACGGTTCCGCCGTTCAGACAGCTTCTACTTCAATCGGTGTGTCCATAGTTAGTTATGAGACGCATCTGAGCAGCCCCTGACAAGACTGGTCAGCCTCGTCATCACGACGCTGGACCACTGGATGATCAACCCAGAACATCGTCGCCTCGCCGGCGAACTCCGCCACCGAGGCGCCGGCCTGGGCGCGCCGAACCCGGGCGGGCAGGCCGACGTCGGCGCTGTGCCACCCCTATGGGCTCAACGCGGGTTCACCATCATGGCCGCCCTGCGTCGTGGGCGTTCCTGTTCCTGCGCAACCCGTGACCTGACGCAGCGCGCTCGTTTACGTGAAGATGTCCGCCACGTACCTGCCATGAGTGCGCTCCACCTCATCCATCCACGCATCGGCGTCCGCTTCTGACGCGCCGGTGGCCTCCTGGTAGATGCGCTCGCAGGTCTCGCGGACCTCCGGCGCCATGTTCTTGCCGTCGCCGCAGACGTACACCGTGGCCCCCTGCTGCACCAGCTCCTTGACGTCCTCACGGTCCGCCCACAGCCGGTGCTGCACGTACTTCTGGCCGTCGGACGGTGCCTTGGAGAAGACCGGCCGCAGGTCCAGGTTGGCCTGCTCCGCCCAGGACTCCAGCTCCGCCCGGTAGAGGAAATCGGTGTCAGGTGCCCGGCAGCCGAAGAACAGTAGGGACTTCGCCGGCTTGATTCCCTCGGCCTGGGCCTTCAGCGCCCGGTCCTGCACGAAGCCGCGGAACGGACCCAGCCCTGTCCCGGCGCACACCATGATCACCGGCATCGCCAGGGACTCCGGCGGATGGAAGGCCGCGTTGGATGGCCGCACCGTCACCGCCACCCGTGACCCCGGCCGCGCCTGGCCCAGATAGGTGGATGCCGCGCCCTCGAAGGTGCCGCGCCCGGACCATGCCGGGGCCTGGATGACGGCGAACGTCAGGGTCGCGTGGTCAGGGCTCCACAGCGGCGACGACGAGATGGAGTAGCGCCGCGGGGTCAGCTGGGTGAGCAGCTGCAGGAACGTCGTGAACGGCAGCTGGCACGACGGGTACATCTCCAGCATGTCCAGCAGCGAGACGCGGTTGTCCACGATCTCCGCCGCATGCCGCTCCCGGTTCTGCGCCAGGGCCTGCAGTTCCGCGCGCTCCGCCGGGTCCGCCGCCACTTCGGCCAGCTGCTCCAGCTGCGGCCGGGTGGCCGGAACGGCGAGTTCCACGTAGCTGCTCAACAGCTCACCCACGGCCACCGGCGTGCCCGTGGGCAGGAATGTGTCCCCGTGCTCCATGGCCAGCACCACGTGTGAGTCGTAGTCCAGGCTGAGGCGGGTGAGAGCCCGCTGCACCAGGTCGCTGGGGTTCAGCGGCAGGACAGCCAGGTAGTCGCCGGTCCGGTAGCTCATGCCCTCCGGCAGCGCGATCTCCACGTGCCGCTTGGACCGGGCGTGGGGTTTGGTCAGGTCCACCAGCTCCCGGTTGACGACGACGGTGCCCAGCGCCAAATCATTCTGGCGCAGCAGCGTGTCCCGGACGTTGCCCACGAACCGTACTTCCAGCTGCGGTTTGCCGGCCGGGGCACTCGTCCGCTGCCCGAGGGCGCCGTCCACCGCCGGCCAGAACCCCGCGTACCACTCCTCGAAATCACCGAAGAAGTCACCGCGGGCGTTGGCCTCGCCGCGTTCGTAGATCCGCTCTGCGCCCGCCGCCGCGAGCCGCCCGTCGATGGCCTTGGGCACCTCTTGGTAGGTCCGTGCCCAGTCCCGGTTGCCGTTGCCGAACACCGTGTACCGCACGCCCGCCAGGCTGCCCGGCTGCAGGCTTTCGGTCCAGGTCATGAACTTCTTGGCATTGTCCGGCGGCATCCCCTCGTAGGAGGAGGCGACGACGGCGACCAGCCCCACCGTGGGCAGCCCGCCGGCCGCCTCGTCCAGCGACGCGATCGTGGGGCTGTAACCCCGCCGCCCGGCGTCGTTGGCTATCCGCTGCGCAAAGTCCTGGGACGTTCCCGCGTTCGACCCGTACAGCACGCGCACCGGGACGCCGTTGGCGGCGGCAGACGCCGGCGCCTCAGCCGTCGTTTCCTGTACGACGGCGGCAGCTGCCGCCGTGCCGATCCGGACGTCCCGGCGTCGTACATGGATGTAAAGCCCTTCGGGCTTCATGGTGAGGGTGTGCTTGATGTGCAGCTCATAGTTCGGGTCCGCGGCCGTAATGTCGAAGCGCTGCAGGGCTTTGGCCAGGAACAGCATGGCCTCCTGCAGTGCAAACCCGCGGCCGATGCAGGAGCGCTGGCCGTTGCCGAACGGCTTCCACGCGTTAGCCGGGATGTTCTCGACGCGCTCGGGGGAGAACCGGTCCGGGTTGAAGAGCTCGGCGTCCTCACCCCACGCCGCCTTGTCCCGGTGCAGCTGTGGGATCAGGACCATGAGGGTCTGGCCCTTGGAGACCTCGTACTGGCCGCCGATGACTGTGTCCTCGTACGGCGCCACGTTGAATGCCGGGGCCGTGGGCCACAGCCGGAGCGTCTCCTTGAGGATCTGGTCCAGGTACCCCAGCCGGGGCAGGTGCTCGAACCGTGCGGCTTCGGAGCCGAGGACCTCGTCCACCACCGCGCGTGCCTTCCTCAGCACCTCCGGATGCCGCAGCAGCTCGTACATCATGAAGGTGATCAGCCCGCTGGTGGTCTCATGTCCGGCCACCAGAAAAGTGACCATCTGCTTCTTCACGTTGTCCTCGGGCAGGCGCTCGCCGGTCACGGGGTCCGCGGCGTTGAGCATGGTGTCCAGGATGTCCTCGCTGCCCGATGGAGTGGGATTGCGCCGGCGGTCGCTGATGAGCTGCTCCGCCACCTCGAGCATCAGCGCGTTGTCCTCCTCGAGCTGGTGCCGCCTGCGGATCATGAGCTTGTTCTGCACGGGCAGCCGGGTGGACCTGTCCCGGGACTCCATGAGCGCGCGGACCATGGCGCCGATGAAGGGGTGCATCTCGTCGCGGTAGAGGCTGTTGAACCGGTAGCTGAACGAGCACAGGGCAATGGTGTCCAGGGTCAGCCGGGTGGCGTTGTCCGAAACGTCGATCCGTGCCGTAGGCCCCAGCCGCTCCCACTTGAGCAGCAGCTGCTCGAGGATGTCGTCCATGCCGGCAAACATCCGTGTCAGGGCTTTCGGGCCGAACGCGGGCATCAGGATGCGGTGCGCCTTCTGCCAGTTGGGTTCCTCGGTTTCCGCGGTGAACAGGCCGTCGCCGATGAAGTCGCGGACCTCGCGGAGGGAGACGCCGAGCACCTTGCCGAAGCGGGACTCGTCGCAGATCTCGTTGACCAGCTCCTGGGAGGAGACGGCGATCATGCTGCGGTTGAATACTTGGATGCGGACGATGGGTCCGTACTGTTCGGCCACTTCGACCAGGCCCATGACCCCTTGGCTGGCGTCAATGTCGGGCAGGTTACCCACCAACGGCTTGGTGGGCGGTTGGGGGATGGGGGTGCTGTTGGACGAAGGCATGGGGCCCTCCTGCTGTGTCTTCGTTGACACTGGTTTTGTTCGTTCAGGATGCCGGCAGGGATGCCACTGCCTGCTGTTTTTCGACGGGACTGGCCGGGCGCGACGGGCCGGGCGCTGTACAGGATACTCCGGTCCGGGGCGGGGGACTATGGTGTTTTTCTTGGCTGGTTCCGGGGGTTGGACCGGGTCCTTGGACGGAGAATCGGCGGGGCCTCGGGGCTGCCGCCGCGGCGGCCGCAGGGGCCGCCCCGGCGGCCGCAGGGGCCGCCCCGGCGGCTGCGGCCGCACTTTGGTCGGCCGCGGCCGGACTTCGGTCGGGCAGCTTAGGGCCCGGCGGGCGCCCCGGGATTCCTCAACATCACGTCAAGATTTCCGCAGTTCACCAGGCTCCCGGTCAAGATCTTCCTAGCTTATCCACATAAGCGGCCGTAGCGGTTTCGCTGGCCTGCCCCGCGTGCTCCCATGTTAGGAGCACGCCGCCATCCACCCGCCTTAGGCGGCCTTCATGGGGAGATCTAATGTCAAAGCATCTGGCGCCTTCCGCTGTCCGGCGCACACCGCACGTCCTACGGCCAACCGTCCTGAGTCGTGCCGTTCGGATAGGCGCCGGCACGGCTTTCCTGGCTGTCTATGCCCTTGGGTTCCAGGGCACTGGCCCTGTTCTTTCATCCGGGCAGGTTCCTTCGTCAGCGCAGATTCCTGCCAAAATGCCGGGTGGCATCGCCGTCAGCAATCCTCAGGCATCCGCTGCCGTTGCCTCGGCCGCCCAGGACTCCGTTTCGGGCACCGGTGCCGTCTCGGCCTCCGCTGATACTTTCCTGTCCTACAGCCGTAGTGCGGTGTTCACCGTGGCAAAGCATGCGACCCAGAAACTCGACGTGGTTTCCACGAAGGCGCGGCGCCCTGTTGCCGGAACGCTGATGGCGCCGTTGGAGGTCCTTGTTCCCACCTCGCACTTTGGGCTGCGGACAAGTCCGATCACCGGCTCGGCAGGCGAGTTTCACTGGGGCCAGGACTTCGCCGCCGCCTGCGGAACTCGCGTCTTTGCAGCCGACGCCGGCGTGGTGCGGGCCGTGGGCTGGCATCCGTGGGGTGGCGGCAACCGAGTGGAAATCGACCACGGAAACGGCCTGATCACCACCTACAACCACCTTGAGGCCATCGGTGTAAAGAAAGGCCAGTCGGTCCAGGTGGGGGAACTCATCGCCAGGGTCGGGACCACCGGGTCATCAACCGGATGCCACCTCCACTTCGAAACCATACTGAACGGCAAGCACACGGACCCCGACAACTGGACCCTGCTGCGCCTCCGCCACTCGGGATCTGTCGCCAACATCAGGATGACCGACTACCGGAAGCCCGGCGCCGCTGCGGAGACACCCTCGTGGGCTGTTCCGGTCGGTGCCAGCGCTCGCCATACAGCGGTGAACGATGAGCATGCACCGTCGTCGCAGCGCGTTTCAATGTTGAGGTCTTCTTCCCCTGCCAGGGCGTCTGTTTCCGCCGCGAAGCCTTCGGGCAGGCGGGCCGCGCAATCTGCGCCCAAGGTGGCCGCGCCCAAGCCGGCTCCCAAGGTGGCCGCCCCCAAGCCGGTGACTTCGGCTCCGGTTCCGAAGCCCGTGCCCAAGCCCGCACCTAAGCCGGCAACTCCGGCGCCGGCGCCCAAGCCCGCACCTAAGCCGGCAACTCCTGCTCCGACTGTTACACCCAAGCCGGCCCCCAAACCGACAACTCCAGCCCCAGCCCCGGCTCCCGTGGCAACGCCGGCACCGGCACCTGCGCCGGTTATCGCGCCGGCTCCCGTGGCAACACCAGCCCCGGCCCAGGCGCCGGTTGTCACACCGGCGCCGGTTGTCGCGCCGGCCCCGGTGGTGGCCGAACCTGCGCCGGTTGTCGCGCCGGCCCCGGTGGTGGCCGAACCTGCGCCGGTTGTCGCGCCGGCCCCGGTGGTGGCCGAACCTGCGCCGGCCGTTGCGCCAGCTCCGGCGGCACCGGCTGCTGCTGAGACCGAAGCACCGTAGGGGGGTCCTAGACGTGCTTCGGCAAGGTGAGGATTTCGGCTCCGTCGTCAGTAATGGCGATCGTGTGTTCGCTGTGAGCCGTCAGGCAGCCTGTCGCACTTCGGAGTGTCCAACCGTCGGCATCAGTGACCAGCTTTGCCGTGTCCGCCATGACCCACGGCTCCAACGCGAGCATCAGGCCCGGCCGCAGTTTGAACCCGCGGCCGGGCCGCCCGGTGTTTGGAACGTGCGGGTCCTGGTGCATGGTTGATCCGATGCCGTGACCGCCGAACTCGGTGTTGATCGGGTATCCCGCCTCGCTGAGTACGGAGCCGATGGCATGGGAGATATCACCGATGCGGGCTCCTGGTCGCGCAGCGGCTATCCCTGCGCTCAGCGCGCGCTCGGTCGCTTCGATCATTGCGACGCTTTCCGCGGGCTTGGATTCGCCCACGATGAAGCTGATGGCGGCGTCGGCGGCCACTCCGTCCTTGGAGACGGCGAGGTCGAGGGTCAGCAGATCACCGTCGGCCAGGGCGTAGTCGCGTGGCAGCCCGTGGAGCACGGCGTCGTTGACGCCCGTGCAGATGTAGTGGCCAAACGGCCCGCGTCCGAAGGACGGCGCGTAGTCGACGTAGCACGACTCCGCCCCGGCCTCCTGGATCATGGCCTGGGCCCACCGGTCGATGTCCAGCAGGTTCGTGCCCACAGAGCTGCGGCTCTTCAGCGTGTGCAGGATGTCGGCGACCAGGGCACCTGACACTTTTGCTCGGTCCAGTTCGGCGGGGGTAAGGATCTCGATCATGCGGCGCCCTTCTTATGCGGCCAATAACTATACCGGTCATATTATCCCGGTATTAGAATTGGAGCCATGGTCAGGTTGCCCCTCACATCCGCGGAAGTCGAGCGCGGACAACGCCTCGGCGCCTTGTTGCGTCGCGCCAGGGGAGAGCGTTCCATGCTCGAGACCGCGCTCGATGCCCGTGTCTCACCGGAGACCCTCCGGAAGATCGAATCGGGCCGCGTGGCGACCCCTGCGTTCCCGACCATCGCGGTGATCGCCGATGTCCTCGGCCTGTCCCTCGACGCAGTGTGGGCCGAGATCAACCCGCCCGAATGCGATGTTGCACCCACCAGCTCCGGCCACAACGCAGGTGAGAGGTTGGCTTCTTAAGCTGCGGCGCTTAGGCGCTGCGGCGTTGCTTCGGGGCCACGCCGCCGAGGCGGTGCGTGACCAGCCGGGCCGCGCCGGCGCACGCCTCGCCGAGGCTCTGAAGGGTGTCGGGGGAGACCCGGAACTTGGGGGCGGGGATGAGAACGGCGGCCACGATGTCGCCGCGGTGGTCGTAGACCGGGGCAGCAATGCCAACTTCCTCGATGGACGTTTCTCCATAGTTGATGGCCCAGCCGCGCTCCGTGACTTCCTCGAGGCGCTGCAGGTACTCCCCGGCCGAGTGGTCGTCGAGGCCCGGCAGGGTGATGGTGCCGCTGCGGAGGAGGGAGTTCACCCGTTCGGCCTGTTCCCCGGCGAGGAAGATCTGGACCGAGGCGCTCAGGGCATCGTTGTAGCGTGCGCCCAGCGGGGTGGTGTGTTTGACCTGCTGGCGGCTGGCTATCTGCTCCACGCACATCGACTCGGTGCCGTTCCACACCATGAGGGCGCTGGTCTCTCCGGTGCGTTCGGTGAGTTCACGCAGCACCGGATAGGCCACGCGCCGTTCCTCGAGTTCGGCCAGCAGCGGACCGGCCACCGCGATCAGGCCCATCCCCAGCCGGAAGCGGCGTGTGTCGGGGTCCCGCTCCACCAGGTGTTCCTGTTCGAACGTGGCCAGGATCCGCGACACCGTGCTCTTGTGCAGGCCCACCCGGCTGGCGATTTCGGTGACGCCCAGCATGGGCTCGTCCGCGGTGAAGCTGCGGAGCACAGCGATCGCGTTGACGATTACGGACGCGCCGCGGGCGTCGCCGTTGCCGGCGTCTTTGCCTGCGTCAGGGGCGGGGCTCGCGGGTGTTGCCGGGGGAGTCATGGTGTTCACTATATTTCTTCGCTGCTGTGCTTCCGGACTTTGTTGCCCCGCGGAAGCGGGGGCGGGCATGCCCTCCCGGCCGCCCGCCGTCGTCGTACTTAACCCAAGGCTGCTAAGACGAAAGCCTTGCTGACAACGGCCGGCGGGGCAGGGCATGCCCTGTGGTTAGCCGACGGGGCTGTTGGCTAACCGGGGGTGTTAGGCGCTGATGATGTTGTGCTCAGGGCCGAATGGGAACTTGGTGATGTTCTCGGCGCCGTCCCCGCCCACCACCAGGATGTCGTGCTCACGGTAGCCGCCGGCGCCGGGCTGGCCGTCCAGGACCGTGATCATCGGTTCCATGGAGACCACCATGCCCGGTTCCAGCACGGTGTCGATGTCCTCGCGCAGCTCGAGCCCGGCCTCGCGGCCGTAGTAGTGGCTGAGGACGCCGAAGGAGTGGCCGTAGCCGAAGGTGCGGTTGGCGAGCAGGCCGTGGGACACGTAGATCTCGTTGAGCTCGGCAGCGATGTCCTTGCAGACCGCGCCGGGCTTGATGAGTTCCAGGCCGCGCCTGTGGACCTCGACGTTGATGTTCCACAGCTCGAGGGACCGGGCGTCCGGTTCGCCGAAGAACAGCGTCCGCTCCAGCGCCGTGTAGTAGCCGGAGGTCATCGGGAAGCAGTTCAGCGACAGGATGTCGTGCTCCTGGATCTTTCGGGTGGTGGCCCAGTTGTGCGCGCCGTCGGTGTTGATGCCGGACTGGAACCACACCCAGGTGTCGCGGATCTCGGAGTTCGGGAAGGTGCGGGCGATCTCGTGCACCATGGCCTCGGTGCCGATGAGCGCCACTTCGTACTCGGTGATGCCGGCGGTGATGGCGTTGCGGATGGCCTCGCCGCCGAGGTCGCCGATCCGGGCACCGTGCTTGATGACCTCGATTTCCTCGGCGGACTTGATCATGCGCTGGCGCATCGCGGCCTGGGCCACGTCCACCAGGTTGGCCGACGGGAACGCGGCCTGGATCTTGTTCCGGTTGTCCAGCGGCAGCGAGTCGTCCTCGACGCCGAGCCGGCGGACATTGATGCCGCGGGTGCGCAGCACCTCCTGGATGCCGAAGATGAAGTTGTCCCGGCGCCAGTCCGTGTACACCAGGTTGTCGCCGTAGCTGCGGCGCCAAGGCATCCCGGCGTCGATATTTGCGGTGACCGTGACCGTGTCATCCTTGGTGACCACCATGGCGTAGGAGCGGCCGAAGTAGGTGAACAGGAAGTCGGAGTAGTACTTGATCGAGTGGTAGCTGGTCAGGACGACCGCGTCCAGGTCCTTCTCGGCCATGATGCTGCGGAGGCCGGCAAGGCGGCGCTCGAACTCGGCGTCGGAGAAGGTCAGCGAGACCTTCTCACCGTTGTTGAGGACCTTCAGGCGCTCGAGCTTGGCGACGTCGTTGACAGCTTCATTTTCGGTGATGGTCATGCTTGTTCCTTTTCTTTCTTGGGGTGGGTGTGGTGTCAGTGCTGCTGCAGGGGCTTCTTGGAAGTCTCCACGGCGAACAGGACTGCGATGAGGGAAATCAGTGAGGCGGCCACGAGGTACCAGCCGGGGGCCAGCTTGTTGTGCGTGAGGCCGATCAGGAGGGTGGCCATGAACGGGGCAGTGCCGCCGAACAGGGCGTTGGAAAGGTTGAAGCTGACGGCGAAGCCGCTGTACCGGGTCTTCGTAGGGAACAACTCGGCCAGGAAGCTGGGCAGCGTGCCGTCGTTCAGGGTGAGCATGCCGCCCAGGAGGATCTGGACCAGGACGATCACCAGGAAGTTGCCGGTGTCCAGGAGCATGAACGCCGGGACGGTGAGCAGAATGAACAGCACCGACGCCGTGATCAGCATCCGCTTTCGGCCGAACCTGTCCGAGGCGATGCCTGTGAGGAAGATGAAGCCGATATAGCTGGCCAGCGCGATGGTGGTGGCCAGGAACGATTCCCCGGCGCCGAAGCCCAGTTCCTCGGCGAGGTAAGTGGGCATGTAGCTGAGGATGACGTAGAAGCCGACGGCGTTCAGCAGCACCGCGCCGGTGGCGATGATGAGCTGCTTCCTGTTGTTCCGGAACATGTCCCGGGCCGGCGCCTTGCCGTGCTCTTCCTGCGAGAGGGCACGGAAGGCGGGGGTGTCCTCGAGCTTGGTGCGGATGTACCGGCCGATCAGGCCCATCGGGGCCGCGAGCAGGAACGGCAGGCGCCATCCCCAGTCGTGCAGCTGGCTTTCGCTGAGGACTGACGTCAGCAGTGCTGCCAGGAGGCTGCCCAGCAGCAGTCCCGCCGCGGTGCTTGCGGGTACGACGGCGGCATAAAGTCCGCGCCGATGTGCCGGTGCGTACTCCACCAGGAAGGCGGAGGCGCCGGCGTACTCGCCGGAGGCGGAGAACCCCTGGACGACGCGGACCAGCAGGAGCAGGACCGGCGCCAGAATGCCGATGGTGCCGTAGCCGGGGATCAGGGCGATGCAGAACGTGGCCACGGACATGATGACGATCGAAAGCGACAGTGCTTTCCGCCGTCCGAGCCGGTCACCGATGTGGCCCCAGAAGAAGCCACCCAGGGGACGGACGAAGAAGGAGATGGCGAAGACGCCGAACGTGGCCAGGAGTGCTGTCTGGCGGTCGGCCTCGGGGAAGAAGACCGTGGAGATGATGCCGGCTAGGTAACCGTAGACGGCGTAGTCGAACCATTCGACGAAGTTGCCGATGAAGCTCGCGGTGATGACGCGGCGTCGGGTGTCCTTGCTGACTTCGTCGCCGCTGCGGGGAGTGGTGCTGTTGGGCTGCTGGCCGCTCAGCTGCTCTGCTGCTCCGGCCGCTTGGGTTATCGGGTGTTCCATGTGTCCACCAATGAGAATCTTGGGGTTGCTTCTGTTGCAACCCTGTTGCACCAGATTAGGCGTGACGTGGTTCACTCGTCAATGAGTAATTTGAGGCTTGGTGTGCCGCAGCTGCATTATTTGTGCAGTTTTGGACGTGACGCAGGGAACGCTTCCGGCTACTGAGACGCCGAAAGGCACGTTGCTCCAAGCGCAACAAAGTTGCAGACGATTCGGTATTGAAGGCACGCCAAAAACGCTCTTTCACGTTTCGTCGCCTTTTCCCCGACCCTCTCTCACCTTTGGTCGGGTTTTCCGTGACGCGTCCTCACGTTTGGTCAGGTTTTTCCTGACGCGTCCTCACTTGCCCGTTCGCTTGGCGCAGTTCTGGGTGTGCAGGACGTGAGGAGGGGTTTGGCTAGACGCGGCGGGATGTGAGGAAGGGTTTGGCTAGACGCGGCGGGATGTGAGGAGGCGTCCGGCTAGACGCGGCGGGACGTGAGGAGGCGTCCGGCTGGACGCGGCGGGATGTGAGGAAGGGTTTGGCTGGATGCGGCGGGATGTGAGGAAGGGTTTGGCTGGATGCGGCGGGATGTGAGAGAGCGTCAGTCGTTGCGCAGGCTGTAGGTGCTGACGACGTTGCCCTTGCTGGTCCTGTACTGGTCTTTCAGTTCCAGCCTGGTCAGCGGGTCGCCGTCCTCGAACAGGCGCCGCCCGCTGCCGGCCACTACAGGATGCGTCATGAGCGTCAATTCATCCAGGAGGCCTGCGAACAGCAATTGGCGCGTCACCGAGATGCTGCCGCAAACGGCGATCTCGCCGCCGTCGCGCTTTTTGAGATCGGTGACGAACTCTTCCAGAGGTCCGTCGATCAGGCGTGAGTTTTCCCATTCGAGGGGCTCCGAGAGGGTGCGCGATGCGACGAACTTTTCCACCGGGTTGATGAAAGCGGCGAAGTCCTCGTCCTGGGAAGCGTTGGGCCAGTACCCCGCCCACTCCTGGTAACTGACGCGCCCGAGGACCACGGTGTCCACGGTATTGATCATCTTGGTCAGTCCCTTGCCCAGGTCCTCATCGAAGCTGTCGAACTGGAACTTGAATGGGTCCTGCACCACGCCGTCTACGGAGTGGAACAGTCCGGCAGTCACTTTGCGCATCGGGTCCTCCAAATCGGGTCGTCAGGCCTTACCGTATTCCGCCGGGGACCCCGTGGGAAGGTCTGTCGGGATGTGAGAGGGCGTCCTGGTCGGGCTATCCGCGTGAGATGGGCACGTTCTCGTGCACCTTTTTCCAGCCGTCTGATTGCAGTTGGTTCGTGTCGTAGCCGTCGGTGACGAGCATGGTGGATCCGGCACCGCGGACATCGACCTTGACGATCTCGCCCTCGGTCACCGGGGTCGAGCAGCTCGATCCCCATATCGGGGGTTCGGCGGCCGGAACTACGATCAGGCACGCCGCGTGGGACTCCCGCTTAGTTACAGCGAAGTACTTGACCCCGTTGTCGTCCGCGAGCAGGCGGACACTTTCCGGATCCTCGACGTCGCTGACATGGACTCCTTCGGGGAGCCGGTCTTCCGCCGTCGCCGGGCGGTCGAGTGCCTTGAGCTCTGATGGGGCCGAGCAGCCGGTGAGCAGCAGACCGCCCAGTGTGGCTGCCATCAGCGACGTTGAATAGCGGTTCATAGCGCTGCCCCCTCAGGCTCGGTGTTGCCCTGACGTTACACGGCGGTTCAGCTTTAGAGAACTTTTCGGACCATCGTTTCGAATTCGGAAACGGCGTCCTCCGCCAGCGAGAATGCGAGGTCCTCGTCGCCGCCGGCGATGGTCCTCGTCGTCGTTGTTCCAACGCACTCACCGACCCCTTGCAACTCGTCTACCTAGCGTTACTATGTACTGGTAGCTAGTAATACTAGATAGCTGAGGAGGTGTCCGGTGGGCAAGCAAATGACGGAGATGCTCAAGGGGACGCTGGAGGGCATCGTTCTTGCTCTCCTCACTGGGAATCCGGCGTACGGATACGAGATCACGACGCTGCTCAGGGAGAAGGGCTTCTCCGATATCGCCGAGGGAACCGTATACGCGCTGCTGGTGAGGATGGAGCAAAAGGGTCTTGTCGACGTCGAGAAGCGTCCGTCGGAGAAAGGACCCCCGCGCAAGGTGTACACGCTCAACGCCCAGGGCGATGAGTACTTGGAAGAGTTCTGGAGAACGTGGAGCTTTCTGGCCCAGCGGCTCGAACAGCTCCGGGATGGAGGGAATTAGACATGGCCATGGGATGGATCGAGCAGGTCACCGGCTCGCTCGAACAAAAGAAGCAGTACCGGCAGTACAAAGCGCGCACCAAGCAGCTTCCCGCGAACTACCGCACAGCCATTCATGCGTTGGAGCGGTACCTGACGTACTTCGGAGCGATCACGAAAGGGGAGACCCTGGTGAAGATGCTGGAGGACCTGGCGGATCTCTTCGAGCAGAGCGCGGCGAGCGGAACCCCGATCCGGGAGGTCGTCGGGGAGGACCCCGTGGAGTTCGCGGAGACGTTTCTGCAGAACTACTCCGAGGGGCAGTGGATCAACAAGGAACGGAAACGGCTCAACGAGGCAATCGAAAGCGTCACGAAGGAGGAGGAAGTCCCATGAGCATCGACCCGGTCAACACTCGGGACCGCGAACCCGCGATCCGTGTGCAGGGCCTGGAAAAGTCCTACAAGGAACTGCAGGTGCTGCGGGACGTGGACTTCGACGTGGCACCGGGCGGCATCTTCGCCCTCCTCGGTTCAAACGGAGCCGGAAAAACCACGATCGTGAGGCTCCTGTCCACGCTGTTGCGGCCCGACGCCGGCACGGCCGCCGTGCATGGATTCGACGTCACGACGCACGCGCTCCAGGTCCGAGAATCCATCAGCCTGACCGGACAGTTCGCTGCGGTCGACGAGATCCTCTCCGGCCGGGAAAACCTGGTGCTCGTTGCCAGACTGCGGCACCTGAAAGACCCTGGCGCGGTGGCGGATGATCTGCTCGCACGTTTCTACCTTGCCGAAGCAGGATCGCGGAAGGTGTCCACCTATTCGGGAGGCATGCGCCGCCGTCTCGACATCGCCATGAGCCTCATCGGGCAGCCGAAGGTGATCTTCCTCGATGAACCGACGACGGGGCTCGACCCCGAAGCGCGCATCGAGGTGTGGCGGGTGGTCAAGGAGCTCGCCAGGCAGGGGACCACCGTTCTGCTCACCACGCAGTATCTCGACGAGGCCGAGCAATTGGCAGACAGAATCGCCATTCTTCATGAGGGCCGGATCATCGCGAACGGCACCCTCGCCGAGCTGAAGCGGCTGCTCCCGCCGGCGGAAATCGAGTACGTCGAAAAGCAGCCGACCCTGGAGGGCATCTTCCTTGCACTGGTGGGGAAGGACGACAAAGTCGGGTCAAGTAAGGACCAGCCATGAGCAAGCATTTCTTCGGAGACACGGCCGTCCTGCTGGGCCGCTCCCTGCGCCACATCATCCGCAGCGTGGATACGATCATCACCACTGCAATCACGCCGATCGCACTCATGCTGCTGTTCGTCTACGTCTTCGGCGGCGCCATCAGGACAGGCAGCGACAACTACATCAATTACCTGCTTCCCGGCATCATGCTGATCGCGATCGCGTCCGGCATCGCGTACACCGCCGTCCGGCTGTTCACCGACATGCAGAGCGGCATTTTTGAGCGGTTCCAGTCCATGCCGATCGCCCGGTCGTCAGTGCTGTGGGCCCATGTGCTGACGTCGATGGTTGCCAATGCGCTCTCGCTGGTGATCATTGTGCTGGTTGCCCTGCTCATGGGCTTCCGCACATCGGCGGGCCCGCTGGAGTGGCTGGCTGTTGCCGGAATCCTCGCGCTGTTCACCCTGGCACTCACCTGGATCGCGGTCATCGCCGGACTGTCAGCGAAGTCCGTGGACGGCGCCGGCGGCTTCTCCTATCCGCTGATCTTCCTGCCGTTCATCAGTTCGGCTTTCGTCCCCACGGCCACCATGCCGGGTCCCGTGCGGGCGTTCGCCGAGAACCAGCCGGTCACCTCGATCGTCAACACCATCCAGGACCTGTTCGCGCAGCGGCCGGTCGGCGTCGACATTTGGATCGCCCTGGCCTGGTGCCTTGGGATCCTCGTTCTCGCGTACGTCTTTGCCATGGCAGCGTACCGGCGCCAGATCACGTAAGGGCGGCCGACGGCGGAATGGCGGCGTTCGATGGCGGCCGGCGGTTCGGCCGGCGGTTCGGCCGGTGGTTCGGCCGGTGGTTCAGGGAGTCAGCGGACCGCGGATGACACGCAGCGCCAGCTCGGCGTCGCCCTCGATGAAGGCCGTGTCGGACAGGCTTGAGCGGCCCCAGAGGCCCAGGTACATGTCCTGTGGCGCTGCGGTGACCGACGCCGCGGGGTCCCCGCTGCCGATAGTCCATGCGGTGCCGCCGGGTACGAGGAAGGTCACGGCCTTTTCCGGATCAGCCATCCGGTGCAGCCGAAGCTGGCGCGGGGTGAACATTGCCAGGACCTCGTCGACCCCGTCGAGCAGGAAGTCCTCGGCGAACTCCGGGTCCGCCAGGCCGGTTCCCTGGTGGGCGTCGACGAGGTGAATGGCGTGTTCATGTGCCTGCCGGCGCAGCCAGAAACCGGCTGTGCGCGGGGGAGGGCCGAAGTTCCAGCACGGCGCCACGGGGTCCACGGAGCGCAACGTGGCCAGGAAGCCGGGCGCACCCTCGAGGAACCAGGCTGCGGCTCCGTCTGCAGGCGGGGCTGTTTCCTCGACGTACTGGCCGGAACGAACAATGGCGGCAGCCCACCGTTCGATTGAACTGATGTGCCCGAAAAGCGCATCGAGAGTCCATCCCGGACAGGCCGGAACTGGACGGCGCAGCGCGCTCTCGGGCTGGCGCGCGAGCGTTTCGAGGGAACTCAGGGTTTGCGCGAGTTCAGCGAGGTAGCGTGCGGGCAGCATCTGTCGAGCATATCCAGACCGCCGCCGCGGGCCGGCAGGCATTCACCGGCGGGAGGGTATGGGTTTGGGCGGCGGGAAGTGAGAGGGCCGTGCGGGAAAGCGGCAGGAAGTGAGAGAGCGTCCTAGGGGAGTGGGGCGAGGCGGGTTGCCAGGTGCAGGCCGGCGAGGCGGCCCGTTCCCCGGGGGTCGCCGCCGCACAGGTCGAAGATGCGCTGCAGCCGGTGGTACATCGACTGCCGTTCCAGGTGCAGCTCGCGTGCAGCCTGCGCCGTGTTGCAGCCGGAGTCGAGCCACACCGTCAGTGTATGCAGCAGCTGCGAGTTCCTTTGCTCGTCGTGCTCGAGGATGGGTCCCAGCGTGCGGCGGACGAAGTCGCGGCGGGCACCGCTGTCGATGCTCTCGGCAGCCAGCCGCTCGGCACTAAACGCATCTGCATCCCGTACCTGCCGGGGACCGCCGGCGACGCCACGGCCAGCCCGCGGCGCGAGATCGAGAGTCCGCCGGGCCTCCGCCATAGACCACGCCGCCTCACCAATGCCCTGCCCCAGAGGTCCGACGGCGATCGCGGAACCTTCCGGGACATCGAGGCTGCCCAGCGCGTCGATCAGTGACGCCCGCGATGCACGGGTTCCCTCGAGGGAAAGGCCGGCCAGCGCAATGAGCTCCAGCTTGTCCGCGTAGCTCGCGGCATGCGGGACGGACGCCGCGAGGATCGTGTCCAGCGCCGGGCGCAGCCTGCCCGAAGCGGCGGAACGGATCATGACGGCGGTCACCGGGCCGGCGACGGCGAACCCCGCCGCCGCGCCGAGCTGCTCCAGCCGCCACGGCTGGGCGCCGGAATGGACGGCGCGCATCAGCTCCGCTCCCGCCAGTTCCTTCAGGCCAGGCGGCATCCGCTGCAACAGCGCTAGGCCGAGAATGTCCACCGAGCGCTCGCCGGCCACCCGGACAAACGTCGGGTCGATGCCTTCGGGCAGCTCCAGCTCCAGCCGGGCAGCCAGAACGCCGCGGACCGGAACGTCAACCGCCGTCGTACTCACTGATCCAGAACCGCCGGTTCCCGAACCGCCGCCGTCGGCCGCTCCAGAACCCCCGCCGTCGGCCGCTCCCGCACTCCCCAGCGTCAGCCCGGCCGCCGACACCAGCCGGACGCCGGTTCCGGTCTGCCCGGCGAGCACGGCGAGCACATCGTCCAGCCCGCCGCCGTGGGCGAGTTCGGCGGCCATGGCGTGGCTGATCTCGTCTCCGCGCTGCAGCAGCTCCACGGACTGGCTCACCAGGATGGAGTTGATCTCCTGCATGATGCCCACGAAGGGGGCCACCTTGCGCAGCTCGAACAGCGGCAGGCCCTGCGACTGCGCAGTGATCAGCATCGACTCGGGAATGTCGGGCAGCGCGGGCCCGGTCTCGATGGCCAGGGCCGCGACGCCGCGCCCAGCCAGTTCGCGGACGTAGTCCACCCGCCGCTGGTCGGAAGCCGTGGCCAGTGCCTGTCCGCCGCTGAGGAGGAGCTCGCCGCCGCGCAGCAGGGGAGCGATGTCCAGCACCTCGCTGGAGTGGACCCACCGCACCTGCCGGCCGGGCACGCTGTCCGGGGCCGCCCGCAGCCGCGGGTCAGCCGCCTGGACAGTCTGATGCTTCAGGACGTCTTCGAGGAACACTGATCTTACACTCCGTCATAGGCAAGGTAATTCTGTTAGACAGATCGTACCTTGTTGCTGTGATGTGACGCACATACGCTTAATGCATCCCTTCTTCACGGAGGCTCTTCTTCCTCATACGGAGGCTTTTCCGATGCACAATCCCCAAACACCGCAGTCCGGGCCCGCAATGGAGCAGGCCGAGGACTTCGAAGCCTGGCTCCAGCCCATTCCCGAATCCGCGCGCACCCGAAAGGTGTCCGGCCAGTTCTGGATCTGGGCCGGCGCAAACCTCGCCCCGATCAACTGGGTCCTCGGCGCCCTGGGCATCAACCTAGGCCTTGGCTTTGCCGACACCGTCACCGTCCTGGTCCTCGGCAACCTGATCGGCATGCTCCTGTTCGGCTGCTTCGTCCTGCTCGGCCAGAAGACCGGCGCCACCGGCATGGTCCTGGCCAGGGCTGCGTTCGGCCGCCGCGGCAACTACCTCCCGGCCGCCATCCAGGCCCTGCTGGTAGTGGGCTGGTGCGCCGTCAACACCTGGATCATCCTCGACCTGGTCATGGCCCTGTTCGGCACACTCGGCTGGGTGGATCCCAACGCCCACAACTACGCCTGGAAGATCGGCGTCGCCACGTTCATCATGGCCGCCCAGGTTGCCATCGCATGGTTCGGCTACAAGGCGATCGCCGCCTTCGAAAAATGGACCGTGCCGCCCACCATCATCATCCTCGTGGTCATGTCGGCCGTCGCCTGGTTCGGCCTCAAAATCGACTGGACCTACGCCGGCCCCGCGGGCAACATCCTGGAAGGCTCCGAACGCATCGCCGCCATGAGCGCCGTGATGACGGCCATCGGCATCGGCTGGGGCATCACCTGGTTCACCTACGCGGCCGACTACTCCCGCTTCGTCAGCACCACCGTGCCCAAGAAGAAGGTCTACCTGGCGTCCGTCCTGGGCCAGTTCATCCCCGTCGTCTGGCTCGGTGTCCTCGGCGCCAGCCTCGCCACCAACAGCGGCGAGGTCGACCCCGGCAAGCTCATCGTCCAGAACTTCGGCGCCATGGCGCTGCCTGTCCTCCTCATGGTGCTGCACGGCCCCATCGCCACCAACATCCTGAACATCTACACCTTCTCGGTGGCCACCCAGGCGCTCGACATCACCGTCAGCCGCCGGAAACTGAACCTGTTCGTCGGGGTCTTCTCGCTCATCGCCGTCGTCTACTTCATCTTCCAGGAGGACTTCGCCGCCGTGCTGGATGCCTGGCTGATCGGCCTGGTGGCGTGGGTGGCAGCCTGGGGCGGCGTGATGCTGGTGCACTACTTCTGGCTGGAGAAGCGCTGGCCCGGCAACGTTGACCGGCTGTTCGACGGCGTCGGCACCCGCCGCCTGCCCGTGGTCAACTGGGCGGGCGTGACCTCGCTGCTCGCCGGAATCGTGGCCACCTGGCTGTTCATGTACGGCCTGGTTCCCATCATGCAGGGCCCCATCGCGGTTGCCCTCGGCGGCTGGGACCTCTCCTGGCTCGCCGGCGGACTCACCAGTGCCGCGGTCTACGCGGTACTCGGCCCCCGGCTGCACCGGCCGTACGTGACGGTGACAGACGACGGCGGCGCCACCGCCACGGTCAACGCATCTTCCGCTGCGGAGGCACCCCAGCCCGTTCCCGCCGTCGAACTCTAAATCCTTCTGTACCTCTCCGCTTCGCCCCCTGACGAAAGGAACCCCGGCATGAGCACTAGCGCCTTCGCGGATACCCAGCACCCCATCACCTGGCCGGCCGGCTTCACCGCCGCAGCGTCCTTCACCTTCGATGTCGATGCCGAATCCTGCGTCATCGCGCACGATCCCACCAGCACCCGGCGCATGTCGCTCATGAGCCACCAGTCGTACGGGCCCAAGGTAGCGGTGCCGCGGCTGCTGCAGATCCTGGCGCGGCAGGAGATCCGCGGGACGTTCTTCATCCCCGGCTTCACGGCCGAAAGCTACCCGGACGTGGTGCGGCAGATCCTCGACGGCGGGCACGAGGTTGCCCACCACGGCTATCTGCACGAGCCGATGCAGGGGATCGACGCCGCCACGGAAGCGAGCTACATCGACCGCGGACTCGAGGCGCTGGAGAAGGTCGCCGGCATCCGCCCCGTGGGTTACCGGGCACCGTGGTGGGAACTGAACTGGCACTCGCCGGCGCTCCTCGCTGACCGCGGCTTCCTCTACGATTCCAGCCTGCTCGACGGCGACGCGCCGTACCGGATGTCCGTTTCCTCGGGTTCCCCGTCCGGTGCCGGCGACACCCGCGACATCGTGGAGATCCCCGTCGACTGGACGCTGGACGACTGGGAGCAGTACGCGTTCTATCCGGGCGTGACGGGCAGCGGCGTGATCGAAAGCCCCGCCAAGGTGCTGGAGATGTGGACGCTCGAGGCCCAGGCGCACCACTCGCAGGGAAGCTGCTTCGTGCTCACCAACCACCCGTTCATCTCCGGCCGGCCGTCCAAGGCGGTGGCGCTGGAGCAGCTCATCGAGCGGGTCAAGGGTATGGACGGCATGTGGGTGACAACCATGGAGCAGATCGCCGAGCACACCAAGGCGACCGTCAGCGAAGTCCACACCCACGCCAGGATCGACGTGCCCACGTACCCCGGCTCCGGTGCCCGCTTCAAGCCAGGCCAGGTGCAGGTGCCCGCGCTCAGCTAGCGCGGCTGTGTCGGGCGCGAACGGACACTTGAGGCCCTGCAACCGGGGGCCCAAGTGTCCGTTCGCGCTTCCTGGGTTTCTGCACGCGCGTCGGCGCGGAGCCGGAGCCAGCGAAACTGCAATGATCGGACCATGAGCAGAGTGGACGGCCTTGGACACGAGGCATCGAAGTTCGACAGGCCGGCGCATCATTCACGGCTCAGGTTGGTGGCGATGGCCGTCGTCGGTTTGGCGACGGCTGTGGCCGTGGGGCTCCTGCAGTCGTGGACCTATGCCCGGCCATGGGCTGGGCGGCCGCAGCCGCCACCTATCTGATCTGGGTATGGGCCATCATCGGGCGCCTGCCGGCAGCGTCCACCGCGGCCCACGCCCGGCGCGACGATCCCGGCCGGGCCGCCTCCGACGCCCTGGTCCTGGCCGCCACACTGGCCAGCTTCGGCGGCGTTGCCATGATCCTCGGGGACGCCTCCAACACCGAAGGCGGAGCCAAATCGGGCATTATCGCCCTTGCGTTGGGGACTTCCACACTGTCCTGGTTCCTGGTGCATTCGCTCTACACGCTGCGCTACGCCTCCATCTACTACCGCGACAAAGCAGGCGTCGATTTCAACCAGGACAACCCGCCGCGATACATGGACTTTGCCTACTTGGCCTTCACCGTTGGCATGGCCTACCAAGTCTCGGACACCAACCTCAAGACAGACGCAATTCGCGGCACGGTGCTCCGCCACGCGCTGCTGTCCTACCTGCTCGGCGCGATTGTGCTGGCCACCACCATCAACCTGGTCTCCGGCCTGGTCCACTGAAGGGTCCTCGCCTCGTGGTTTCGCCGGACAGGGCCCCAAGTGTCCGTTCGCGCTTCCCGCGTTTCTGCACGAGCGCCCTTTCGCCGAAAAGGGCCGCTTCGGACCCGCTTCGAGCGGCCCTTTTTGCCGAATCCGCGGACTGGGCCGCAACGCCCTCTAATGCCCGGCCTTCACGGTCAGTACCTTCAGGGCGGCGGCGTTGACTTCGGCGGCGAACGCGGGACTCCGCTGGGCGAGCTGCAGCACGGCCGAGTACATGGCCGGAATAGCGCGGGGGTTCGCGCACAGCAGCATGGTTCCGCCGGCGTTGATGAAGTTCGTGGCCCGCGTGCCTGGGGCCCAAGGACCCAGCTGCGCCGCGTTGCACAGGTCATCGGAGAGGACGACGCCGGTGAAGTGCAGGTCCGTGCGCAGCATCGTCCGCATGATCACAGGCGAGAACGGTGCGATGTGGCCGGCGTCGATGCGCGTGTAATAGGCGCTCGAGACCATGACCCACCGGGCGCCCGCGTGGATCGCCGTCCGGAACGGCAGCAGGTACGGGTCGGTGCGCGTGGTTACGGTGTCCTTGACGTTCCGGCTGGTGTCTGTGTTCAGGACAACGCGGCCCAGACCAGGGAAATGCTTGATCACAGGAGCGATGCCCGCCAAGCGCATTCCGGCCGCGAAGGCGCCGCCGTGGGCCGAGACGGTCTGCGGCGTGAACCCGTATTCGCGGGCGAAGAACCCGATGGGCGCGTTGCGCGGGGCGAACTGTCTGCTCGGCACAGTGTCCAGAACCGGCGCCAGGTTCATGGTGAGCCCGGCAGCACGCAGCTGGCTTCCCCAAACGTGCGCGTTCGCCTTGAGTGCCGCCGTCGTCTGTGTTCCCTGGGACAGCGCTGTGGGAATCACCGAGAAACCGGGGCCACTGAGGACCTGGACGAAGCCGCCCTCCTGGTCCGTCGCCACCGCGAGGCGAACGCCGCCGGAGGTGGCCGCCGATACGGTGGCCGTCATGCGACGGACGACGGCGGCCGTCGTCGTGGTGCCCGCACGGCTGCGGCCCGCAAGATAGACATTGCCAACGTGGAACCTGGTGAGGCCGGACATGGTGTTGGCGTCCGCTCCGGTGGCCGCGGCCGCCACCATGAACAGCTGGCCGACGCGCTGGGGCAGTGTGAGCCGGGCGAGCTGCTGCGCCGGAGTGGGCGCGGCAGTCACGGGCGCCGCCGCCAGAGCATGGCGGACCACCGTCTGCCGGACAGGACGGGGGACGGGTGCACGCTGGCTTGTTGCCGGCGGGTTGATTGCGGGTCGGCTCGCCGCGGGCAGGAACCCGGCCGTTGTCGCCGACAGGGACTTGCCTGTTGCGGGCTGGGGCGGGCCGCCCGCTCCTGACAGGGCAAGCAAAAGCGCCGCTCCCAGGACTGCCAATCTACTCAGATGATGCATGTTCACACGGCTTTGCGGGGGCACTCATATGTCAACGAGAATACGCCGTTTCAGCGGCCTTGGACCCACCGGCGGCACACCATCCAGAAGGGCCGCCTCGAAGCACAGTGAAGCGCGAACGGACACTTGGGGCCCTTCAGGCCAGGGCCTCAAGTGTCCGTTCGCGCTTCCGGGGGTTTTGCAGGCGCGTCGTTTCGGCAGGAATGGTCGCTTGGAAACAACTGCAGGCGGCCATTTTTGGCAATCTGCGGCCGGGAAGCGCCGGTCGGAGGACATGGAAGTGCCGCCCTGCGGTGTTGGGGGCCATCGCAGGACGGCATGGATCCACGGTACTGTGCCGCACTTTCCCGCAACAGCCTTTCCTCCGCCGGCGGCGGGAATCTTAACGTTTTTTTAACGCCTCTTCGGTTTGAATTGCTTGAGCGATGGAAGTCCCGCCGGAGACGCGGCGAGGCCCTGTCCGCTCTTACCGGACAGGGCCTCGAGCTAATGCGGGACCTTAGTGCCTCCTGAAGGCGTCCTTGATCTTTTCGCCGGCCTGCTTGAGGTCGGCCCTGATGTGGCGGGCCCTGCCTTCGGACCGGAGCCGTTCGTTTCCGCTCGCGCGGCCGGCTGCTTCTTTGCTTCTGCCGTGGAGTTTTTCGGCGGCGTTGTGGATCTTGTCACCCAAACCCATCGTGACCTCCTGTTCGGGACGGCCGGGCGGCCTGCTGCCGCGGCGGCCATTCTCAGTCTATCGACGGCGGGCCGGGGCGGCCATGCCCACTTTGCGCCGGGGCGCTACCGGGAGGGCGCCTGTTCCGGTTCCGCGGCCGCTTCCGGTTCGAATGGACGACGGCGGTGCTTGGCTTCCGCGATGGCCGTGTCCAGGAGGATGAAGGCGAACAGGCTCCAGCCGAGGAGCGGCAGGAACATGCCCACCAGGACCATCGCTGTCATCGCGGCCAGGACGCCTGCCCAGTGTCCGCGGACGAAGGCTCCACGGGGTGCCGGCCGGCCCATGGCCCAGGCGCTGCCGCGGGTGGGCCGGCGCTTCCACCACATCACGTAGCCCCACGGCACCATGGCGGCCTAGTTGCCTCGTGCGGCTAGTTGCCGCGGCTGGCGCGGGTACGGGCCAGCGCTGTGACACCTGCGGCGAGGCCGACCAGTCCCGCAGCGAGCCCGACCCAGCCGGCGGTGTCGCCACCCGAGGAGGAAGCCGAAGTGGCGGGTGCCACGGCCGACGCCTGCGTTGCCGCCGGGGTACCCGCCGCGTGCGCGCCCTCGCTTTCGGCTGCCGTGGTGACGAATGATGGTGCCGGGCGGGACTCCTTTGCCTCTGAGGCCGGGGCGGCGGACGTTGCCGACGCATGCTGGTGCTCGTGCTCGGCGGCGTCGGCCCAGTTGACGGTGGTCCCGTCCGTGTAGCCTTGCGCCGCGGGCAGGGTCACCGTGGTGCCGGCCGCGGGGAGGCGGCCCACGGACAGGGTGAAGGTCTGGAACTGGTTCTGTCCGATCTGGTGCGCGGCGTCAGCAGTCCAGACCACACTGGTGGGCGCCTTGGTCACGGTGGACCCTGCCACCTCGACCGGCTTGGGCAGGGTGCCGGTGATGATCTGGGCCTTCCATCCGTCGATGGGCAGGACCGATACGGAGGTCAGCGGCGTGTCCGTGGGCAGCTTCACTTCGAGCCGGTTGGTCTTGGCGGTTTCGGATTCGTTGGGGACGCTGAACGTGAGCTTGGTGAACCCGCCCTCTGAGGTGGCGGAGGGGTCGACGGTGACGTGGGCGGAAGCTGCGGCCGCGCCTGCGGCCAGGAATCCGGCTGCCAGTGTGGCGGCTGCGGTGCTCTTGAGGGTACGGCGAAGGGAGGTATTCATGGCAGGAGTGCCTTTCACAGGTTTTAGGGGTCAGGAATAACAGGCCTTGAGCCTGTCCGGAAAGCGGGAGGACCGCCGTCGGAAGTTCCTGCCGGTTGTGAAAGGAACCTGCCCTAGGCGGCCGCGGGCAGCGGAGGCCCGCGGCGGGAGGGCAGGCGCACCGAATGGTGCTGGGGCGGAAGGACCGCGGCCGTGGCGCATGGGAAGGGGGTGAGGACGGGAACGACGACGGATGGCTCGGCGTTCCAAAACAGCGGGCCCAGCCAATCGGCCAGTGCGCCGAGGGCCCGCTCGCCATGGGCAAGGAGCAGCGCAGTGGCCAGCGTGGCGATGGCGTGGGCGGCGAACATGAGGCCGCCAGGTGCAGCCCCGTGCGCCGGGGCGGCCATCATCAGTGCCTCGTGGTTCAGGGACGCCGGCGGATGTCCGGCGTGTCCGGACATCAGCGCCGGGGAAACCGCCGCCGGAGTTTGCGCGGACATGGCGTCGAACGCCCAGTGCAGCCAGGCCTGTCCGCCACCTATGAGCCCGGTCAGGACCGGCAGCGACAGCTTGTAACGGGTCAGCGCGGCCACCGGAACCATGGTCACGGCGCACAGGGCCGCGAGGATTGCCGGCGCGGGCAGCTGGCCCCCACCGGCGAGGTGTCCGCCGGCGGCCAGGCCCAGGACGATGGAGCCGATCAGCCCGGAGCGGAACAGACGGAACGAAGCGTGCGGCTTCACGGGCTGTCCTTTCTCCTGGGCGACGACGACGTTGGCTGCAGCAGGAATGCACTGGACGCCATGATATGACGCCGATCACACCAAGGGGCGTTTATGACGGATTTTTCCCGCGGCCTTCCGAGCCTAACCGGGGCTTCCCAGCGCGTATTTCAAGTTGATGGATTAGTTACATTTTTGCCGGCTGCAATCAGTTACGCTGTCCCCAGCCGGGACATTCCGGCCTTTTTCATGGGGGATTAATGCGTTCCAAAGTTATTTCAGCCGTGCTCGGTTTCGGCCTGCTTGGCGGCTCCGTTCTGGCCGCCGCACCGGCCCATGCGGCAGAGCACTGCATCAAGGCACCAGCCACCGGCTCGGTGGAGTGCTACAACAATGATTTCGCCAGCGCGGGCGGCGTCACACCCACGGCGACTTCGCCGGAAGGCAGGGACGCAGCCATTGCCGCGGTGGCCGTCAAGTATGGCCTCGGTTCACCGCTGGGACCCGTACGGACCGGTCTGAAAGACGGCGGCGCGTACCGGCAGTACCAGCGCGGGTTCGTCGTCTACTCGCCGGCCACCGGCGCGCAGGTCTCACGCGGCGCCATCCGAACCGTCTACGCCAAGCTCGGCTACGAGAAGGGCAAGTTCGGCTACCCGGTGTCCGGGGAATTCAGGAGCGGTATCGCCTTCGACAACACCGTCTACCAGCAGTACCAGGGCGGCTGGATCACGTGGGCTTCCCCGCTCGGCGCACACGCCATCTCCGGTGCCATCGGAGCCCGCTGGAAGGCAGGCCAGGGCAAGTACGGCGGGTTCAATGCCGCCCAGACCGACGAGAAGGTGGGACTCAAGGACGGCGGTGCGGGACAGTGGTTCGACGGCGGAATCATCTACTGGTCGCCCAGGACCGGGGCACGCGCCATGCATGGGCCCATTGCCGGGATCTGGCTGCAGGACGGAGCGGACAAGAGCAGGCTCGGCTACCCGGTCACGGAACAGTACGCCACCCCCAACGGAGGACAGGCTCAGACCTTCCAGAACGGCGTGATCGTCTACACCGACAGAAGCCTGGCCGTTCTCTCCGGTGCCATCGGCAAAAAGTACTTCTCGGCGGGCGGGTACACCAGCGGCCTGGGATACCCCACCGACCTGCGTGAAACCACTGGCCTGCGGGCAGGCGGGGCCTCGCAGTCGTTTGAGAAGGGCGCCATCGTCTGGTCCTCCATGACCGGCGCCCAGGTGTCCAAGGGGGCCATCCGCACCGCCTGGCTGAAGAGCGGAGCACAGGACGGCAGCCTCGGCTACCCGACAACAGATGAGTTCACGACGCCGGATGGCAGGACCATGCAGGGCTTCCAAGGCGGCCGGATTTCCTGGACCGCCGCAACAGGCGCTCAGGTCCTTCCCGGCATGCCGCACACCAATATGTAGGAGGTGCGCTCGAGGGCACCGCCGGAAACAGGGATGACTCGCAGTAAACACCAACCCGAAACGTTCCAGAAAACATCGTGGTGCAGGCTGGACCCATCAACATTCCGATGAAGGGGGACCGGCTGTGAACAACGATGTGGAGCTTGAAGTGCAGTCCGGCGCAGAGCTGACGGTGGGGGACGAAGTCGAGGCCTGGCACCGCGGGCGGCTGGCGCACCGGGGGACCGTGAGCAGCACGTTCCGGGACATCGACCTGTTCTGGATCATCGACGCCCGGACCGGCGCCCGCCGGCTGCTGGATCTTGAGCAGCTCAGCGTGCGGCGGGTCCCGGCCGGAAGGGCTGGGAACGCCGTCGGGCATGCCAACGGTGCCGGGCATTCCGCTGGTGCCGGGAAACTGAAGTCCGACGCCGGGAATCCGGCTAACGCCGCCGGCAAGCCTGCCGCCCGGAGGCGGCGGCCCGTCAGAAGCCTGAGCCAGGTGGTCTTTATCGAGGCGCCCCCCACGCGGTAACCGGCCGTCCGGCCACGGGCGGCCGCCCGGCAATCCGCCGGGCGGCCACCGGCGGAACCTACGGCATGTTACTGAACCGCTCCGCCTGCGTCTTGCTGCCCTGCACGATGATCTGGTCGTCGTCGTACAGGACGGTTTGCGCGGTGGTGTGGCCCCAGATGCCGCCGGGGCGCTTGACCGCCACGATGGTGATGCCGTACTTGTCGCGCAGGCCCAGCACACCGAGCGGACGGTCGCAGGCCTCGGTGGGCGGGCTGGTGCGGATCATCACGAAGTCGTCCTCGAACTCGACGTAGTCCAGCAGCGAGCCCCGGACCAGGTGGGCCACGCGCTTGCCCATGTCGTGCTCGGGGCGGATCACGTGGTCCACGCCGAGCTGGTCGAGGATCTCGGCGTGCGGCTCGCTGATGGCCTTGGCCCAGATCTGCGGCTTCTTGAACGTGAGCAGGCGCGACGTCGTCAGGATGCTCGCCTCGATGTCGCTGCCGATGCCCACGACGGCACGGTCGAACTCGTGGACGGAGAGCTGGCGGAGCACCTCCTCCTTGGTGGAGTCCGCCCGGACCACGTGGGTGAGCCGGCCGTTGTAGGACTGCACGGTGTCCTCGTTGGAGTCGATGCCCAGCACCTCGGTGCCCTGCGCCTCGAGCTCCAGCGCCAGCGACCCGCCGAAGCGGCCGAGCCCGATGACCACCACGGAGTCCGCCTGTGCCGCGGATTCGGGGGAACGGGAGAAGAAGTTCTTAGCCAATGAGGGGCCTTTCCTTCGGGTATTCGTACAGAAGCGGGCGTTCGCGGAGCGCCAGTGCGGCGCCGAGTGTCACCGGGCCCAGGCGCCCGATGAACATCAGCAGGATCAGGACCACCTGCCCGGCCGGCGGCAGGGCGGCCGTGATGCCGGTGGACAGGCCCACCGTGGCGAACGCGGAGATCACCTCGAACAGGATCCGCTCCTGGCCGAAGTCCGTGATGACCATGAGGAACATCGTTGAGCCCACCACCAGCCCAATGGCCAGCAGCACCACGGTGATGGCCTGCCGGTGCACGGCGCGGGAGAGCCGCTTGCCGAAGATATTCACGGCCGTGCCGCCCTGCAGCTCCGTCAGGAGGATGAAGAACAGCACGCTGAAGGTGGTGATCTTCAGGCCGCCCGCGGTGCCGGCCGGGCCGCCGCCGATGAACATCAGGATGTCCATGCCCAGCCAGGACACCTCGTGCATCTGCCCGATGTCGACGCTGTTGAACCCGGCCGTGCGGGTGATGACGGACTGGAAGAACCCGGCCAGGATGCGTTCGCCCGGCTTGAGCGCGCCGAGCGTGGCCGGGTTGGACCATTCGACGGCGGTGAGGAAGACGGTGCCTGCCGTGAGGAGCACGGCGGTGCCCACCAGGACCAGCTTGGTGTTCATGCTCCAGTGGATGGGCCGCTGGTACTGCCGCCGCAGTTCGAAGAGCACGGGGAAGCCGAGGCCGCCGATGATCACCGCGGCCGCGATGGGCAGGCAGATCCACGGGTCGCCCGCGAAACCAATCAGGTTGTCCGTGTGCAGCGCGAATCCGGCGTTATTAAACGAGGACACCGCATGGAAAACGCCGTGCCATAGTGCACGCCCGGGCTCGTAGCCGTAGCCCGCGACGAGCCTCGCCGCCAGGATCCCGGCGAGCAGAATCTCCACGGTGAGGCTGATGGCCAGCACCCCAAGCAGCACGCGGCGGACGTCGCCGAATCCGGTGCTCTTGATCTCCGCGGCCGCCGACAGCCGTGAGCGCAAACCCAGCCGGCGCGCCATGAGCACCCCAAGCAGCGTGCCGAAGGACATGACCCCGAACCCGCCGATCTGGATCAGCGCCATGATCACCACCTCGCCGAACCCGCTCCAGTACACCGGGGTATCAACCGTGATCAGCCCTGTGACGCACACGGACGAGGTGGAGGTGAACAGGGCATCGAGGAAGGGTGCGCCCTCGAGGCCGTTCCGTGAGATGGGCAGCATGAGCAGGATGGTGCCGACGGCCACCGCAGCGGCAAAGCCGAGCACGATCACCTGGGCGGGGTGCTGGGGTGCGAAGACGTTGAGGATGCGCGGGAAGACCTTCGAGCCGCCGGGCCACAGCCCGCTGAAGCCCCGGCCCGTTGCCTTGGTGTCAGTCCTCGCCGCGGCTTTGCCGGCGGTCCTGGCCGTTTTGGCCGCGAGCCTGGCCGTCTTGGAAGCCGGGCGGGGCATCTTGGCTTCCGGCAGAGGCCTTTTGGTGCCGGACAGCGGCTTCTTGCGGTCGGGCACGGGCCTCTTGCCGGGAGGCCGGGCGTTCCTGCCCGCAGGCCGGGCCTTCGGGTCAGGAACGTCGCGCATACGCGTCACGCTACCACCGCGGAATTCCTTGGGACCGGTGTGAAGGACGAGGCGTTAAGAAAGCGTTAAGATCCCCGGTTTTGGCGCTTTTCGGATTCCGGCCGGTGCTAGGCTCCCGTGGTCATCAGCAAACTGCCCATGTGAATCGAAGGACCCCGTGGCCACCTCAAGCACGCAAGGCCGTGTCCTGCCATGCTGACCCAATGCGCCCCGTTGCTGTGGCTGATCCTCGGGATCGGCGTGACCGGCTACATGATCTACCGGCTCATCAAAGCAACGAAGTAGCTCCCCGCCGTCGGGCGCCTCTCCCGCGGCCCGACGGCGGGTACGCTCCTGCCGCGCCCGGCAGCCCTCCCGCCGCTCTTTTCAGCGGCCAGCGGCGCCCCTTCCCCAAATCCAGAAAGACACTTCATGACCGCACCAGCCCAATATTCCGTTCCGGCCAGCGTGCCCAACCCCGAGCGGGAGAACGGCCCCGGCGGCGCACTCACGCGGTGGCTGCTGGAGCACAAGGTGCACCAGCCGGTGGGGCCGGAGTCCGCCGAGGGCACGGGGCACCAGCAGAGCTGGTGGAAGGTCATGTGCCTGACCGGCGTGGACTACTTCTCGACGCTGTCCTACCTCCCCGGCATCGCCGCGCTAGCCGCCGGGGCACTCTCGCCGCTGGCCACGCTGCTGATCGTGGCGCTGACACTGCTGGGCATGCTGCCGATGTATCGGCGGGTGGCGCACGAGAGCCCGCACGGGCAAGGGTCCGTGGCCATGCTCGAGAACCTGCTGCCGTTCTGGCGCGGGAAGGTGTTCGTGCTGGTGCTGCTGGGATTCGTGGCGACGTCATGGATCATCACCATCACCCTGTCCGCCGCCGACGCCACCGTGCACATGCTGGAGAACCCGTATCTCCCGCCGTTCCTCGAGGGCCAGGCCGTCCCCATCACCGTGGTGATGCTGCTGATCCTGGGCGGGGTGTTCCTGCTGGGCTTCTCCGAAGCGGTGGCCGTCGCCATTCCGCTGGTGGGGGTCTTCCTGCTGCTGAATGCGGTCATCATCGGCACCGGAATATACGACGCCGTCACCCAGCCGGGTGCCGTCGCCGCCTGGATTGCTTCACTGGGGTCGTTCGGCGGCGGCTTTGGCAACATCGCCGGGCCTGCCATCCTGGCATTCCCGCTGCTGGTGCTGGGACTCTCCGGCTTCGAAACCGGCGTCAGCATGATGCCCCTGGTGAAGGCTTCCAGTTCCACTCCGGAGGAGGTGCTGCACAACCGGATCCGCAACACCCGCAAGCTCCTCACGACCGCGGCCGTGGTGATGAGTGTGTACCTGATCGGCAGCAGCTTCGTGACCACCGTGCTGATCCCGGCCGAGGCGTTCCAGGAGGGCGGACCGGCGAACGGCCGTGCGCTGGCCTACCTGGCGCATGAACGGCTCGGGAACGGCTTCGGGTCCGTCTACGACATCAGCAGCATCCTGATCCTGTGGTTCGCCGGGGCGTCCGCGATGGCCGGGCTGATCAACATCGTGCCCCGGTACCTGCCCTCCTACGGCATGGCCCCGGACTGGTCCCGCGCGGTGCGGCCCGTGGTCCTGGTGTACACAGCCATCAGCATCCTCATCACCATCGGCTTCAAGGCCGACGTCAACGCCCAGGCCGGCGCCTACGCCACCGGGATCCTGTTCATGATGGTCTCCGGCGCGGTGGCCGTGAGCATCTCCGCCGCGCGCAAGAAGCAGCGCGGGGCCGCCGTCGGCTTCACCATTCTGACCCTCGTGATGCTCTACGCCTTGGCGGAGAACGTGATCGAGAAGCCGGACGGCCTGGCGATCTCCGGGTTCTTCATCCTGGGCATCGTGGTGGTCTCGCTGGTGTCCCGGGTCTCGCGGACCACCGAGCTGCGGGTGGACCGGATCGAGTTCGACGAGGCCGCGCGCCGCTTTGTGACGGACACCATTGACTACGACGGGCGGATCAACATCATCGCTAACCGCCCGCAGGCCAGGGACGCCAAAGAGTACGCGGAGAAGGAGGCGGCGCAACGGGAGAACAACCCCGTTCCCGGCACGGCTGACGTGATGTTCCTGGAGATCGATGTCACGGACCCCTCGGGCTTCAGTGACGTGCTCACGGTGCGGGGCGTGGAGGTGGCCGGTCACCGTGTCCTTCGCGCCACGAGCCCGGCCGCGCCCAACGCCATCGCGGCGATCCTGCTGGCCCTGCACGCTGCCACCGGAGTCCGGCCGCACGCGTACTTCGAGTGGGCCGAGGGCAACCCGCTGGCCCACCTGATGCGCTACCTGCTGCTGGGCCGCGGCGACACCGCCCCCGTGGTCCGCGAGATCATCCGCGAAAACGAGCCCGACCCCGCCCGCCGCCCCGGCATCCACGTCGGCTGACCCGCCTGCCCGGCACGCCTCCTCACTTTTCGTTGGGTTTTTCCTGACGCGTCCTCACTTTTCGCCGGGTTTTTCCTGACGCGTCCTCACTTCTTGTTGAGTCCGTCGAGGTCAAGGGCGCCGGCACGCTCGGTTTCGACCAACCGGCGCAGCACGACACGTCCTGTTCACCGGGGCGTCAGGCGACGGTGGGCAAGCGTTAGCTGCCGGCGGGCAGGGTGGTGGGGCACGCCGTCGGACGTTCCCAATCCGGGAAGCGCGACGGCGGACCCCCAACCGCACTGAAGGAGAACCCTGTGCTGCTCAAAAGCACCGTCACCGCCCTCGTCGCCCTCACGGCGCTCGCCGGAATCGCCGCCCCATCCACCGCGGCGCCGGATGCCGCCGTTGTGCTGGGCGAGCCGCATGCAGCAGCGCACGCGCATAACGACTACGAACACGACCGCCCGCTGCTCGACGCGCTCGAGCACGGGTTCACCAGCGTGGAGGCGGACGTCTGGCTGGTGGACGGCGAGTTGCGCGTGGCGCACGACCTGGTTGATGCGCGCGCAGGGGTCACCCTCGAAAGCCTTTACCTGGACCCGCTGGACAAGCTCGTGCGGCAGCAGGGCCACAGCGTTTACCCGGGTTGGGACGGCAGCCTGCAGCTGCTGATCGACATCAAGAGCGACGGCGAAACAACCTATGCGGCCGTCGAGAAGGAACTGGCTGAGCACCCTGCGCTGCTGACGCGCTACGCCAACGGCAAGGTTTCAGCCGGGCCCGTCACCGCAGTCATCAGCGGCAACCGCCCGCTGGCGACGATGCAGGCTGAGAACAAGCGGTTTGGTTTCTACGACGGCCGGTCCGCCGATCTGGCCGCGGGAATGCCGGCCGGCCTGATGCCGCTGGTTAGCGACAACTGGACCAAGCTGTTTTCGTGGCAGGGCGTCGGGCCGATGCCGCTGGCAGAGCGCGCCAAGCTGCGGGAGTATGTGGAAACGGCCCACAGCAATGGGTACCGTGTGCGGTTCTGGGCGACGCCGGACCAGCCCGGCGCCGCGCGCGACGCCATGTGGACCGAGCTCCGCGACGCCGGCGTCGACCACATCAACACCGATGATCTTCCCGCACTGGACAAGTTCCTGGGCGAGTAGCACGATTTTCCGGGCCTGGACCCGGGACCTGGGGCCGGGAGCTTACTGCTCCCGGCCCTCGTCGTTTCCGTGCTGAACCCCGGGATGGCTGTTCGCGACTCCATGGCGGTGGGAGAGCGTCGCGGAGGTCAGGAAGGTGCGGGCGAGGCCGTGACCACCACGTTCTTGCCCCACGGGTCCTCGGTGTAGCAGCTGATCAGCACCACGCGGTTGGGCACGATGTTCCAAATGTCGCTGTCCTTGAGGGTGTTCTTGTCGTGCGTCGTCACCGCATCCACGACGTACTGCAGGGCTCCCTTCGCGGTGGTGACTGTGACGGCCTTGCCCACGAGCGACGTGTCGCTGAGCCGGTTGAACGGGGCATCCCGGCCGTCCCAGCTGTGCCCCACGATGTATGTCGTATTGGTCGACCCCGCACCCGGCATGCCGTAGCTGGTCAGCCAGTAAGCGTCGAGAGTCAGCGGCGGGACGAGTGATTCGGAAGCCAGCTCGTCCGCGCTCGGGGTCAGCGGCAGGACCGGCACGTTCAGGCCGACGGCGTCGATCGATACCGACGTCGGTGCCGCCGCCGAAGGCCGCATCGCCTTGCGGGCTACGGGCGCGGCGCTCCGGGAACCCACCACCGAAGGAACAGCTGAGGGTACGACGGCGGTGCTGCCGCCGCTTGGAGGAACAGCGTTCGAGGGCGCCAGGAAGAGAGCAGCCGCCAAACCCGCCGCAGCGACGGCAGGCATGGCGAGCCAGCGCCGGCGGACGGGCCGGCGCCGGCTGGCAGTCATCTGCGGGTCCACCCTGAAATGCCTAGTTGCGGCTGCGCTCCAGGCGGCGCATCCTCGCGGCGACGGCCGCGGGCACGGCGATGCCCGCCGCGAGGAGTCCGGCGAGGAGCGCCAGTCCGGGGTGGTTGCCCGGCTCGGCTTCTGCCGCGGTCTGCACGTTGAGGCCCTTGTTCGTGGCGGCTGGCGCGGTGCCGCCCCCGGCGGGAGTCACACTGACCGCACTGGCGACGGCCGGCGTCGTGTTTTCCGGGGCGGTGACCGGTCCGGTCACCGGCGGCGTGATGGGATCAACGCCCGTGGAGTCGGGGTTGCAGGCTGCCAGGAAGGCCTCGAAGAGGCCAGCGAGGTCGGCGGCGGAAGCTTCATCGAGCGACACCTCGGCCAGCGCGGCGTCGAAGTCAGCCGCGGCCGCGTTGAAGGCGTCCCGGGCTGCGGTGATCTCCGGCGTGTTGGTGGCGGCGTCGTAGGCCGCGGTCAGGTCCGTCACGGCCTGCCGCGCGGCGTCCTCGGCCTCTTCGGCGGCTTCCGTGGCTGCCTGGGCAGCGCTGATGGCGGCAGGGTCGCCTGATTCCTCGGCATCTTCCTGCGCAGCCTCGGCGGCATCGGTCGCTGCGATGGCGTCGTCCAGCGCTGCCTGGGCAGTCGCGAGTTCGGCGGCGGGGACGGCACCCGCTGCTTCGACCATCGCCAGATAAGTCGCCTCGGCGTCCGCCGCGACGGCGGCCTTGGACTCGAGATCGGCAATCGTCGTCTCAGTGATGCCGGCGGCGGAGAGGGCAGCCTCAAACTGGGAGGAGGCCTGAACGCAGGCGGGGTCACCCGGTGCTGCGGCGGCTGTGGTCGCTCCGAGAAAGAGCCCGCCGGCGACCACGGCTGCTGACGAACCGGCGGCGACCCATTTGGATACAGCGGTCATGGTGTGTGCGTCCCCCAAAGAAGAAGTGGCCGCCGGGACAGCCCCGGCGGTTCAGCGCGCGGCAGAGCGGCTCATCGATGTTGCCCGGAGATTCCGGTCGGGCAGAAGAGACACTCGTACTGCTAATCATCCGGAGTACGACGGCGAGACCTCAGTTTTACCTGAATGCCGCCCGGAAGATTGCTGTGAGAGTAAAAATACCTAGCGACTTCGGCCGTGGCAAACGTCACTGATCTGCTACGGCATTTGGTTGCCGGCTGGGTGGTTCGGCCGTGTCCGCGGCCGTTTGGCGGACCACGTGCAGGGCGAGCGGATCGAGGAGTTTCCGGGTCCCGGTTTTGGCCTCGAGTATCCAGAACATGCCAAGGACCGGCACGATGTCCGTCACGGTTCCCACATAGTAAAGCTGGCCGTTGTAGCGGGCTTCAACTGTGTCTCCGGGGGAGAGGTGGCGGCAGTCGATGATGCGACCGGCTGCGTTGCCTGTGGCGGCGGAATCATGCATGAGGGCTCCATCCTGGCGCCGTCGGCGCTTCGATCATGTTGCGCCGTTGGCGCTCTTTCAGGATGGGGCTGCCACATTGCCGGGTGGTTTCCGCCGGGTGATTTCCGCGTGACCTGCTTGTCCGCCCGGGTCAGGGCGGCGAAAAGTGCGGGAGGGTCGGGGAAAAAGCGGCGAAAAGTGCCAGAGGGTCTACGCGGGGCCGGAGGTTTGCAGGCCGGGGGCCACGGAGAGGTTGGGCTCGGGCAGCGTCAGGTCGCGGGCGCGGAGCACGGCCATGGACTTCGCGGCCACCTTCAGCACGGAGCCGGCGTCGATCGGTCCGCGTTCCACTCCGGTCCCGGCGGTGTTGATCACCATGTCCCAGGCCTCAGCGAACTCACCGGACGGGAGCGTGAACTTGATGTCGTCGTCGTGAGCGTTGAAGTACAGCAGGAAGTTCACGTCCGTGATGCGGCGGCCGCGGTCGTCCCGGCCCTGGATGCCGTCTCCGTTGAGGAACACGCCGATGGTCCGGCCGAACCCGCGGCCCCAGTCCTCGGGGAGCATCTCCATGCCGTCCTCGTTCAGCCACACGATGTCCGGCAGCTTCTCGCCCTTGCCGCGCCGCACCGGCCTGCCGTCGAAGAAGGTGCTGCGGCGGAACGTGGGGTGCTGGGCGCGCAACCGGTTCACGGCGGCCGTGAAATCCATGAGCGGCATGTCGACGGTGTCCCAGTTGACCCAACTGAGCTTGGAATCCTGGCAGTAGACGTTGTTGTTGCCCTGCTGTGTCCGGCCGAGTTCGTCGCCGTGCAGGATCATTGGCACGCCCTGCGAGAGCAGCATGGTGGCGATGAAGTTCCGCTGCTGCCGCGCCCGGAGTGCCAGTACCTTGGGATCGTCGGACGGCCCCTCCACCCCGCAGTTCCAGGACCGGTTGTGGGATTCGCCGTCGCGGTTGCCTTCGCCGTTGGCCTCGTTGTGCTTCTCGTTGTAGGACACCAGGTCCCGCAGCGTGAAGCCGTCGTGCGCCGTGACGAAGTTGATGGACGCCACCGGGCGCCGCCCCGACCGCTCGTACAGGTCCGCCGACCCCGTCAGCCGCGACGCGAACTCGCCCAGCGTGGCGGGTTCGCCGCGCCAGAAGTCGCGCACGGTGTCGCGGTACTTGCCGTTCCATTCAGTCCACTGCGGGGGAAAGTTGCCCACCTGGTAACCGCCCGGCCCGACGTCCCACGGCTCGGCGATGAGCTTCACCTGGGACACGATCGGGTCCTGCTGCACCAGTTCGAAGAACGTGGAGAGCCGGTCGACGTCGTAAAATTCCCTGGCCAGCGCGGCGGCGAGGTCAAAGCGGAACCCGTCCACGTGCATTTCGGTGACCCAGTACCGCAGCGAATCCATGAGCAGCTGCAGGGAGTGCGGCTGGCGGACGTTCAGGGTGTTTCCGGTGCCCGTGTAGTCGACGTAGTACTGCTTGTTGTCCTCCAGCAGCCGGTAATACGCGGCGTTGTCGATTCCCTTGAAGCTCATGGTGGGACCCAAGTGGTTCCCTTCCGCCGTGTGGTTATAGACGACGTCGAGAATCACCTCGATCCCCGCACGGTGCAGTGTGCGGACCATCGCCTTGAAATCCTGGACCTGCTGGCCCATCTGGCCGATCGAGCTGTACGTGTTCTGCGGCGCGAAGAAGCCGATGGTGTTGTAGCCCCAGTAATTGCTGAGGCCCTTCTCCTGCAGCGTCCCGTCATTGACGAACTGGTGCACCGGCATCAGCTCGATGGCCGTGATGCCCAGCCGCTGCAGGTGCGCAATGACGGCGGGATGGGCGACGCCGGCAAAGGTACCGCGCTGCTCCCTGGGCACCTCGGGGTGCAGCTCCGTGAGCCCCTTGACGTGTGCCTCGTAGATGACGGAGCGGTGGTACGGGATCCGGGGCGGCCGGTCCCCGGCCCAGTCGAAGAACGGGTTGATCACGACGCCCAGCATGGTGTGCGGCGCCGAGTCCTGGTTGTTGCGGGACGAGGGGTCGCCGAAGTTGTAGGAGAACATCGCCGGGTGCCAGTGCACCTGCCCGGCGATCGCCTTGGCATACGGGTCCAGAAGAAGCTTGTTGGGGTTGCAGCGCTGGCCCCTGGCGGGGTCGTAGGGCCCGTGGACCCGGTACCCGTATTTCTGCCCGGGCTGGATCTGGGGCAGGTAGCAGTGCCACACATACCCGTCCGCCTCGAGGAGTTCCACGCGCGTTTCGGTGCCGTCCCCGGCAATCAGACACAGCTCGACGGCGGTTGCCGCCTCGCTGAAGAGCGCGAAGTTTGTCCCCATACCGTCAAAGGTCGCACCCAGTGGATACGCGCTGCCCGGCCAGACTTCCATGATCACTCCTGCGGCTGTTCAGTTATTTCCGAACCTTAGTCGATGTCCAGTTGGGTCCGCGCGCCTCGCCCTGACACAAGGCTAAGCACACTTGTTTATTTCGCCAAGGTCTGGTGGAAACCCGCGGCGTCGTAAATCAATTTGTTTGTGATGCTGGCCGCCTGGAGGCCCGAGTTTCCGCGGGGGCGGCCCGGCCCGCGCCCTAGGATAAAAAGGATGACTCCGCCGAACAGCCCGCCGCCCTTCAGCCTCCGCGGCATTGCTGTTCCGGCATTCGGCCCCGCGCTTCTGTTCAGCATCGGCCAGGGCGCTATCCTGCCGGTGGTGGCGTTGTCCGCCCGTGAGCTGGGCGCGTCCGTTGCCGTGGCCGCTTTGATCGTCACCCTCATCGGCCTCGGCTCGTGGTTCTTCAACCTGCCGGCCTCGATGATCACCCTGAAGTTCGGCGAACGCTGGTCGATTGTGGGTGCAGCCGCCGCAGGGGCGCTGGCCCTGCTGGCCGCCGGGGTGTCCCTGGTGATTGGCAACGGACTCTGGCTCCTCGCGGTGGCGATGGCCGTCGTCGGGATGTCCGCCGCCGTCTTCAGCCTGGCCCGGCAGAAATACCTCACCGAGGCCGTGCCGGTGGTATTCCGCGCCCGCGCCCTGTCTACGCTCGGCGGTGTGAGCCGCATCGGCACCTTCATCGGGCCATTCATCGGTGCCGCGGCCATGGCGTTCGTGGGCATCAGCGGCGCGTACTGGGTGGGCGTGGCCGGCATGGCCGCTGCCGCCGCGCTCGCCATCACCGTCCCCGACCTGGTGGCGGCCGACGGGTCCACCGCCAAGACCGGTCCGGAACCCACCCTGCGCGGCGTGGCCGTCTCGCATGCCGGCGTCTTCCTGACTGCCGGGATTGGCATCCTACTGCTGAGCGCCCTCCGCGCCTCCCGCCAGGTGGTGATCCCGCTGTGGGCCGACCACCTGGGCCTCGACGCGACGCATGCCTCGCTGGTGTACGGCCTCTCCGGGGCGATCGACATGTTGGTCTTCTACCCGGCGGGCAAGGTGATGGACCGGCGCGGGCGGCAGTGGGTGGCCATCCCATCGACGCTGATCATGGGTGTGGCCCTGGTGCTGATCCCGCTCACCGGCGGATTCACAAGCCTGCTGCTCGCGGCCCTGCTGATCGGCTTCGGCAATGGGATCAGCTCCGGCCTGGTGATGACGCTAGGCGCCGACTTCTCGCCCGACCGCGGACGCGGCCAGTTCCTGGGACTCTGGCGGTTCATGGCCGACGCCGGCTCCACCGGCGGGCCGGTGCTTCTGTCCGCGGTGACGGCCGCGGCCTCCCTCAGCGCAGGCGTGACGGCCACCGGGGTACTGGGGTTCGCAGCGGCAGGTGTGTTCGCCGTCGTGCTCCCCAAGCTCAAGCACCGCCGCAACTACTGACCGTTACGAGCCAATTTGGATGCAGAAGTTAGGTTAGCCTACACTCAGCGTGGCTCGTTTTGGCCGTTCGCTATGTGCCTGCCGTGCTGTGCAGGCATTCGAATCTAGGTGGTTTTACCGTTGCGCTCTTCATTCCCGCTGTCCGTGTCCGTGGGACTCGTGGCGCTGCTGTCCCTGTCCGCCTGCGGCTTCAGCGGCGAAGCCGGCAAATCCAGCGAGGCGGCCGATCTTGACCAGCGGATCGTCGTCGACAACTTCCGCGCCCCTGTGGCGGACTGGGCTCTGGAGAGCGACGCCGCCTACATCCTGTCCCTGTCCGGCTGCCTCGAGACCCTTACCCGCTACGACGAGACCCAGGGCAAGATTGTGCCCTCGCTCGCCACGGAGTGGAAGCAGGTCTCCGATCTCGAGTGGGACTTCACCCTCCGCGAGGGCGTCAAGTTCCAGGACGGCGCCGCCCTCGATGCCAACGCGGTGGTGACCTCGCTGCAGAACGTCCTCGACGCCGAAGTGCCCGCCCGCGCCTTCAGCCCGAAGGTGGTTAAGGCGGTCAAGGCCGTCGACAGCCGCACGGTCCGCGTGACCACCCCCACGGAGAGCCCGCTGGTGCCCTACCGGCTGGCGAGCGTCAACACCGGCGTGCTGTCGCCGGCCGCCTTCAAGGGCGAAACTGTTGATCCGTTCGGCCACTGCACCGGCCCGTTCGAGCCCGTGTCCGAGAAGCCGAAGCAGTCCCTGACCCTGGACCGCAACGAGGACTACTGGGGCGGGCAGGTGCAGCTCGCCGGCGCCGAGATCCGCTTCATCACCGACGGCGCCACCCGCACCGCCCAGGTCCAGACCGGCGAAGCGGACGTGTCCCTGTCCATCCCGGTCTCCGGCCTCGCCGCGCTGGAGTCGGACGCCAAGGTGAAGGTCCTGAAGGCGGATTCGCCGCGGACCGCCACGCTGTACATGAACAACGGCAAGGCCCCGTTCGACGACGTCGACTTCCGCAAGGCGGTCCGCTCGGCCCTCGATCTGGATGCGCTCGCCGCCAGCGTCTATGAGGGCGCCGCGATTCCGGCCACCGGGCCGTTCGCGCCGTCGGAGCCCTGGGCCATCGAGGGTGCTGAAGCGCCGAAGCAGGACGTCGAGGCCGCCAAGAAGCTGCTCGCCTCCGCCGGCTACACCGCCGGACGGCCGCTGGAGATCGTCGCGATCGTCGAACGCGCGGAGTTCGCGGACGTGGCCACCGTCATCCAGGACAACCTGAAGGCCGTGGGCGTTCCGGTGAAGATCCAGACCAAGGAGTACGCCGCCGTCGAACCGGACCTACTGTCCGGCAACTACGACATGGTGCTGAGCCAGCGCAACCGCCTGATCGACATCGCCGACCCCATCGGCTTCCTCACCGCTGACTACACCTGCGATGGCACCTACAACCTCAGCCACTTCTGCAACGCTGAGTACGACAAAAAGATCGCCAAGGCAGCCACGACGGCGGACGCCGAGGAGCGCTACCGGCTCTACGCCGAGGCCGGCCAGATCCTCCAGGACCAGGCCGTAAATGTGTGGCTCGTCAACGAGCAGGCCATCGACGCCGTCCGCACCGACCTGCAGGCACATGTCCAGGACCCGCTGGCGCGCTACGTGCTCCGGGCCGAAACGGCCAAGTCCGGATCGTGACACTCCGCCACCGCGGACTCCAAGCCCAGGGTTCCGCATGATGCTGTTCCTCGCCAGGAGAACGGCGGCCCTGGTGGTCGCCGTTCTTCTGGCGTCTTTCGTGGTCTTCCTCATTCCGTACGTCACGCCGGGCGATCCGGTGCGCAAGATCATCCGCTCGCGGGTGGCCGGCGACGCGATCGATGACTCCGCCGTCCAGGCCTTGAGTGCCCAACTGGGACTCCAGGATCCGCTGTGGACGCAGTACCTGCGCTGGCTGGGGCGGTTCGCGAGCGGCGACATGGGCCTGTCCTACACCAGCCGCACGCCCGTGGCGGACCAGGTGCTGCCCGCCCTCTGGGTCACGCTCAGCCTGGTGGTCATGACGCTGGCCGTTGCCGCGCTGATAGCCGTGATCCTGGGCATCGCCGCGGCGCTGAACGAGGGCCGTGCGGCCGACAAGGCCATCACCGCCGTCTCCCAGGCGTTCATTGCCATGCCGGAATACTGGCTGGCGCCGATGCTCGTGCTGGTCTTCGCACTCGAACTGTCCGTTCTGCCGTCGGCCGGGTGGGAAGGCCCGACGTCGGCGGTGCTGCCCGTGGCGGTTCTCGCCCTGCGTCCGGCGAGCCATTTCACGTCCGCCGTACGCGAGGGAATGCTGGATGCGCTGGGCGCCGACCATGTCACCGCCGCGCGCGGCAGGGGACTGAGCTACTTCCATACGGTCCGGAAGCACGTGATCCCCAACGGACTGCTGCCCCTCACCACGCTGGCAGCCGTATGGTTCGCCGGCCTGCTGGGCGGATCGGTCATCGTCGAGGTCATCTTCGCCATCCCCGGAATGGGACGGCTCCTCTTCGACGGAGTCCTGAACAGCGACATTCCGCTGGCGCAGGGGGCGGTGGTGGTGGTCGTCGGGCTGGCTGTCCTGCTGACCACGGCGGCGGACCTGGTCCACGGGCTCCTCAACCCCCAGGTCAGGATGCGCCATGCGTAAACTTCCCCTGCACATCCGGATTGCCGCCAGCGTGCTGGCCGTTGTGGTGCTGTCCGTCGCCCTGGCCGGCTGGATCGCGCCCTATCCGCCGGCAGAGCAGGACCTCGCCTCCCGGCTGTCGGCGCCCACCGCAACCCACTGGCTGGGCACCGACCACCTGGGCCGCGACACCCTGAGCCGGCTGCTCGACGGCGGCCGCTTCTCGCTGACCATCGCCGCCCTGGCCACGCTGCTCACCGCGGTCATCGGCACGGCGATCGGCGTGCTCAGCGCCCGGCGGCGCGGCTGGCTGGACGAGTTCTTCACCCGCACCAACGACATCCTGCTGGCCATGCCGGAGATGGTGGTGGCGCTGTTCCTGGTGGCCGCGCTAGGGGCAGGCTATCCCTCCCTGCTGCTGGCCCTGACCGTCACGGGCTGGACGCCCTTCGCACGGCTGGCGCGGGCGCTGGCCTATGATGTCTCCGCCCGCGGCTTCATCGAGGCGGCCCGCGTGCTGGGCTGCTCGCCCTGGTTCACTGTGCGGCGCCACATCCTGCCGCACCTCGCCGGGCCGCTGCTGGGGCAGGCCACCCTCCGGTTCGGGCAGTTCCTCATCAGCGTAGGCGCCCTGTCCTACCTGGGTCTCGGCGTGCAGCCCCCGCAGTCCGACTGGGGCTCCATGCTCGCCGCCGCCCAGCCCTACGCCGTGAGGTCGCCGATGACCATCCTCGCACCGGGCCTGGTGATCTTCACCGTGGCGCTGTGCGTCACCCTCATCGGCCAGCATCTGGCCCGCATGTCCAGCAGCCGGCTGCTGCTGGCCAGCGCCCCCGCACCGGCGGCCACCCATGCGTGAGGGCCTGCTCATCGAGGACCTGCACCTCAGCGTGCGGTCGCCGTCCTCCCGCCCGGTGCTTTCCGGCGTCGGCCTCTCCGTGGCGCCGGGCGAATTCGTCGCCCTGGTGGGCGCGTCCGGAAGCGGCAAGACGATGACCGCGCTGGCCGTCCTGGGACTGCTGCCGCCGCAGATCCGGGCCGAATCGGGGTCCATCAGCCTGGGCGGGACCGACCTGCTGCGGGCCAGCGGCGCGGAGCTCAACCGCCTGCGCGGTGGCCGGATCGGGATGCTGTACCAGCAGCCCAAGCGGATGTTCAACCCGCGCATGACCATTGGCAGCCACCTGGCCGAACCGCTGAGGCTGCACCGCGGGCTGCGCGGACGCCACGCCAAGGCGCAGGCGCTGCGGCTGCTGGCAGACGCAGGATTCGACGATCCGGCGCGGGTTGCGCGGGCGTATCCGCACCAGCTCTCCGGCGGCATGGCGCAGCGGGCCATGCTGGCCGTGGCCATGGCCGGACAGCCGGAGCTGCTGCTCGCCGACGAGCCGACCTCCGCACTGGACAAGGTGCTGGAGCGGCAGATCCTTGAACTGATCGACACCCAGCGGCGCCAGCACGGGCTCGGCGTCCTGTACATCACCCATGACCTCGCCACCGTGTCCGAGTTCGCTGACCGTGTAGTGGTGATGGATGCCGGCGCTGTCCAGGAGGAGGGCCCGGCCAGAACCGTCCTCGGGGCGCCGCGGACCGCATGCGCCAGGGAGCTGCTGGAGGCGTGTGCCCTCACCCGCCGCCGCATTGCAGCCGCCGGGGAGCCTGCACCGACCCGCGACATCCTGGCGCTGGACGGCGTCACCAAACGGTTCGCCACACGCCGCGGCGCCCTCCCGGCCCTGGAAAACGTCTCGCTGAGCCTCCGGGAAGGCGAGGTCCTGGGCGTCCTGGGCCAGTCCGGCTCCGGGAAGAGCACTCTTGCCCGGCTGCTGGTGGAGGTCGAGGCCCCGGACCGGGGCAGCGTCACCCGGGCCCTGCCCGTGGCGGGCGGCAAGGACGACGGCGGCACCGCCAGTTCCGGCGTTCCCGGCACCGGGGTTCAGCTTGTCTTTCAGGAACCGCACGACGCCTTCGATCCCCGGATGAAACTGTTCACGAGCCTGGAAGCGCCGCTGCTGCGGCAGCGGACGGGCACGGCGGACGGGCGCCGGGAGCACATTCACCAGGCCGTCCGGGATGTTGAGCTGGATCCCGCCCTGCTGGACAGGTACCCGAGCCAGTGTTCGGGAGGCCAGCTGCAGCGGCTGACGATCGCGCGGGCGCTGCTGCTGGACCCGTCGGTGCTGATCTGCGACGAGGCCACCTCGGCGCTGGACGCCGTGACGCAGCGGAAGGTCCTGGACCTGCTGCTGCGCCTGCACCGGGACCGCCGTCTGTCGCTGATCATGATCTCCCACGACATGAACGTCATCAGGTACATGAGCCACAGGGTCGCCGTGCTGTACCAGGGCGCCCTGGTGGAGCTGGCTGGGACGGCCGAGTTCTTCGCCAGCCCCCAGCACGGGCACAGCAAGGAGCTGGTGGCGGCGGCCCGGGTCCAGCCGACGGCCTGCGCCGCTCCGGTAGCCTGCAGTGACATGGCGGCATGCGCGCATCGGGCGGTCGCCGGGGCCCCGCGGGCGGCTATGGCCATTGGGCGTGCGGCGGCCGGGCCGGAGGCAGCCCGTTCCCTGGAACTCGTCAGCTTCCCGGACTCTTAAGGAACCACCTGACCAATGCCGTACCTGCCTGAAACGCGCATCCTGCTCGGCACGCAAATGGTGTTCAATCTGGGCTTCTACGCGGTGATTCCCTTCCTGGCCGGCGCCATGGGCGGGGATTACGGACTGGACGCCGCCGCCGTCGGGCTTGTTCTTGGTGCCCGTACCTTCAGCCAGCAGGGGATGTTCCTGTTCGGCGGGCTGCTGGCCGACCGGTGGGGCGCCCGACGAGCCATCCTGACCGGCTGCCTGGTCCGCATCGCCGGGTATGCAACCCTCGCGGCAGCTTCGGATTTCATGCTGTTCCTGCTCGGCGCGGTGCTGACCGGTGCGGGAGGTGCGCTGTTCTCGCCCGCCCTGGAATCCCAGCTGTCCCACGCGGACCGGTCCCATGCCGGCCACTCCGACCATGCTCCCGGCAAGGCCCGGCGCTCGGTGTTCGTCTGGCTGGCGATAACGGGGGAGATGGGCGCCCTGGCCGGCCCGCTTCTGGGAGCTGCCCTGCTGGGATGGGGCTTCGACGCGGCGCTGGCGGCCGGAATTGCCATCTTTGTTGCGGTGACGGTGGTCCTGTGGTTCCGTCTCCCCGCCGGATCGCCGGGGAAGGCGAAAGCCGCGGCCGAGCCGGACGTTTCACCAGGCCATCCACGCGGCGCGCTGGGGTGCCTGAAGAACCGCCGCTTTGTGGCGTTCTGCCTGCTCGCCAGCACCAACATGGTGGCGTACAACCAGCTCTACTTCGCGTTCCCGCTTGAACTCGGCCGCCGGGGCCTGGACGGTTCGTGGCTGGCCATGCTTTTCCTGCTCGCCTCCGTGCTGACGCTGCTGCTGCAGCTGCCGGTGGCCGCAGCCGGCCAGCGGCTGGGCCCGGGCCGGGCCATGTCGGCCGGCTTCCTGCTGGTGGCCGCCGCGCTGGCCGCGGCAGCCGTGACCTCTGTCGAGGCGGAAGCCGCCGGTTCTGGTGCGGGAGGTCCTGGCTCGGCGGAGGCCGGCTCAGTGGCCCTGATGGCGGGCATAGTCGGTGCGCTGATCCTTGGACATATGCTCCTGACGCCCACCATCCTGTCGCTGATTCCGCGGTTCATCCCATCGGAAGGGGCAGCGTCAGGGCGGGGCGCCTATTACGGGCTGTCCGCCACCTACGGCGGCATCGCCGTGCTGGCAGGAAATGCGCTGCTGGGCTGGCTGCTGGACCTGACGGAGCGGAACCACTGGTGGCCGGGTACACCCTGGCTGCCGATGGCGGGTCTGGCGGTCCTTGCCGCGCTGGCGCTGCCGGGGCTGCTGCACGGGATGCGCCGCGGCAACGGGCACGCGCCGGCGCCAGCCGCGGAGTCGCAGGAGCGGGTGGGATAACGGCCCCGCCTGAATGGCGGCCCGGTCTGAAGAGCGGCGCGGCCCAAGGCCCCGCCTGAATGGCGCGTGCGCCGGCCGTGGGGTTCTGGTTACGTCCCCGTCCAGCGGCGGAGGGTGCTGTTCACGAGGCCGATCAGCACGGCCGTCCACCAGCACGCCTGCGAGATGCTGAGCGCGATCAGCAGCCGGGTGCGCAGCCGGCGCCCCAGTTCGCTGAAGCGTGTTTCCCGCGGAAGCGCGAACATCTTGTGCATGGCCGGGGCGATGCTCAGGCCGTTGAGCATCAGGATGAGGACGCAGCCGAGCTTCACGGCGGTTACCGGGTTGGTGAGGTCGGGCTGGATGAGGGCGCCGGAGGCCAGCAGGAGCGCCAGGCCGCCCCAGATCAGGGGCTTCGCTGCCTTCTCAAGCTTGGGCGATTCGTGCATGTGCACCTTGCCCATGAGCCACAGCAGGCCCAGCCAGTCGACAACAAGGATGGTGCCGAAGGACAGCACAAGGGCCAGGATGTGCACGGCGAGCCCGATGCGGTGAAGTTCCGGGCCACAGTCCACGAAGTGCCCCACGAGCAGCGAGGCGAGCCAGCCCGCGGTGCAGAGGACACCCAGGAGGAACAGTCGGATGGTCTGCTTGCGGGAGGTGGGCGTCCTGAGCGCGGCACGGTTGCGTCGGGCCGGTACGAACCGGCGGTGGGAGTGGGTCCTGGGTGCGGAGTTTGTCGTGGTTCGGGTTTCAGGGCGGGTCAAGGTGGTGCGGGTGTCGGCGAACATAATGCCGGCCTTTCATCACTGTTGTGCTCCCCTGAGAGTGGTGCCGGGAGCCGGGCTGACCGGGAGTTCCGGACAGCGGGGAATTGCTGGGCTTGGTTGGGGGATTTTTTATTTCGGTACCGGGAGTTGCTGGCGCGCTGCGATGCAGGGCGGGGCTCTTGGAGTTTGTGGCTCCGGAGGAGTTTCGGGCTACCTAAATGAATACGATACAGGTTGATTTACGGATTAAGCAAAGAAAGCGTGTTCTATTGATTGGCGTGTCGTTGCCCAATGCCGCCCGAAAATTGTGTAGTGCAGCCAGCTCGAGCGGGACTCCCGTATGAGTGCAGAAGGCCCGTTTTGGGAATTTTTCCCCGGTGCAGATTTCGTCTTAGTCGTCGGAACCGTGTCCGCCGCTGTCGTCACCCGGCTCGGGCGCCTTGCGCTGTCCGCCCTGGTCATCGGGCGGTTCCGGGACGGTGCGCAGGCCGCCATTGTCGTCGCCGGGCTGGGCGGAGACGACGGGGGGGGGGGGGGGGGGGCGGGGGGGGGGGGGGGCGGGGGGGGGGGGGGGGGCGGGGGGGG